>DATIVR010000001.1:0-6898 GCA_035465695.1 Gammaproteobacteria bacterium
AACACCCATCCCAAGCGCGCCCTCACGCTGGCGGAGTTGGCCGACGTGGCGGCCTTCGCGGCTTCCGACAAGGCCAGCGGGATGATGGTGACCGTCAACCTGAGCATGGGGACCATGGATGGCTAGTGCCCGCGCCTGTCAGCAACTACTGGAGCACGTCTATGAATGATTTCGCCTTCGTCTATCGCGGTTGGGACACTTCGGCCTCGCCCGAGGATATGCAGAAGACCGTCGATCTATGGCGCGCCTGGTTCAAGGACCTGGAAGCCAGCGGGCATCTCAAGGACCCCGGGCTGCCGCTCGACAAGTCGGGCAGCGTCATCAAGGGCACCCGGAAGCTCGTGAGCGACGGTCCCTTCGCGGAGGCGAAGGACGTGGTGGGCGGCTTCACCCTGATCACCGCCCAGGACCTGCAGCAGGCCACGGATCTCGCGAGAGGCTGTCCGATCTTGGAGTCCGGCGGTTCCATCGAAGTCAGGCCGGTGCTGCCCTTGGAGATGTAGATGCAACCGGGCGAGCACTTCTTCCGCCACGAATATGGCCGCCTGGTCGCGTCGCTGACGCGCCTGTTCGGCGTGCATAACCTGGATCTGGTGGAAGACGTGGTCCAGGATGCCTTCGTCCGCGCCCTGGAGGTGTGGGGAATCCGCGGCACGCCGGCGAATCCCTCAGCGTGGTTGATGGCCACGGCCAGGAACCGCGCGCTCGACGCGCTGCGGCGCCAGCGCACGGCCCGCAAGTTCGCCCCGGAACTGGGCCGCCTGCTGGATTCCGAAGGGGCGCTCGCCGCCACCGTGGAGGAGCTGCTCCAGCCCGGCGAGTTCAAGGACGACCTGCTGCGGATGATGTTCTCATGCTGCCATCCCTCCATAGCGGAGAACGCGCAGGTGGCCCTGATCCTGCACATCTTGTGCGGGTTCAGCGTGGGAGAGGTCGCGAGCGCGTTCGTCGCCAAGCCGGATGCCATGGAAAAACGCATCCAGCGCGCCAAGCAGACCCTCGCCGATTCCAAGACGCTCTTCGACACCCGCACGCCGCGGGAATTCACGGCGCGGCTGCCGAGCGTGCGGCGCGCGCTCTATCTGCTATTCAACGAGGGCTATCACGGCGCCTCGCCCGCCGCCGTCAATGCCGAGCTCTGCCGCGAAGCCATCCGCCTGGTGACGCTGCTGCTCGGGCATCCCCAGGGCGCCGAGCCGGCCACCCACGCGCTGGCTGCGCTGATGTGCCTGCATGCGGCACGCCTGCCCGCCCGCGTGGGGCCGACAGGCGATCTGTTGGCACTCGCACACCAGGAAAGGACCCGCTGGGATTCGGGGCTCATGGGCCAGGGACTGAAGTTGCTGCAGCTTTCCGCCACCGGTGGGGAGCTCAGCGAATACCACCTGGAGGCCGGCATCGCCCTGGAACACGCGCGCGTTGCACGGTCCGAAGATACCGACTGGCACGCCATCGTGGGTCTCTACGACGCGCTGCTGCTGAAGCGTCCTTCGCCCATCGTCGCCCTCAACCGGGCCATCGCCATCGGTGAGCGTGACGGGGCCGAGCAGGGACTGGCGGCGATCCATGCCATCGAAGCCCGCGACTGCCTGTCGATATACCCTTTCTACCCGGCGGCCTTGGGTGAGTTCGAGTATCGCCGCCGGTGCTTCGACGACGCGCGGGAGTATTTCCGCGCCGCACTGGCGCTGGCCCGCAATCCCATGGAACGCCGCTATCTGCAGCGCCGCATGGCCGCCTGTGAGGCCGGCCACCTGGCAAAGCAGTCAGGATTGGCTATCGAGCCGCACCCTTACGCACAGATGTGGCGCGACTCCCTCGACCAGTTGGAACTCGGCCTCAGCAAGCTCTAGCGGTACTCCGGAGCGGCGTCAGGTATCCTCATTTCGTAGCCACTCCTGTCAGCCTTCAATGGCTCGCCTCCGCACCCTTCGTCGCCGCACGATAGACCGTGCTGTCGCCATACGCTTGGTCTCTCAAACCTTGGTCCAGGATGAAATCCCGCATCATCGTGAAATAGCCTTCCGGGTTGCGGGTGTCCAGGCGGGTGATGCCATCCGGCGCGGTCTCGTATTCGTAGATGCCGTGCTCCGCATGCGGGAACACCGCCAGGGTGATCGGCTTCCCGGCCTTCCGTAGCCCCTTCAGGCGCTCGCCGGTCTCGGCGCTCGGAGCGTCTGCATCTTCAGCACCCAGGATCCAGAGTTGCGGGGTGTCCAGGTTGCGTAGCACCGGCATGGGGTCGTATTGCAGCGGCACGCCGGCGAAGAGCAATGGGCCTTTCTCCTTCACGGTCTCGGTCGGCCACGTCAGGAAGGCCCAGGTCACGTCCCCGTGCACGTGTTTGAACCAGGGTTCCTTGCCGTACTTGGCCTTGAGCGCATCCAGCTGCTCGTAGCCCGTGCGGAAGTTGCTGAGCATGATCGCCGCCGAGGCGTCAGCCACCTGCATGGCCTTGGCCAGCACCTCCAGCCCGTAGCCGTTGCTCCGCATGTCATATTCGATGGCCTCCCGGTCCTCGTCCAGCGGGGATACTGCGAGACCAAATCCCACGATCACGAAGTCCACCGGCGAGAGCTTCGCCGCCAGCGGCGCCACCCAGCCGCCTTCACTGCCGCCCTGGTAGCCGATGCGGCCGGCGCGCGCGCCGGCCAGACGCTTGGCTTCCTGCACCGCCGCGATGGCGTCGTCTGCCAGCAGCAGGAAGTCCTGGGTATAGGTGCCGCCGGATTTTCCGGTGCCGCGCTTGTCATACACGAACACGCCTATCCCATCGGCGGGGAACTGCCGCTGCAGGGAATAGAAGTCCAGCGCCGAGTCGTCTTCCGAGCCATGGATCAGCACCACGATCGGCACGCGGGCGGAACCCTCCGGCATCACCAGGCGTCCCGCCAGCGGCACGCCGGCGCCCTGGAAGGTCACGTCGGTGACCTTCAGCGGGATCCGTTTGCCCGCCACGCCGGCGAAGCTCACGGTGCCTTTGCTGCAATCGAAACTGAGACGCTTGCCGTCCGGGCGATCAGTCCAGCCCAGGCTGCTGGTCCAGGCGCCTTTCCCGTCCTGCGTCATCAGCCCCGTGGTGCCGTCTTCCTTGCGCCAGCGCAGGTGGCCGGCCACGCTGATGCCCACGTCCAGCTTGCTGCCATCGTCGAGTTGGTAGATGCCCACCGCACAGGTGCTTGGTGTCTGGGGCGCCGCGGATGCAGCCGAGGCAGCCATGAACGAAGTGACGAGGAGAAAGAGAGGGAAGAGACGCATGGGGATATCCCGCGGGCGGTAACTTAGGTAAACTCTTACATAAATATCTGCCGCATTCAAGCCGGGTGAGCCATGGGAGCGAACACTGACGAGGACCTAAGCCAGGACTTCATCCGCAGCCACGGGCCGGCCTATCTCGCGCACCTGTTGCGCAGGCTCTCGGACGAACTGGTGCGCGGTGCCGAAGCCTGGTATCCCGAGGTGGGAGTCACCGCGCCGCCGCGCACCACCTCCACCTTGCTGGCGCTCGAGGAACACGGTCCCCTCGGCGTGGTTGAGCTCGCCAGGCTCCTGCGGCAATCGCATCCTTTGGTCATCACCTGGGTCAAACAGTTGCAGGAGCAGGGCTTCATCAAGACCCGCGTCGACACGGCGGACCGGCGGCGCACCGTCATCGCGCTCACGGCCGCAGGCACGGCGGAAGTGCGGCGACTGCGCAAGGCCTTGAAGCGGATGGGCGAGACCTCCCAGGCCTTGCTGGACGAAGCCGCGTCCGGCCTCTTCGAGGCCCTGTGGCGGATGGAACAGGCCTGCCGGGACGAGTCCTTCGCGGATCGCCTGCGCGGGTCGTCGGCTACTGGCAAAGGGACGAGGCGACACCCTAAGCGGTGAGGGTGGCTCTGAGAGCGGTACCATGGTACATTAGTACCACCTAACCGTCGGTGAGTGCCTCATGCCGCGCCTTCGCTCTGCCTTCCTGCCGCTTGTCGCCGTCATCTTAGGGAGCAACTACGCCATGGCCGCCGCACCGCAGACCCAAGTCGAGAGTTTCCACCTGGACGCGCCCCTGGCCAAGGTGATTCCGCTCTTCACCGCGGAAGGCGAGCGCAGCTGGGCGGAAGGCTGGGACCCGGAGATCTTGAGTGGAGCGGGGGAGCGCGGCAGCGTGTTCCGCACCTCCCATGGTGGCAAGGTCACCACCTGGATCGTCACGGACTATCGTCCGGCGGAAGGCCGCGCCAGCTACGCCCGCCTCGCCGAAGGCTCGAACATGGGGCTGGTGGACGTCATCTGCACCTCCAACCCGAAGGGTGGCACTGATGTGAGCGTGCGCTACACCCTCACCGCCGTTAGCGCGGAAGGCCAGCACTTCGTGGCGGACTTTCTGGAACGGCAGCACTACCAGGCCATGATCCAGGAGTGGCATACCGCCACGGCGGCTGCCCTCGCCAGATAGCGCGGGCCTGGAGGCGTTCGGTCAATAGGGCTTCCCGTCCTTATGTCGCCAGCCCTTCTCGTTGAGCGGCAGCTTGAGGTCGATGTCCGGATATTCCACTCCATCGCCCTTCGGGTTGCGGCTGCCCACTTCCAGCAGCACGGCTTCTTTGTTGCTGCGGTTCTGGAGGTGATGACCGTTCTCTTCGCCCGCCTTGAAGCCGGCGCAATCGCCGGGCCGTAGCGTCTCTTCCCCGGCGTCCGTCACCAGCACCACTTCTCCCTCCAGCACGTACACGAACTCGTCTTCCGTGTGATGCCAATGTCGCTGGGATGACCAGACCCCTGGCGCAAGCCTGAGCAGGTTCACACCGAACTGCGTGAGTCCGGCGGCATCGCCGAGCTTCCAGCGCTTGCGATCTTTGCAGGGCTGATCATGGGGCGCGGGATAGCTCGTGCCGTGGCGGATGGGGGCTTGCTCGATGGCGATCTTCTTCATGTTGGCTCCTGCGATCGATTGACGAGGATAACTGTCTAGCGTTCCAGCAACTCCAGGGCCTGCCGCCTGGCCGCATCCCTGAGGGATTTGCGCAGTTCCGCATCGTGGGTGGTGCGGGCCAGCACCATGCCGCCGACGCAGAGCGAGACGATGGTCTGCGCGCGCCGCTCGGCGTCCCGTGCGCCGGCGAGCGCCTGACGGAAGATGCCGGCCATGCCGCGGATCAGGTCCGTATAAGCCTTCTGCGGTTTCAGACCCGCGCGGGCCACGTCGGAAGGCAGGGCGTAGAGCGGGCAATGCTGGTCCTTGTCGCCCAACACCTCGTCGCTCAGGTACAGCGTCACCAGCATGTGCGCCAGGTCCACGGCATCGGTCACCGGCGGTTCGGCCTTCGCCAGTTCGGCATGGAATGGGCTGCAGGTCATGAAGCTCGCCACCGCTTCGGAATAGAGCGCATCCTTGCTGGCGAAGTGGTTGTAGAAGCCGCCACGGGTCAGGCCTGCTTCTTGCATGATCTGGTCGATGGACACCTGTTCGAAGCCGTGGCGGTTGAACAGCCGGCGCGCGGAATCCACGATGCGGGCGCGGGTGCGGGCCTTGTGTTGCGCCGTATAGGGCATGGCGTTTCCGATCAAAAGATGTTCTTGAACATATTTTACTCCCTGCGCACCATGTCCACCATCATCCCATCGCATGAGGCTCGCATGCAGATCTATTGGATCAAGACACAATCGCCGCGGCGCGTACTGGCGCTGGTCAAGCACCTGGGGCTGGACGTGGAGTCGATCCAGCTCACCGGCCCGGGCCTGCGGACACCCGAATATGCGGCCCTCAACCCGAACATGAAAGCCCCGACGCTGGTGGACGGGGATACGGTGCTCTGGGAAGCCTCCGCCATCATGGCCTACCTCTGCATCAAGGCCGGCTCCGACATGTGGCCGGCCAAGGCGCCGGCCGAGCAGGTGGAAGTGCTGCGCTGGCTATCTTGGAACAACTGCCACTGGAACCGCGCCGTGGGTGACTTCTACTTCGAGCACGTGGTCAAGAAGATGTTCAACCTCGGACCGCCAGATCTCGAACTGCTCAATACCCGCGTCCCGGAGTTGCAGCGTTATGCCAAGGTGCTGGATGGTCACCTGCGGGACCGTGACTACGTGGCCTGCGGCCGGCTGACCATCGCGGATTTCCAGCTCGCTTCCATGGCCTGCCAATGGCGGGAGGCGGACATGCCGCTGCAGGACTTCACCCACATAGTGCGCTGGCTCGACCGGCTCGACCGCATCCCCGCCTGGGCCGACCCCTGGCCGGAGCCGCCGCGGGCGCGGACCGCCTGAGCGCTGCGGCAGCTTGTTCACGCGCCGCCGCGGACAGAACATCAACACCATATATATAGAAGGAGTCTGATATGAAGAAGTTCTTGGCCATGTACACCGGCACCACCGGCGCGTACGACAAGTGGCTGCAGAAGTTCGCCGATCCCGAGGCCCGCAAGGCTCAGGAGAAGGCGGGCATGGAGGCCTGGACGAAGTGGGCCGAGAAGCACGGGAAGGCCATCGTCGAGGGCGGCGGTCCCCTGGGCAAGACCAAGCAGGTCTCGGCGGCGGGCATCCAGGACATCCGCAACAATCTCGCCGCTTACGTGGTGGTGCAGGCGGAGTCCCAGGAGGCTGCCGCCAAGATGTTCCTGGACCACCCGCACTTCAGCCTGTTCCCGGGCGACGCGGTGGAGATCATGGAGATCCTGCCGGTGCCGAACCGCTGATCGCCGCCGGAACGAGGGGAGGGGCTATCCCCTCCCAAGTTCCCGTGGTCCAATTTCGCTGGACCACGTAGGCGTCGCCCGCGGCATCGCGACTGCGCGAGTTGTGTGCGGCGCGATGTTATAGCGTGGCTCCGGCTCGTCGTTGGGAAAGGAGATGTCCGGTGGGAGCGGCTTACGCCGGATTTCCTGGGGGATGAAGGAGTAACGAGTGCACATTCCCCACT
>DATIVR010000002.1:0-35186 GCA_035465695.1 Gammaproteobacteria bacterium
CGCGAGAACTCCCTGGCGGTGTTCGGCAAGACCCGCTGGCGCGATACACAAGTGCGGGTGACGGGAGCGGCAGCGCGGACCCTGCAGGTCCTGTTCGACGCGTTCTGGCGCAACCAACTATTGCCATATCCCGAACTCCCGGTACTGGACGGCGTACTGATCACCAACCACTCGCGGCGTGGCCGCAACCACCTGCATCGGCTCTATGGCCGCAAGTTCGCGGAAGCCCGGCACTATATCCACCTGACCACGCCCTATTTCGTGCCTGACCGCCGCACCCGGCGTGAGCTGATGCGGGCAGCCCGGCGTGGCGTGGAGGTGAAGCTGCTGGTGCCGCACCGGATCGACGAGAGACTAGCCCGCGTGGTGCAGTGGGCTGCCCACGCCCTGTACAGCAACTTGCTGGCCGCGGGGGTACAGATCCATGAGTACATGCCGCGGATGTTGCATGCCAAGACCTTGGTGGTGGATGGGGACTGGTGCACCGTGGGTACGGCCAACGTGGACTATCGCAGCTTCTTCCTCAACTACGAGCTGACCCTGGTCAGCACTGCCCGCACCCTGGTCGATCGGCTAGAGCAGGACTTCCAGGCGGATTTGGCACAGTCAGTCCGGATCCAGTCCAGGCGGTGGGCAGATCGACATCCTTGGTTTCGGTTCCTGGAAACGATCGGCTGGGCGGTGCGGCGCTGGCTTTGATGCATGCGAATTAAGATTAAAAATAGTTGTTAATACATTGATTAATAGGATTTTATTCTAACTTTTATAACGCCGCCCCTCAATGTTACAGTGCCCCCGCCCTAGGACTTCCGACCTCACGAGGAGCGCCCACATGCTGCGCCGCTTGGTATTTGTCCTGACCGCTCTGTGTCTCAGTTCCCCCGTCTTCGGTGGAGAAGTCGGCGGCTTCACCTTGGCTCAGGCATTGAGCTACCCATACCCCCAGGAACTGGTGGCGGCGCCCAAGGGAACCGCCTTGGCCTGGGTACAGAACGAGGGCGGGGTACGCAACGTCTGGATGGTGGATGGGCCCGGGGCTACCCCCCATCAGCTCACCCACTACAGCGCAGATGATGGACAGGAGATCACCCAGCTGCGGTTCTCACCGGACTGCAACTACCTGCTGTTTGTCCGGGGCGGTGACCACGACGCCAACTGGCCGGAGCCTCTGGAACCGGAACCGGACTCTTCCCCCGTCAAGCCGGCGGTGCAGGTCTGGGTCATCTTCCTCAAGGACGATACCCAGACCTTGCTGGGCGAGGGCGATGCGCCCGCCATCTCACCTGATAGCAGCAAGGTGGCCTTCATCCGTGAGCATAGCGTCTGGTGGTCGCCTCTGGCTGGCAGCCCCAAGCCCCAGGCGCTGTTCTTCGATCGCGGGCATGCCTCGGACCTCGCCTGGTCACCGGACGGTACATCGCTGGCCTTCGTCTCGGACCGTGAAGACCATAGCTTCATCGGCATCTACCGGGACGACAGGACACCCATCGAATATCTCGCGCCAAGCACCAATCGCGACTTCATGCCGGTATGGTCGCCGGATGGCAACCGCATCGCCTTCGTGCGCATGCCTGGCGATGCCGGTGCGCCACAATCCATCCTGAAGCAGGTGCCGAATCCTTGGTCCATCTGGTTGGGTGATGTTGCCAGTGCCAAGGCTTCGTTGGTCTGGCAGAGTCCGAAGACCTTGCACGGTTCCTATCCTGAGACGGAAGGCGAGGCGAACCTGCATTGGCTGGCAGGCGACCGGCTGCTGTTCCTCGCTGACCTCGACAACTGGCCTCATCTTTATACGATCGCTTCCGGCGGGGGCACGCCCCGGCTGCTAACGCCAGGCAAGTTCATGGTGGAGCATGTCAGCGTGGCCCCGGACGGCAGCCGCGTGGTCTACAGCGCCAACACCGGCGACCTCGCCGGCGATCAGGACCGGCGCCATCTCTATATGGTGAGCGCAACGGGTGGCGCGGCCGTGGCTTTGACCCGGGGCACCACCAGCGAATGGACACCCAAACTCGCCGGTGATGGCGAGACCTTGGGATTCATCCAGGCGGGAGTGCAGCGGCCGCCGCTGGTGATGATCGGACACATGGATAAGGCTGACTGGCAGCCAGAGGACCAGGAGAGCATACCCGCAGGATTCCCCGCCACCGGCTTCGTCACGCCGCAACCCGTCACCTTCAAGTCCGCCGATGGACTGGAAGTTCATGGCCAGTTGTTCGCCGCGGCAGGAAGTGCATCCAGGGAGCCCGGCATCGTCTTTGTGCATGGGGGCCCGCCGCGGCAGATGCTGCTCACCTGGCATTACATGGACTACTACTCAAATGCCTATGCGGTGAACCAATATCTCGCGAGCCATGGCTTCGTCGTGCTCTCCGTGAATTACCGGCTCGGTGTCGGCTACGGCCACGATTACCATCATCCGGCCCACTGGGGTCCGACCGGCGCGTCCGAATATCAGGATGTTGTGGCGGGGGCGAGGTTCCTGATGCGCGGCAAGCGCGTGGATGCGAAGCGCATCGGTATCTGGGGTGGTTCCTATGGCGGTTACCTCACCGCCATGGGCTTGGCCCGCAACTCGGACATCTTCAAGGCTGGTGTGGATTTCCACGGGGTACATGATTGGTCCTACGAGCTCTCGGACTGGTACACCGGCGGCCACAAGCGTTACGAGCAGGGCGATCGTCAGCAGGCATTCAAGCAAGCGTATCTTTCCTCACCCATCGCCTCGGTCAGGAACTGGAAGTCCCCGGTGCTGCTGATACAGGGCGATGATGACCGCAACGTCTATTTCAACGAGATGATCGATCTCGCCAATCGCCTGCAGGACAAGGGCGTGCATTACGAGGAACTGGTATTTCCCAACGAGATCCATGGCTTCCTGCGTCACGCGTCGTGGCTAACGGCGGACGAGGCCACCGTGGAATTCTTCCAGCGGCAGTTCGGCATCAAGGAAGACTGAGCACTTCGATGGGACGCAAGGTGCTCGTGATCGGCGGTGGTTTGATGGGTGTGACCAGCGCTTGGTTCCTTGCCGCACGCGGCTTCGATGTGACGGTGGTGGAACAGCGCGAAGGCGTCGCATTGGAGACCAGTTTCGCGAACGGCGGGTTGCTTACGCCCAGCCAGTCGGATCCATGGAACGCGCCGGGCACGTGGCTGTACCTGCTACGGATGTGGCGCGAGGATTCGCCGTTGTTGTTGCGGGCCCGCGCCTTACCGGGCATGTGGCGCTGGGGACTGAAGTTCTTGGCGGCCTCCCGGGCTGCGCCCTGGTGGCGCGCCACCGAGGCCAACCTGCGCCTGGGACTCTATAGTCTGCGCGTGCTGCGGGAATTACGTGACAGCGTGTCATTGGATTATCCACACCAGGACACCGGCACCCTGAAGATCTTCCGCGATGCGGACGCCTTCGGTGACTCCGCTACCTTGGCGCGCTCACTGGTGCCCATGGGCCTGCAACACCGCGAGCTCGCGCCGCACGAGGCGACGGCGCTCGAGCCTGCGCTGGCTCCGGTAGCCGATCAACTGGTGGGCGCGATCTATTATCCGGACGACGGCAGCGGTGATGCATACCTTTTCGCCTGCGCATTGGCAAGACTGGCGGCGCAAGCGGGCGTGCAGTTCCGCCATGGCATCACGGTCACGGGGTTCCGGCGAGGCCCGGATGGCATCGCCGCGGTGCAGACCAGCCAGGGTGAGATGACGGCTGACGCCTATCTACTGGCGGCTGCAAGCGCCAGCGCAGCATTGGCGGCGCCGCTCGGACTCAGGCTTCCCATCTATCCAGTGAAGGGATATTCGGCGACGCTACGTCTGCCAAGCTCACAGCGGTTGAGCTTGCCCTTGGTGGATTTCGAGCAAAAGCTCGTCGTGACGCCATTGGGAGACCGGTTGCGCATCGCGGGCACAGCGGAGTTCAACGGCTTCGATGCGCGACCCAATCCCCGGCGCAGCGCGCATTTGATCCGTCACGCCGCGCGCCTATTGCCAGCGATCTCGACAGCTGCGGAAGTCGAGAATTGGAACGGTTTCCGTCCCATGACTGCCGATGGACCGCCCTTACTGGGCACCACTCACTATCCAAACCTGTTCCTGAATGCGGGTCATGGCCCCCTGGGATGGACGCTTTGTGCCGGCTCCAGCCGCGCGGTGGCGGACCTGATGGCCGGACGCGAACCGGAGATCGACCTCAGCGGCTATTCGCTGGCGCGTTTCGGACGCTGATCACTGTCCGGCCGGCGCGGGTTCCGCGACGCGCATGTATGTAGCGAGGCCTTCCACACTCAGGCTTACCGGAGTCCCTTGCACATCATGGCTGAAGGTCACGTAGCTCTTACCAAGGTAGCTGTAGTCCCATGTGACCTGGAAAGTGTCATGGTTCCAATGCGTCATCTCGCCTACGAAGCGCCTGCTGGCGCGCAGCACGAGCTTGCCATGCTCGAGCGTGACGGTGATGTTGCCGTACAGGTCGTTGCCATACGTGCCGACATAGGCGGCCAGTGCAAGCGGCGCGGGGCCCGGCTCATAGGCTCTCGCGAGCGCGTCCTGCTCGGCCTTGTCGGCCGCATAGGCAGGTGCCACCGCATTCTGTATCGCCGTGCTCCAATCCTTCGGTGGACGGCCCATATAACCATCGATCACTCTCCAGACGAGGGCCATGGGCAACCAGCATTGATCCATGTTGCTCAGCACCACCACGCCCAGGTGTTGTGAGGGCACCATCCCGAGTCCCGCGCTCATGCCGTCGATGTGTCCGGAATGCCATAACACTTTGGTTCCGGCGTAGTCCTGCATGAAGAAACCGAATCCATAGGCATAGAAACGGCTATCCGGATTGAGGGCACTGAGGAACTTGGCCTCCCCGTCGCTGCCACCGATGAGCATCTGGGGAGTCTCCATCTCCCGGATCACGGCCGGATCCAATACCTGACTGCCGTCATAGCGACCGTCTGCCAACAGCATGCGCAGCCATTGCGCCATGTCGGTGACACTGGAGTCGACGGCGCCTGCCGGATCGATGTTGTCAGTATTGTCCCAGGCGATAGGTTGGAGCTTTCCATCCACCTCAGCATGGGGCGACGCGACATCGGTGGTCTTGGTGAAGGCGGCGATGCTGGTGACCGTGTTCTGCATGTGCAGAGGCCCAAAGAACCGCTGCTTCACGTAGTCATGCCAGCTGATACCCGTGAGTTGAGGGATCACTTCGCCGGCAGTCATATAGAGGCTGTTGCTGTAGCAGAACTGGGAGCGGAAGCTGTAGGACGGTTTCTGGTAGCGCAGCCGCGCGATGATCTCCTTGGACTCGAGGTCGGTGGCATACCAGACGCCATCGTCGCCACAGGTACCGCTGCGATGGCTGAGCAGGTCGCGCAGTGTCACTTCGCGTGTCACGTAAGGGTCATACATCTGGAAGCCGGGCAGGAGCTCCGTCATATGCGAGTCCCAGCCAAGTTTTCCGGCCGCCACGAGGGTACCGAGTGCTGCTGCGGTGAAGGCTTTGGTATTGGAGCCGATGCCGAACAAAGTATTGGCATCCACCGGCCGCGGGTAGTCCATGTTTCGACGGCCGAAGCCACGGGCCCAGACTAACCTGTCATCTTTCACCACGGCGATCGCGAGACCCGGGACCTTCCAGACCTTCATGGCCTGCTGGATGTACGTATCGAGGTCGGGCAACTCCTGTGGAGGCGGGGGTTCGGTGGCCCAGGCTGCGGAGACGCTGAGCAGGCAGGCGAGGGCGAGCAGACGGACACAGCGCATGGACAGGCTCCCTGGGAGAGGGGGGGATACGATGTGTGCAAAACAATGACGGGAACAAGCCATGAAGCTACGCGGTTTTTCCGGTATAAACTAGGGCATGAAGCATCCGGCGGGGGCGCAGGCGATGCTCAGAAGAGAGGGATCGGAGAGCCACGGGCCGCGGCGGTGAGCCGCATCCGGCCCATCCAGCAGATCACCAGGGAAGGCCATTCGCCGACGCCAACATCTATGCCGGTGCGCAAATGCGCGACCGCAGGGGATAGGCATGGCCAAGACCGCATTCCAGCCCGAAGACACCACCACGGACATCCGCAATGCGCTCCAGCAGGAACGCAAGAGCAAGTCCGACTTCATCTCGGGCATCCGCGAGGGAGCCAAGATCTATGGCCGCGCACGCGCATGCCTGCACCGTCTCTTCGAGGACGTGCGCAATAAGCGCTCATTGGATCTGGATGTCGCCAAGGAAGTGGTTCAGGCCATGCAAGACAGCCTGGCGAAGAACCAGAACACCTTGCTTTGGATCACCAACCTGCAGTTCCCGCACGAGGCCAATGCCTGCCACAACTTTAACGTGGCGGTGTTGTCCATGGTATTCGCACGCCACCATGGGATGAGCCGGGCAGATACGATGGCGCTGGGTCTGGGCGGTCTGCTGCATGATCTGGGCAAGACGCACGTCCCGCCCGCGATGCTGGAGAAGCCTGTGGCTCTTACGGACGACGAGCGAAGCATGGTGCGCAAGCATGCCGAGGAGGGTTACCAGGTACTGAATGCCACCGGACAGTTGAACAAGAGTGTCCTGGACATCGTGCGATATCACCACGAGCGTGCCGATGGCAGCGGATACCCCGAAGGTCTCTACGGCGGCAGCGTACCTGAACTCGCGCGTATCGTAGCCATAACCGACGCCTATGACAGCATGGTCGGCGGCTATTATCGCCTGCCCATGACTCCCGCTGGGGCGCTGCGCTTGCTGAAGATCGAAGCGGGCGAAGAATACGGTCCGGAGCTGGTGGAGGAATTCATCCGCTGTCTCGGTATCTATCCCGTAGGCAGCCTGGTGGAACTCAATTCGGGCTCAGTGGTGATGGTGGTGGCGTCCAATCCGGAAGCTCGCCTGAAACCGATGGTGATGTTCATACGCAACGAAGAAGGACGCTTCGAGAAGCCGCGGATGCTCTCGGATCTCTCGAAGCACTCGGATGAGGCGCTGGCTGCGCGGTGGGGCATCCACAGGCTCGTGGACCCGCTGGAATACGGCATCCACACCTGGAACCTGATGCTGGAAGAGATCCAGTTCTAGACACGGTCTGCACGGGGCCAGAAATGCGGGGCTTGGGCAGTCTCGACCATATTTAGGTAAAATCCCAGGCGATATTTTCCCCGGCTCCTGGGAGGCGCGGCATGAAGCCGGCTCTTTTCCTGCGGCCTCGTGGTATAGGGACCCGACATGCGTCGCAAGATAAATGTTTCCGAACTGGTGATCGGCATGTATGTGGCCGAGCTGGACAAGCCCTGGGAGGAGAGTTCGTTCCTATTCCAGCGTTTCGCCATCGAGAATGACGAGGACCTGGCCAAACTGCGCGAAGAATGCGAGTTCGTGTTCATCGAGGAGTCCCAATCCACGCCGGCCTCCCTGAAAGCGGCGATTCATCCAGTGGCGGTGGGCCCCACTGTAAGTACCACCATCACCAGCCACGGGCCAACCGAAGCCACCGGATTCCAGCGTGACATCAAACAAGTAGCGCAGACCCAGCAACTGGCGCGCACCAACATCAACCGCGTCTTGGATGAGGCGCGGCTCGGCAAGACCCTCGATACCAAGGACACCAAAGGCGCTGTCACTCAGATGGTGAGTGCGGTGACCGCCAATCCGAATTCCATGCTGTGGCTCGCCAATTTGCGTCTGAAGCATGAACGGACCGCGAGTCACTGCCTCAATACCGCGATCCTGTGCATCGCCTTCGGCAAGCATATCGGCATGTCGGAGGCGGATCTCAACGTGCTGGGGCAGGGTGCCATGTTGCACGACATCGGCAAGGTGAGGCTACCGCCTGCCATCCTGGACAAGGCAGGAGGCCTCACTGAGGCTGAGATGCAGGTGGTCCGTCGGCACCCTGCAGATGGCGAAGCGGTGTTGAAGCTCACCCGGCAACTGCCGGACAAGGTGCTGGAGATCGTCCGGCATCACCATGAGCGTATAGACGGCAAAGGTTACCCGGACGGATTGGCCGGCGACCAAGTACCGTTGGGTGCACGCATCGTCAGCATGGTGGATGCCTACGACAGCCTCACCAGTGAGACTCCTTATCACACAGCCAAGACGCCGGCGGATGCGCTAGCGGTGCTGCGCACCGAAGGCGCGGATGCATACGGCAAGGATCTGGTGCAGGAGTTCATCCGCTGTCTCGGTATCTATCCCATCGGCAGCCTGGTGCAGTGCAACAATGGCGCGCTGGCCGTGGTGGTGTCATCCACACCGGCCTCGAGGCTGAAGCCGGTCATCATGGTGGTACGCGACGAACGGGGCAAGGACACGCGGCCGCGCATGCTCCTCAGCCTCTCTACCATGGATCCCAACCTGATGACTCGTTGGGGGCTCAAGGGCAATGTCGACCCCAAGGCTCACAATGTGGACTTGTCGGCGATCATCGCAGAAGAGACCGGTACCTGATACGCCGCTTCATGGAAAGCGGCTGATCCTGCAAACCAGAGACCTTCACACTCGAACCTCGTCTTCGTCGTCGCGGCATGTGCACCGGCATGTCCATCCCTCAAACGTGATTCAAGACGGAAACGCTGAGCTAACCGATCGAACTTCGTCAGCGAGACTCGCCTAACGATCCGTCCTTATGCTCATCGCCTTCGCAGCCCGGCACGTCCTCCGTATGGTCGTGCGTTCACGCCGGTAAATCCACATAAGTAATGTCGTATGTGCGGCGCCTTATGCACAGCATCGATGCGCGTGGGACATAACCGCCACGCGGTTCTCTGTGCACGAACGCACAGAACCCGTGGGCGGCGCGCGCTAGTTTGTCTCGAAGCACAATAATTTCAAGGAGCACCACCATGCTTTACTGGGCCGGAGTCTTCTTCGTCATCGCCATCATCGCCGCCATCTTCGGCTTCGGCGGCATCGCGGCGGGCGCGGCGGGAATCGCCAAGATCCTGTTCTTCATATTCGTCGTCCTGTTCCTGCTGTCGCTGATCTTCGGGATCGGCCGCCGCGGCAGACCGAGTGTCTGACCATGACACAGCAGCGGAACGGGCATTCCCGTGATCACTCGAGCCAAAGGAGCGCAGAAACCATGTCCACCTTGAGCAGACAACAGCAGGCCAGCAAGGAAAGACTGATCACCGATTTCGAGGCATTGATAGCAGATACGGAAGAACTGTTGGGCGCGACTGCCGCGTCGGGCGGTGAGAAAGTGGCCGCGGCACGCGCGAAGATGGCGGAACGCCTCAATGACGCCAAGGACCGCCTGGTGACGCTGCAGCAGACGGTGGTCGACCGCACCCGCGCCACCGCCAAGGCGACCGACGACTATGTGCGTGGCAATCCCTGGCAGTCGGTGGCCATCGCCGGCGGTGTGGGATTCGTACTGGGCTTCCTGGTCACGCGCCTGGGGTCGTCCTCCAAGTCATGATCGAAGAGGGCCTCGCCGCCACGCCGCGGCCGAGTCATGGGGTCCTGGCGTCTGCCAGGAACTTCGTGGCGACGCTGGTGGACATCATCGCCACGCGCGTCGAGATCGTGGCGAACGAACTGGAGGAGGAGGGGTTGCGCCTGGGCAGCCTGGCCGCTTGGGCGGCTGGCACCTTCCTCTTCGCGGCTCTGGCCCTCATCTTCTTTTCGGTATTGGTGGTCGCTGTGTTCTGGGATGAGCACCGGATCGCGGCGACGGCCTGTGTGGCGGGATTCTACTTGGTGCTGGCCATCGTATCCGGCGCACAGCTCCGTAGCCGTATGGAACGCAGATCCAAACTCTTTACTACCACCGTCGAGGAGCTGCGCAAGGATCAGGCGCGGCTGTTACGGTGAAGCGACACGCGCTTGAGGCGCGCATCGCAGAATTGCGGCAACGCCGCGAACTGTTGACAGAGCGCGCCGACGCGCAGCGACTCGAACTGGCCGCCATATGTACTGAGTTCGAGCGTCCATTGCGTTGGGCGAGGGCAGGCATGAGGGTAGTGGCATTCCTGCGTAGCAGCCCTGCTTTCGCCGCCTTCTCGACGGCCGCCGGTGTGCTGGTCGGCCCACGTCTGGCGAGCGTACGCACTTGGTTGCCCCGCGGAGTGATGCTGTACAAGCTGGTCAACGCCGTCAAGCACAAGTGGCGGGAACATAAGTCGACTGAGACGCCGCAGGTCGATGTCGCGACCTGACTTGCTCACATAAGTCAGGAAGCGGATCCGTATCCTTGTGAGTTGCGGCACAGAAAATGCCTTGCGCGATGCACACAATGTTTTCCCGAGCGTGAAGAAACCCATCTTGGCGCTTCGATTTGTCTGACATCAAGAACGGATAAAGCTGATAAGGAGTGATCGACATGAAGATTTACAAATATTCCCTGCCCCTGACCGCCAGTGCGTTGTTGATGGTGGGCCTCGCGGGTTGTGCGGGTCACGCGAACGACCAGAATCCGGTGGCAACCACGACCACGACGACCACCACCAGCAACACGAATGGCATGGCCACTGCCAACGACGCTACCGCCAATGCCGCCGCCGATGACGCCTCCATCGCCAATAATGTGCAGGCGACCCTGTCCAACACTCCCGGCGTTAACGCCAATGCCATCAACGTTCAATCGAGTGACGGCGTGGTGACGCTGAGCGGTGATGTGGACTCGGCCTCAGCGGCCAGCGCCGCGGTGCAGGCCGCCCAAGGCGTCAATGGCGTCGTATCCGTGCGCAACGACCTGACGATCAGCAATCCGCCCCAGCAGCACTGACTTGAAGGATGCCCGCCACCGCCGGATCCCATTCCCGGTTCTTCGGCGGTGGGGGGTGCCTTCCAGTGGTCTACGGGTCTTGTTCTCCGATGCTGATGGTCGACGTTGACGACCACGCCTGAAGGAATCGCGGTGGGGCGCACGGGTACGGGAGCGATGCACTCAGAGGGTCCGCGATGCGCCTTGATTGGAGGGGCCAGGCCCAGTGCCGGACCCGCCCATAATGCGCATAATGTATATTATGGTAATTAATGGATGCCTGAGAATTTAAGGGCGCAGAATATTCAGGTCATCCCTCGCCCCGACATTAAGGATTGCAGTCCATGAACCTCCATGTCGGCCATGATCATGGTTCGCGACAACACCTTAATCATTCAAGCTATCGTATTGAAGTTGAAGAACTTCTCTCTCTCGCAGATGTCGAGATCGATGGTCCGCGTCCGTGGGATATCCAGGTGCACAACCCCGATTTCTATCAGCGCGTATTGGCCCATGGGACACTCGGTGCCGGCGAGTCTTACATGGAGGGCTGGTGGGACTGCGCGGATCTGGACGGCATGATCTACCGGGTGCTTAAAGCCCAACTGGATGATCATCCGACCTGGGAGCTACGTCTGGCGGCCCTCAAGGCCAGGGTCTTCAACCTCCAGAGTGCGTCCCGGGCATTCGACGTGGGCCGCCATCACTATGACCTGGATAACGCCATGTACGCGGCCATGCTGGGCCGTCGCCTGGTGTACAGCTGCGGATATTGGGCCCAGGCTCAAAATCTGGATGCTGCTCAGGAAGCCAAGTTGGAGCTGGTGTTCCGAAAACTTGGATTGAAGCCAGGCATGCGGGTCCTGGACATCGGCTGTGGTTGGGGCGAGACGCTAAAGTTGGCAGCGGAACGGTATGGCGTGACCGGCGTGGGAATCACCATCTCCGAGGAGCAATGCCGGTACGCCCGGGAGCTTTGCCGGGGCTTACCCCTCGAATTCCGGCTGATGGACTACCGGGACCTCGACGAGCCATTCGACCGCATCCTGTCAATCGGGATGTTCGAGCATGTAGGCCAGAAGAACTATCGGGCCTACATGGAGACCGCACGTCGCTGCCTGAAAGACGACGGCCTGTTCCTGTTGCATTGCATAGGCAGCAATGTCTCGGTGCACAATACCGATCCGTGGATCGCCAAGTACATCTTCCCCAATGGCATGCTGCCTTCCATCAAGCAGATCGGGGAGGCGCTGGAGGGACTCTTCGTCATGGAGGACTGGCATAACTTCAGCGCTTACTACGACCGGACCCTGTTGGCTTGGCGCGCTAACTTCGAGGCGCACTGGGAAGACCTGCGCAGACGTTTCGATGACACCTTCCATCGCATGTGGCTGTTCTATCTGAGCAGTTCGGCGGCTTCGTTCCGGGCCCGGAGAAACCAACTCTGGCAACTGGTGCTCTCGCCTGAGGGTGTGCCAGGTGGCTATGTCGCGCCACGTTGAACTATGCGGATATATGCGAACCAGTTCATTGTTCCACATAGTTATTCTGGTATTTAATATAATTATATAACTAACTGATAAATATAATTATTTAGTGATCTCGCATCTACCCATCGATTCGAGAGTCGCCATGACGCACTTGATCCTTCTCAGTCGAACCCGGCGGTCCGTGAGAGGCCCGCAGAGCGCATCGGACGTCTTGACCCCACCGCTGATATCACCCGAAAAATCTCGTCCCCTGGACTTCTACGGGACGCCAGGTGAGCACGGTGCCGGCCAAATTTTGTGCATTGCTGAGCGATCACCTCCTCTCTGGGCGGCGTCGGGGCAAATCCTTACAATATGTGACGCGGTCCGTACACCACGGTCCCTGGGGCACCTGATGTCGGAAGAGAAACGCACCTTCGACCGGATCGAGACCGAACACTCGATCCGCATCCTCTGTGAGGATGGCAGTAGCTTCCCGGGCATCGCCGCCAACATCTCTCTCACCGGCCTGCAGATCCTCTGCGACAGGCCTACCATGGAGCGCATTAGTCCCCACGGGCTTGAGACCAAGGGCACCCATGACGTGCCCATCCGGGTCCGGGTCAGCTTGCCGGACATGCCGGAGAACCAGTCGAAGCTCGGCCTGTTCGGCCGGGTGGTCTCGGTCCGGGCTGGGGGGCAGGACGAATACCGGATCGGTGTGCAGTTCACGGATTTCGAGCCCGGGAGCTATAACGCCCTCGAGCATTATCTCGACACGCATCTCTAGATCTACAGGACACCGGTACCCCTTTCAGGGAGGGGCGCCGGCACGATGACAGAGGGACCCGCGCCGCCGCGGTGCTGCTCCCCTGCCCTCCGTCCTCTTCGAACAAGCATAGACACGGAGCTTGACGCCCATGCGTACCGCTTTCCAATGGACTGCTTTGCTGCTGTCCTCCACGGCGGCCCTATTGGTCGCCTGCAACAAGACGCCGGACGCCGCCAGCCAGGCGCCAGCCGTCAACACGTCCGCGGCTCCGGCTGCGGTGACCACCAATGGCGGCACCTCCTATGCGGCCCAACACATCGGTGAATACGCCCAGGTGAAGCTTGATGCCGATCTCTCAAAGCTGGACGCCGACCAGAAGCAGATGCTGGTGAAGCTCATCGAGGCTGGCCAGGTTATCGACGGGATCTTCTGGCAGCAGGCTTACGGCGACAAGAACGGACTGCTTTCCAACATCAAGGACCCCGACACGCGCCTGATGGTGGAATACAACTATGGCCCCTGGGACCGTCTGAACGGCGATCATCCCTTCGTGGCGGGCATCGGCAAGCGACCAGTCGGCGCCAACTTCTATCCCGTCGACATGAGCGTGAACGAGTTCAACAAAGCCAGGCTGCCGGGCAAGGATTCGCTGTACACGCTGATACGGCGTGATGCCAAGGGCGCGCTCACGGTAGTGCCCTACCACCTGGCCTACCAAGACCAGTTGGCCCACGCCTCGGATCTCCTGAATCAAGCCTCCGCCTTGTCTTCCGATCCCAGCTTCAAGAAATATCTCTCGCTGCGCGCCCAGTCGTTACTCACCGATCAATATCAGGAGAGCGACTTCGCCTGGCTGGACGTGCGTGACAATCCAGTGGACGTGATCATCGGGCCCATCGAAACCTATGAGGACGGGCTGTTCGGCTACAAGGCCTCTTACGAGTGCTTCGTATTGCTCAAGGACCAGGAGTGGTCACAGAAGCTGCTGCGCTTTGCCCGGTTCCTTCCGATGCTGCAGCAGGACTTGCCGGTGCCTCCGAGGTATAAGAAGGAGAGACCCGGCAATGAGTCCGACCTTGGCGCCTACAACGCCGTCTACTACGCCGGCGACGCCAACGCGGGCGCCAAGACCATCGCCGACAACCTGCCCAACGATGAGCAGGTTCAGCTGCAGAAAGGCACGCGCCGCCTGCAGATGGAGAACGTGATCCACGCGAAGTTCGACAAGATCATGGCGCCCATCGCCGATGAATTGATCGCACCGGACCAGTTGTCACATGTGACCTTCGACGCCTTCTTCCAGAACACCATGTTCCACGAGGTGGCTCACGGGCTCGGCATCAAGAACACCGTCGACGGCAAGGGGACTGTACGCAAGGCGCTCAAGGACTATGCCTCCAGTTTCGAGGAAGGCAAAGCGGACGTACTGGGTCTGTATCTCGTCGAGTGGCTCGCCGACAAGGGCGAGCTGGACAAGTCCAGACTGATGGATAACTACGTGACCTTCCTTGCGGGCATCTTCCGTTCGGTGCGGTTCGGCGCCAGCGACGCCCATGGAAAGGCCAACATGGTGCGTTTCAATTTCTTCAGCCAGATGGGCGCTTTCAGCCGCGACCCCGCCACCGGCAAGTACCGAGTGGATCCAGACAAGATGCGCGCGGCGGTCAAGGCGCTGTCAGTGAGACTACTCACCATCCAGGGTGACGGCGACTATGCCGCCGCCAAGAAGATGACGGATGAGCAGGGTGTGATAGAGCCGCAGCTGCAGGCCGATCTGGCGCGCCTCAACAAGGACAACATCCCGGTGGACGTGGTGTTCGACCAGGGCCTGGGGACGCTCGGCCTCGCGGAAAGCCCTTCACCCCCGGAGAGCGCTGCTCCCAGCGCGGCGACCAAGCAGTGACTAGCGGCTGAGACTAGCGGCTGACAGCAGGGATGACCGGCGCGTGCCGGTGATGGATGACTGCGCAGGAGAAGCGCACCGGAAACATTCAAATGAGTGCCGGCGCCGCCATGCAGCAGGTCACTTCACTACGGTGTCGATGACCAGTGCCAATGTCTTCGCATCGGCCTTGTTCCACCGCTGCCTCCCTTCCAGGTCGCCGCTGCGTGGCGCCGGCGTCCCGTGCTTTGCGACCCGCGCGGTCACGGTCAATGAGCCATACGTGGATATCTTCCTGCCCGGTACTACCGCATCCTGATCGCTGAGCTTGAGCTCCGCCGGCAGGTCACGCACCTGCAGCCGTTTCGCGACCAGCGGCGGTCCGGCGTCATCACCCTGTGGCTTCGCATAGATGAATACGGTGTCATCCGGCATCACCTTGCCTGCCAAGGCCGGAGCCAGGCTTACCCGCACGCTGATGACGGTATCCGGAGCCGCGCCGGCGGGCGTGCCGCCCGCGTCGGTGATGGCCTTCTCGATGTAGGCCCGGTAGTCCGCCGGTGGATTCTGGGCCAGTACCGCATTCCAGCGCTGGATGGCGAGTTGCTTGTCGCCGCGTTGCAGGGCGCCCAAACCGCCGTACCAGAGAGCCTGGATGTCATTGGGATCCATCTGTAGCACCTTCTCGAACAAGGGCTCGGCCTTGTCCATGAAGTCGTCCGGATGCACGATGGCCAGGGCTTCAGCGTAACTCGCCAATATGGTCGGATCACGGTCATCGCTCAAAGCGCGAGCCTGCTCGAAAGCCTGCAGTGCGTCCGAGTAACGGCCCATGATCATGTAGGAGTGGCCCAACATGTCCCACCCTTGCATGTCACCCCGGCCTTCCGGCGTCTGCAGGCGTCTGGCCAGCTTGTCCACCATGTCGATCACCGCCTGCTGAGACGCGCTCTGCACGCCCTCGATACCGACACGCCAGTTGCCGTAGCCCCAATACAGGCCGCCCGCCAGCACTACCAGGAACACCGCGGCGATCGAGGCCCACAGGCGTTGCGGCCGTACGGCGCGAGCGCGCGGTTCGGCGAGCGACGCCGCAAGATCGCTCTCCAGATCCCGTCGCGCTGCATTGTAGTCATCACGTGAGAGCCGGCCGGCCTCGAGATCAGCCTCCAGTTCTTCCAGCCGCGCCGCATGGACCTGCCGGTTTGATGCCACGACCCCGGTGCCGGCCACCGTCTGTGCACGCCACAGGGGCAGCACCAGCACGACGGCGGCTGCCAATACCATGCAGGCGGATACGATCAGGAAGATCATGGATTCCCTTCGCCAGACTGCCGGGCGCGTTTGCGCACGATCAGCGCTACCACGCC
Organism: Gammaproteobacteria bacterium; assembly: GCA_035465695.1. Lineage (GTDB taxonomy): Bacteria > Pseudomonadota > Gammaproteobacteria > Natronospirales > REEB76 > DASUBN01. The sequence goes on from DATIVR010000002.1 coordinate 16,188, forward strand.
CAGGGCCACCAGCATCAGCACGAACGGACCCGCCCATAGCAGCGCTGTGCTCGATTCCACCGGCGGCTTGTACAACACGAAATCGCCGTAACGCTGCACCATGTAGGCCTTGATATCAGCGTCGCTCTTGCCGGCGGCCACCATGTCATGGATCTGGCGGCGGAAATCCGCCGCGAGGTCGGCATTTGAATCGGCGATGGTCTCGTCCTGGCATACCAGGCAGCGAAGCTCATGAGTGAGTTCGGTGTAGCGGGCCTGCAACGCGGGATCCGAGAAAGGCGGCTCACTGTCGATGGCAAGGGCTGTCCCCGCCATCAGCAGCAAGGAGAGTCCGACCAGCAGTCTCCTCACGGAGCTTCCACCTGGAGCTTCTGGATCTCCGGCATCAGCTGCTTGTCGATGATGTCCGGGGTCAGAGGCCCGATGATCTTGTCACGGATCACGCCTTGCTTGTCGATGAGGAAAGTCTCCGGCGCGCCATACACCCCCCAGTTGATGGCGACATCGCCAGTCGCATCATCAAGGATCTGTGTATAGGGGTCACCATCCTTGTGGAGCATGTCGAGTGCGGCCTGACGGTCATCGTGATAGTCGAGGCCGTAGATCGGCAATACCTTGCGCTGGGCGAAGGCCACCAGGACCGGATGTTCTTCCTGACAGGCCACGCACCATGCACCCCAGACATTGAACAGGCTCACCTTCCCCTGGAGCAGACTTTGGTCGAACCTCTGGGTGGGATCGTATAGTCCGGGCAATGAGAACTTCGGTGCTGGCTTGCCGATGAGCGGCGACTTTACCCTGGTGGGATCGAGGAACAGACCGCGGGCGAACAAGCCGATGAGGAAGATCAGCACCAAGCCGGGGATGATGAAGGGAGCGGAGTTACGGAAGTTCATGCGTGCTCCGGATCGGCAGCACGTGCCGGCATGGTCATCGTATTCCTGCGGTAGCGGCGGTCGCTGGCGGCCAGCAGACCGCCCAGCATCATGAAGAGCCCACCCAACCAGATGAGACGTACCAGCGGTTTGTACTGCACGCGGACACTCCATGTCCCCTGGTCCAAGGGATTGCCGAGCGCCAGGTAAAGGTCGCGGAACAATCCTGGTTCGATGGCGGCCTCGGTGGTCTCGTTGCCAACGCTGGAGAAATCCCGCTTCTCCGGGCGCATCATCGCAACGATGGTTCCGCCTTTGCTCACCTGGAACACACCTTGCCGCGCCGAGTAATTCGGCCCTTGCTCATCATGCACGCCCAGGAAACGGAAGTCGTAGCCGGCGACCGCCACGGTCTCACCAGGCTTGATCACCACGTCCTGTTCGATACCCAAGATGCTGGTGACGCTGATGCCAAGCACGAGCAGCGCCGCGCCCATGTGAGCCACGCACATCCCCAGGGTCGAGCGGCCAAAGCTGGCGTGCCGTCCCGCCGCGCGCTGGCGCAGGTACCGGTAGGGCTCGATGAGCGCGCTCATGCCTGTCCACACCGCCAACGATATTCCGGCCATGAGCGCCAAGGCGCCAGAAGCATGCACGATCACCAGCGACAATAACGCAGCCAATAACGCCACGATACCGGCGACGCGAACTGTCCGGGTCGTAGCACCCACGTCACCGTGCTTCCAGCGCACGTACGGACCGATGCCGATGATGATGAAGAACGGCAACATCACCGGGATGAATACGGCATTGAAATACGGCGGACCCACCGAAAGCTGCCCCAGCCCGAAGGCATCCATCAACAATGGATACAAGGTGCCGAGCAGCACCGAGGCGGCCGCTACCACCAGGAATATGTTGTTCAGCAGCAGCAAGGTCTCGCGGGAGAAGGGTTGGAACCCACCGCCTTTCGCGAGAGTGGGAGCGCGCCACGCATAGAGCGTGAGGGCCGCTCCCACGAACACGCCGATCATGGCCAGGATGAAGATACCGCGCTTCGGATCGCTGGCAAAGGAATGCACCGAGATCAGTACCCCAGAGCGCACCAGGAAGGTTCCGAGCAGGCTCAGCGAGAAGGCTGCGATGGCGAGCAGCACTGTCCAGTTCTTGAATGCACCGCGCTTCTCCGTGACGGCCAGGGAATGCACCAAGGCTGTGCCTATCAGCCAGGGCATGAAGGACGCGTTCTCCACCGGGTCCCAGAACCACCAGCCGCCCCAACCCAGTTCGTAATACGACCACCAGCTGCCCAGCGTGATACCGAATGTGAGAAACAACCAGGCTGTCAGTGTCCATGGCCGTGACCAGCGGGCCCACACCGCATCCATACGTCCGCCCAGCAGCGCAGCCACCGCGAATGCGAAGGCCACCGAGAACCCTACGTAGCCGGTGTAGAGCATGGGCGGATGGAGGGCCATGGCAGGATCCTGGAGGATGGGATTCAAGTCCCTCCCCTGCTCCGCCGCCGGCAGCAGACGCGTGAAAGGATCTGACGTGGTGAGCATGAAGAGACAGAATCCCAGGGTGATCAGTCCCATGACACCCAGCACGCGGGCCGCGAAGTCCAGTGGCAAGTGCCGGCTGAAGAAGCTCACCGCCAGGGTCCATATGCCGAGTACCGACACCCATAGCAGCAGGGAACCCTCGTGGGCGCCCCACACGGCGGTGATCTTGTAGGGCCAGGGCAACAGGACATTGGAGTTCTCGGCCACGTATTGCACCGAGAAGTCGCTCACCAGGAAACTGTAGGCGAGCGCGACAAAGGCGAGTAGCACGAAGAGGGATTGGGCCACAGCGGCAGGACGTGCAACGGACATCCAGACACTGTCGCCGCGTTGGGCGCCGGCGATGCCGAACCAGGCCTGCGCCGCCGCAAGGCACAGGGCTAGGATCAGGGCGAGATGGCCGAGCTCAGGGATCATTTGTGGCGCACATCTTAGCAGGCATCCGCTCACCGGCCGCGGCAACGGACAATTCGATCAGTCGCGAATGGAACTGAGGAGGTTCAGATTCGCCGGAAGCGAGCCTCTACCGTTGGTCGCGAGAAATGGCTATTTCTGCAAGTCCCCCCGGATGTAGCTCACCACGGCTTTGATATCGGCCGCGGAAAGCTTGCCATCCCAGGCAGGCATGGCGATGGGAAGATTCTTGTAACGCTTCTGGTCGCCACTGCGACCGTTCTTCACCGTGGCGAGCACATCACCCATCTTGCCGGTGACAAAGGGATCGCCTTTCAAGGCGGGCGCGAGCCCCGGCGTGCCCTGCCCATCCACGCCATGGCAGCTCGCGCAGTTGGCGCGAAACACCCCGGCGCCGTCGGCCAGCGCGGCTGGCAGAGGCAGCATGGCAATCGCCAGTGTCATCCCAATCAGCGTCATCGATCTGCGCATGTCTGTTCTCCGTACCGGCATAGGATCCTAGTGTACCAGCAGCGACCAGCGTTCGGCGGCTGGACTGGCCGCGGCCGATCAACGTGGTCGAGTGGACTATCCAGCGTGAGAGCGATGACTCATCGTCATTCACTTCGTCCCGGCGGATTGCCCGCGCGTTGTTGTTCCTGCGCCTTCTTGATGGCGGCCGCCACCTCCGGCGGCATGTATTTCTCGTCATGCTTGGCGAGCACCTCGTCTGCGGCGAAAGTGCCGTCCTTGCCGAGACTGCCGTGAACCACGATACCCTGCCCTTCGCGGAACAAGTCCGGCAGGATGCCGGTGTAGGTGATGGGCACGGACTTCTGCATGTCGGTAAGGGTGAAGTGCACGGTCATGGTGCCGGGCGTACGTTGCACGCTGCCCATGGCCACCAACCCGCCCATGCGGAATGGCCTGCCCACTTGCGCAGAGCCCGCCGCAACCTGGCTGGGCGTGTAGTAGTAAAGGATATTCTTGCGGAACGCCGTGAGGCCAAGCGCGGTGGCGATGCCTATACCAGCGAGTACCAGAATCACTGCGAGGAGACGGCGATAACGGGTTGGCGTCATGGATTTATGCTCCTGCGCCGGCGGATCTCCGCCTTGAGGCGCTTCAATCTCCCAGCGGGCAGCATCAGGTTCACGATCATCACCACCGCAGCGATGATATAGGCCGGCCATACATAGATGGCGTAGCCGCCCATGGTCAGAAATTCATGCAGTGACTTCATCTCACACCACTTCCGCGGTCCACGCCGCATTGCGTTCCCGCTCCAATACTTCGGCCTGGACACGTTTGAGCAAGCAGGCGAAGAAGAAGCAAGTGAAGCCGAAGATCATCAGCAGCAGCGGGACCAGCATGCTGGCCGCGATCTCGGCATCGTTGCCGAAGAACTTGGTGGATCCCTGGTGCAGAGAATTCCACCACACCACCGAATAATGGATGATGGGCAGGTTCACTACTCCCACCAATGCCAGCACGGCGCCGGCGCGGTCGCCGCTGCGCCGGTCTTCGTAGGCGCGGTTCAGTGCGATGAATCCGAAGTAGAGAAACAGGAGGATAAGCTCCGAGGTAAGCCGCGCATCCCACACCCAGAAAGTGCCCCACATGGGCTTGCCCCAGAGGGAACCGGTGATGAGAGCCAGGAAGGTGAAGGATGCGCCGAGCGGCGCGGCTGCCACTGCCACTGCATGGGCAAGTTTCAGCCGCCAGATGAGCCCAACTGCGGAGGCGATAGCCACAATGCTGTAGCACATCATGGACAGGTAGGCACTGGGCACGTGGATATAGATGATGCGGAAGCCGTCACCCTGCTGATAATCGGGCGGAGAGCTCCAAAGCCCGCCGTAGAGACCGGCGGCGATGAGCAGGATGGCAGCCCACATGAACCACGGACTCAGCAACCCCGCCACCTTGTAGAGATACGGCGGAGAAGCGAACCGGTGGAACCACGCCCAACTGTGCTTGTCCATCACGACTCCATACTCACGCGGATGGCGGCGGCGATGGCGAAGGGTACCAGCGTTATACCGAGCACCAAAAGCGCAGCCAGGAGATATAAGGCACCTGACGGATCCTCGCCTCGCGCCGCCTGTGCTGCAGCTTGAGCACCGAATATGAGCACCGGTATGGCCAACGGCAACACCAGTATCGGAAGTAACACACCGCTCTGACGCAGTCCTACGGTAAGCGCTGCACCTACTGCGCCCAGCAGGCTCAAGATGGCGGTACCAAACAAAAGACTCAAGGCCATCTCGGCCATGGCCGCTTCGGGATAGTTCATCAATATCCCCATGAGCGGCGAGAGCACCACCAGCGGCAGACCGCTCACGAACCAGTGGCTGGCGACACGTGCCAAGGCCAGTAATTCCAACGGTGCGGGTATCAACAGCCACTGTTCTAGCGTGCCATCGTCGAAATCGCTCTTGAACAGGCTCTGTTGGCTGATGAGGGCAGCCAATAACGCGGCCACCCACAGCACGCCGGGCGCGATCGTCCGTAGCAGCTCCGGCTGCGGCGACAAGCCCAAGGGGAAGAGCATGGTGACCAGGATGAAGAACATGAGCGGAGTCGTCATCTCGCCGCGACGGCGATAGGCGAGCCTTAGGTCCTGGGACAGCACTGCCAGCAAAGGACTCACGAAACGGTCCCCATCTCGAGTCGCTGCACCGGAAGGGAGCCCAGCTCCAAGGGCTGGTGAGTGGAGACCATGGCCATCCCCCCCTGTTCCAGGTGCTGCCGCAGGAGCCGCATGACAAGGGCTGTTCCGGCCGCATCCAGACTCCCCAAAGGCTCATCCAGGAGCCATAGCCTGGCCTTCAGCGCCAATAGGCGTGCCAAGGCCGCACGGCGCTTCTGGCCCATGGAGAGCAGCGCGACTGGCCGGTCCGCGACCCCCGCAAGCCCGAAGAGCCCCAAGGCCTCGCTTGCTGTAATAGATGAGGAATACTCAGCAACAATTTGATAAAAGAGGTAATTCTCTGTCGCACTGAGGTGCTGCTTTAACCCGTTATGATGGCCCACATAGGCCAAATCGCCCTGATAGGCCGAGGGTCGCCGGATCGGCTGGTCATCCCAGCTCAGCCTCCCCTCGTCCAGGCGACCGATGCCAGCCACCGCGCGCAGGAGGCTGGTCTTGCCGGAGCCATTGGCGCCGACAAGTTGCAGGAGCGTTCCGTCGTCGAGGGTGAATGAGACGCCGCGGCACAGGCACCGATCGCCGCGCCACAGGCCGAGATCCTCAGCCTTGAGCCTGGAAGTCATGGATGGTGCCCAGGGCCGGACTCGAACCGGCATGACGGTTTCCCGTCGAGGGATTTTAAGTCCCTTGCGTCTACCAATTCCGCCACCCAGGCCTGGCCAGTGCGCCCTCTTGGTGCCGCACCGCTTAACTTCGGGGAAAAAACGGATATTTGGAGGCTAGGGTCGGAATTGAACCGGCGTACACGGCTTTGCAGGCCGCTGCATGACCACTCTGCCACCTAGCCCACCTGAAAAATCGTGAGACCGTGAAAATCTACCATATATGGCAGCAGCATCAGCCCCGGCTAGGGCCGGGACCGCACGGCCAGACAAGCAAAAACCCCGGGATGGCCACCGAGGTTTTCGAATCTGGAGCGGGAAACGAGGCTCGAACTCGCGACCTCAACCTTGGCAAGGTTGCGCTCTACCAACTGAGCTATTCCCGCGTGAAGTTGCATATTTTAGGGCCATGGCGGGGTGTGTCAAGCTGGGAACGCGGTATCCCCGACTCTTTTAGCCTTTCCGCAGCTCCGGCCAGGCAGCCAGGAGGTAGCTGACCATGGACCAGAGCGTGAGCCCGGCAGCCACCACCAGCATGCCAATGCCCAACTCGTAGATGTCCACCCGCCCCAAGGGATACTGGAATAGCATCAGACCGATCGCCAGCATCTGTACCGTGGTCTTGACCTTGCCGATGTAGGACACCTTCACTTGCTTCGCAGCCCCCATCTCAGCCATCCATTCCCGTAGCGCCGAGACGGTGATCTCGCGACCGACGATGATGATCACGGCCACGGTCAACCACCAGCTGGAATCGTCCGACAACAGCAGTAGGAGCGCCGTCGACACCATGAGCTTGTCCGCCACCGGATCCAGGAAACGGCCGAAGGCGGAACTCTCATTGAAACGTCGCGCCAGGTAGCCGTCCAGCCAATCGGTGATGCCGGCAAGGGCGAAGATCAGGCATGTCACCGGCGGCGACCAGGAGTACGGCAGGAAGAACACCAGCACGATCACCGGGATGAGCGCGATGCGTCCCAACGTCAGAAGGTTGGGCCAGGTGAGCAGCACGCCGTGCCCACGTCTTTCGATGTCATCCAGCTGCATGGAAGAGCCCATAGATGCGTTGCGCCAGTTCGCGACTGATGCCCGGTACGCTTGCCAAGTCCTCGACGCCGGCACGGGTCACGCCCTGCAGGCCGCCGAAATGCTTCAGGAGGGCTTGCCGCCGCTTCGGCCCCAGGCCCACCACCTCCTCCAGTGGCGACGTGTTGCGCGTTTTGGCGCGACGCTGCCTGTGTCCCGTGATGGCGAACCGGTGCGCTTCATCGCGGATCTGCTGAACCAGATGCAGGGCCGGTGAGTCCGGAGGGAGTATAAGCGGGGCTTCCCGCCCCGACAAGAAAAGCTGCTCCAGGCCCGGGCGCCGCGTCGGTCCCTTGGCCACACCCACCAGGGTGACCCCTTCCACCTGCAGATCCTCCAGCACCTTCTCCGCCTCGTGGAGTTGGCCCTTGCCGCCGTCGATGAACAGGATGTCGGGCACCAAGCCCTCTCCTTTCTTGAGACGGGTATAACGTCGCGTGAGCGCCTGGCGCATGGCGCCGTAATCATCGCCACCTTCGACGCCCTCGATGTTGAAACGGCGATAATCCGACTTGCGGGCACCATCGGTATCGAAGATCACGCAGGACGCGACCGTGCCCTCGCCCATGGTGTGACTGATGTCGAAGCATTCGAGGCGCTCGGGCATGCGTTCCATCTCCAACGCATCCTGCAGCGCCTCGAAGCGTTTGCGCATCCCGGCGTCCATGGCCAGCCGCAGCGCCAGGGCCTGCTCGGCATTGACCCGCGCCATCTCCACGAGTCGGCGTCGGTCGCCGCGCACGGCGTCGCGCACCTCCACGCTATGGCCGGATTGAGCCGTCAGGGCCGTGGCCACAATGTCGGCATCTTCGATCGGCTCCGCCAACACGATGTCTGCCGGCACGTCGCGGCCGAGGTAGTACTGCGGCAGGAATGCGCTCAGGAGTTCCGCGGTGGACTCATCCCCGCTGACCCGCGGATGGAATACCTGGTTACCAAGCTGGCGGCCGGAGCGCACGAACATGACAGTGACGGAAGCAGCGCCGGCCCGGTGCGCAGCGGCCACCACATCATAGTCACCGCCGTCCCCTGATATGTACTGGTGTTCAGCGGTCCGGCGCAGACTCTGGATCTGATCCCGGTAACGCGCGGCGAGCTCATAGTCCTGGCGCTCGGAGGCCTGCTCCATGCGTCTCACCATGGCATCCACCACTTCATCCGTCTTACCTTGCAGGAACAGCACCGCATTATCGCTGTCACGGGCGTAGTCTTCCTTGCTGATGAGGCCTACACAGGGGGCGGTGCAACGCTTGATCTGGTACTGCAAGCAGGGACGACTACGGTTGCGGAAGAATGCATCGCTGCATTGGCGGAGCTGAAAGAGTTTCTGCAGGAGCACCACGGTCTCGCGCGCGGAATAAGCGCTCGGATAAGGGCCGAAATAGCGGCCGCCTTCCTTGCGGCGCCCGCGGTAAAGCATCAGCCGCGGGAACTCGGCCGCATCGAGACGGATGTAGGGATAGGTCTTGTCATCACGGAGCACCACGTTGTAACGGGGCCGGTGCTCCTTGATGAGGTTGTTCTCCAGCAGCAGTGCCTCGGTCTCGGTATGGGTCACCGTGACCTCCACGCCCGCGATCTGGTTGCGCATCACCAGGGTCTTGGGATTGGCCTCACTGGCGCGGAAATAAGTGGCCAGGCGCTTCTTGAGGTTGCGCGCCTTGCCCACGTAGAGGATCTCGCCACTTGTTCCGAGCATGCGGTAGACACCCGGCGCTCCCGTGACCGTCTCCAGGAACCGGGTGGTGTCGAAAGCTGGCGTGTTCACTTGAGTAGCTGCTGCGCTCGCTTCACCACTTTCTCGAACATGGCCGGCGTGAGGCGCTTGGTCTGGGTGTTATAGCGGCTGCAATGATAGGAATCCAGCAGCATCCGGCCGCCGGGCAGTTCATGCTCCGCGCCATGGGCGAACTTGAAGCGGGACTGCTTCAAACCATACACCCTCAACACGGCGTCATGGGCGATGCGGCCTAACGCCAGGATCACAGTACCTTCTGGCGTAGGATGCAGGTCGGCGGCGAGATAGCGGTTGCAGTTCCTGATCTCTTCGGGATTGGGCTTGTTGGCCGGCGGCACGCACTTCACGGCGTTGTTGACCCGACAGTCCTTGAGTTTGAGTCCATCGTCAGGCGATGCGCCATCTGGCTGGTTGGAGAATCCGAACTTGTAGAGGGTCTCGTACAGCAGGATACCGGCATAGTCGCCGGTGAACGGGCGGCCAGTGCGGTTGGCACCGTGCATGCCGGGCGCCAAACCCACTATCACCAGGCCGGCATGGGAATCACCGAAAGGCGGCACCGGCCGTGCGTAGTAATCGGGGCGTTGCTTGCGCACGTCCTTGAGAAAACCCGCGAGGCGCGGACAAAGCGTGCAGCGGATATCGAATGTCGTGGCAGCTTTCATGGGCGGGACCGTCAGAGTCCCGTGAGTATGCGGGGCGGGCTCAGCCTGCGCCAGTGCCGCCGGTCTGTTCTTCGATCACGCCGTAGCGCAGGGCCAGGCGGGTCAATTCCACGTCGTTGGCCACGCCGAGTTTCTCGAACAGTCGCGACCGGTAAGTACTGACGGTCTTGGGACTCAGATGCAGTTTGTCGGAGATCTCCTGCACCGAGTGCCCCTTGGTGGCCATGATCATCACCTGCATCTCGCGTTGCGAGAGCTGGTCGAAGGGCGATCCCGCGCTGCGGTTCACCGCCTGCAGTGCCAGCTGGCGCGCGATCTCGGCGGCGATGTAGCGCTCGCCCGCGTGCACGCGGCGAATGGCGGTGACGATCTCGTCCTCGGCGGTGTCCTTGGTGAGATAGCCGGAGGCCCCGGCTTCCATCAGGCGCATCGGGAAAGGTTCGGCGGTCTGGGCCGAGAGCACGATGACCTTGGCATCCGGCAGGCTCATGGCCAGCTTGCGGGTCGCTTCCAGGCCGCCGATGCCGGGCATGGACACGTCCATGAGAATCACCTGCGGTTTGAGCGCACGTGCCCGTTCCACGGCTTCCTCGCCGGACGAAGCCTCGCCCAGCACCCGGATGTCCGCGGTCTTATCCAGCATCAGCTTGATGCCGGTGCGCACCAGTTTGTGGTCATCCACCAACAGGACGCCGATCATCTATACCCCTTACTCCGCCTCCAGGCGGTCCATGCACAGCTTAAGCCGAATCCGGGCTTCCGGGGACATCCTGTCCGGTTCAATCCATGTGCTCGATGATGGCATCACCGAAGCCTGAGGTGCCCACCAATTCGGCACCCGGGATCAGGCTTTGCATCTTCTCCTCGACGTTTTTACGCGCCGCGATCTCCCGCTTCGAGACCCGGATGGCCTCGCGCAGCCGCGCCAGGTCGTAGGTCATGATCTTGGCGGCGATGGTGCGGCCCATGCCGTCGATGATGCGGTCCGCGGCTTCGGTCCAGCCCAGGTAGCGCAGCATCATCTCAGCAGACAATATCAGAGAGCCTGGGTTCACCCGATCCTTGCCGGCGAAGCCCGGCGCGGTGCCATGGGTGGCCTCGAACACGGCGAAACCATCGCCGATGTTGCCACCCGGCGCGATGCCGATCCCACCCACCTGGGCGGCTAGCGCGTCAGAGATGTAGTCGCCATTGAGGTTCAGGGTGGCGATGACGTCGTAGTCCTCCGGCCGCATCAGGATCTGCTGCAGGAAGTTGTCCGCGATCACGTCCTTGACCACGATCTCGTTGCCGGTCTTGGGATTCTTGAAGGCACACCAGGGCCCGCCATCGATGTCCACGGCGCCGAACTCCTCTTTCGCCACCAGGTAACCCCAGTTGCGGAAGGCGCCCTCCGTGTATTTCATGATGTTGCCCTTGTGCACCAGCGTCACCGATACCCGGTCGTTGTCGATGGCGTAACGGATGGCCTTGCGCACCAGCCGCTGCGAGCCCTCTTTCGACACAGGCTTGATGCCGATGCCCGAGCTGGACGGGAAACGGATACCCGTAACACCCATCTCGGTCTGCAGGAATTCGATGACCTTGTGCACCTCAGGGGTGCCGGCCGCCCATTCTATGCCGGCGTAGATGTCCTCGGTGTTCTCGCGGAACACCACCATGTCCGTAAGCTCCGAATCCTTCATGGGCGTGGACACGCCGGGAAAGTAACGGATCGGGCGCACGCAAGCGTAGAGATCCATGGTCTGGCGCATGGCTACGTTCAGGGAACGGATGCCGCCCCCCACCGGTGTGCCCAGCGGACCTTTGATGGAGACGATGTATTCGCGCAGGGCCAGCAATGTCTCGTCCGGCAAGTACACGTCCTTGCCGTAGAGCTTCACCGCTTTCTCGCCGGCGAACACCTCCATCCATTCGATACGCCGCTTATCGCCGTAGGACTTCTTGACTGCGGCGTTTACCACCTTCTGCATCACCGGCGTGATGTCGATGCCGATGCCGTCGCCCTCGATGAAGGGGATGATGGGCTGGTCTGGGACCGTGATGCTGGAATCCGGGTTGGCGCGGATCTGCTCGCCCGCAGGGGGGCGCTTGATCTTGTCGAATTTCATCGTTGTCTGGGCCGGGACGCGGTATCGCGGTGGCGGGAATTTTAACAACGCTTTATGACAAAGGCCCCCAAAACGAAGGGCCGGTATAGCCGGCCCTTCGTGCCTTGTTGCCTAATCCTTGGTCAATCAACCGGCGGCCTTGAATTGAGCTTCTTCCGTTGAGCCGGTCAGGGCCGCGAGGGACGATTGGCCGTTGGCGATGGCCTGGGTGACGGCGTCAAAATAACCGGTACCGACCTCCCGCTGGTGACGTGTGGCGCTGTATCCACGCGCCTCAGCAGCGAATTCCGCCTGCTGCAATTCGACATAGGCGGCCATCTGGCGTGTCTTGTATTCGCTGGCCAGTGCGAACATGCCATGGTTGAGGGAGTGGAAACCCGCCAGGGTGATGAACTGGAACTTGTAGCCCATGGCTCCCAGCTCCCGCTGGAACTTGGCGATGGTGGCGTCGTCCAGGTGCTTCTTCCAGTTGAAGGACGGCGAGCAGTTGTAGGCCAGGAGCTTGCCGGGATGGGCTTTATGCACCGCTTCGGCGAAACGCTTGGCCTGGGCGATGTCCGGCTTGGAAGTCTCGCACCACACTAGATCGGCATAGGGGGCATATGCCACGCCGCGTGCGACGGCTTGATCCAGGCCCGCCTTCACTTCGAAGAAGCCTTCCACCGTGCGCTTGCCGGTGAGGAACCCGTGGTCTCGGGGGTCCACGTCCGACGTGAGCAGGTTGGCGGCGTCCGCGTCGGTGCGGGCCACGATCAGGGTCGGCACGTCGAGGATATCGGCTGCCAGGCGGGCCGCCGTCAGCTTGGCGATGGCTTCCTGGGTCGGCACCAGGACTTTGCCGCCCATGTGTCCACACTTCTTGGCTGAAGCCAATTGATCCTCGAAATGCACACCCGAGGCACCCGCCTCGATCATGCCCTTCATCAGCTCGAAGGCATTGAGCACGCCACCGAAGCCGGCTTCCGCGTCCGCTACGATGGGCGCATAGACATCCTCGTGTTCCTGACCTTCGGAAGTGAGGATTTGGTCCAGCCGCTGGAAAGCGTTATTGATGCGCCGCACCAGTGACGGCACCGCGTCCGCAGGATACAGGGACTGATCGGGATACATCTGGCCCGCGGTGTTGGAGTCCGCCGCCACCTGCCAGCCAGAACAGTAGATGGCCTTGAGGCCGGCCTTCACCTGCTGCATGGCCTGGTTGCCGGTGAGCGCCCCCAGGGCGTTCACGAATTCCTCGGTGTTGAGCAGACGCCACAACTTTTCGGCGCCGCGCCGCGCCAGCGTGTGTTCGATGGCCACGCTGCCGCGCAGCTTCACCACGTCGGCGGCCCCATAGCCGCGTTCCACACCCTTCCAACGCGGGTTGTCGCGCCATTCCCGTTCTATTTGTTCTGCGGTCTTCAAGGTGCTGGCCATGGTGATTACCTCCCGGTGTTTTCAATCCAAGTCGCGATAGGCCACTGTAGTGAGGAACGGCTCCAGCCGTCCCGAATGAGTCATCTCCTTCAGCAGGTCGGCGGCGCGCTGCACATGGGATCGCAGCGCCGGCGCGGCCTCGCTCGTCAGGAGCTCACGCTGTCTTGCGATCTCGGCATCGATCCGCGCCGTGTCCAGAGCGCAGCCGTCATCGAGCCGCGTGTCCTTGCGGTGGCGCCATTGCCAGAGCTGGGTGCGGGATATCTCGGCGGTGGCGGCATCTTCCATGAGGTTGTGGATGGGCACGCAGCCATTGCCACCGAGCCACGCGGCGAGATAGAGGACGCAGACCTCGACGTTGTTCTCCAGGCCCTTGGCGGTGATACTGCCTTCCGGCACTGCTAACAGTTCCTGGGCGGTCACCTGCACGTCTTCGCGTTTCCTGTCGAGTTGGTTGGGACCTTTCAGGTGCTTGTCGAAGATCTCCATGGCGATGGGCACCAATGCAGGGTGAGCCACCCAGGTGCCATCGTGGCCGTCGCCCGCTTCCCGTTCCTTGTCGGCACGCACCTTGGCGAGCGCAGCCTCGTTGGCAGCTTGGTCATTCTTGATGGGGATCTGCGCCGCCATGCCGCCGATGGCGAAGGCGCCACGCCGATGACAGGTCTTGATGAGCAGCTGTGAGTACGCGCGCATGCAAGGCGCTGTCATGGTCACCTGGCCGCGCTCCGGGAAGACCCGTTCCTTGCGTGCGTGAAGCTTCTTGATGAAGCTGAAGATATAGTCCCAGCGGCCGCAGTTGAGTCCCACGATGTGCTCGCGCAGCGCGTAGAGGATCTCATCCATCTCGAATGCCGCCGGCAGCGTCTCGATGAGCACCGTCACCTTGACGGTACCGAAGGCCAGTCCCAGCGCTGCCTCCGCGCGAGTGATCACGTCTTCCCAAAGCTTGGCTTCTTCCGAGGATTCCATCTTGGGAAGGTAGTAATAGGGACCGCTACCCCGCTCTTTCAGCGCCTTGGCGTTGTGGAAGAGATAGAGGCCGAAGTCGAACAGTGCTGCAGGGATCGGCTCGCCGTCGAGGAGCGCATGTTTCTCCAGCAGGTGCCATCCGCGAGGGCGCACCACCAGCACCGCCGGCTTGGCCCCCACCGCATAGTGCTTGCCTTCCGGCGAGGTGAACTCCAACTTGCCCTGCACCGCGTCCTTGAGATTCACCTGGCCGTCGATCACGTTGCGCCATGTCGGAGCGAGGGAATCCTCGAAGTCCGCCATGAACACCTTGGCGCCGGAGTTCAGTGCGTTGATGATCATCTTGCGTTCGGTCGGACCGGTGATCTCGACGCGCCGGTCCTGCAGGTCAGCGGGGATAGGCCCGACCTTCCATTCCGACTCCCGGATCTCGCGGGTGTCCGGGCGGAAGTCCGGCAACTCCCCGCTGTCGAAGTAGCCTTGGCGCTGCTCCCTCGCCTTCAGGAGCTCTTTTAGCCGTGTGTGGAAGCGGTGGGCGAGGTCGGCCACGAATGCCAGCGCCTCCGGGGTGAGGATCTCCCCATCCCGGTCACCCTTGAGCCCATGGATCGCCAGGCCGGAAGAGGCTTGGTCTGGGACTTTACGGATGGCTGATTCCACTGTTTTACCCGGTGTTTCGTGGCTTTTCATGACCTTAGTCCCTCGCTTGCATATAAAGAAGACAATTGTTTCAATTTAATCCATTGCAAATTTCAATGATGCTATGACCCGTCCTGCCCGCCAGTATCAACACAATCGTCTCGCGCAATTGCGGGCGTTCTGTCTGGCCGTGCAGCACGGCAGCATCTCCAAGGCTGCGGAGAAGCTCGATCTCGCCCAACCCACCGTCTCGCTTCAGATCCAGGCATTGGAGCAGGAATTGGAAGAGATCCTGCTGGAGCGGCGCGGCCCGAAGATCTCCCCCACTCCGGCCGGCACCACTCTTTATGAGTTGGCGCTGCCTTTGGTGCAGGGCATGGATACCTTGCCCCAGGCACTCGCCGACCGTTTCGGAAAACTCGATAGCGGCGAGATCAACATCGCCTGCGGCGAGTCCACCTTACTGCATCTCCTGCCACCTTACGTACGCGAGTTCGCCCAGGCGTATCCGGGCATCCACCTGCGTCTGCACAATGTGACCGGACGCAATGGCCTCGCCATGTTGCGGGCAGACGAAGTGGATTTCGCCGTGGGTTCACTGCTGGAAGTGCCGGATGACATGCTCTACAAACCGCTCTTCAACTACGAACCGATGCTCATCACCGCGATGGATCATCCGCTGGTGAAGCTGCCGAAGGTGACGCTGGAAGACATCGCACCTTACGGTCTCATACTGCCCCCGCAATTCCTCTCGACCCTGCGTCGCGTCAGCGAGGTGTTCCGCAAGCACGGCCTCGAATACAGCGTGCGCCTGGAAGTGGGCGGCTGGGAGGTGATCAAGCGTTATGTGGAAGAAGGCCTTGGCATCTCGATCGTCACGAGCATCTGTCTGCGCCAGAGCTATCGCTTGCGACAGATACCCATGAAGCAGTACTTCCCAGAGCGCAGCTATGGCGTGGTGCAACGTCGCGGCAAGTTCATGACGCCACAAGCCCGGCGCTTCATCGAGACCTTGGAGAACCCAGGTGCGCGGACCAGCACGTGATACTCCTCTTCAACAAACCTTACGGCGTCATCTGCCAATTCTCGGGTGAGCGGGCCACCCTCGCCCATTACATCGACATCAAGGGCGTGTATCCGGCAGGTCGCCTGGATACGGACAGTGAGGGTCTTCTGGTCCTGACCGACGACGGACACCTGCAGAACCGCATCAGCCATCCCCACCACAAGCTTCCCAAGAAATACTGGGCCCAGGTGGAAGGTGTTCCCGATGCCGAAGCGCTCGGGCGGTTGTCACGGGGTGTGAGACTGAATGACGGTATCACCTTGCCCGCGGAGGCTCGTGCCATCCCAGCGCCTACACAGCTGTGGGAACGCATGCCTCCCATCCGCTTCCGCAAGCGAATTCCGGATTCCTGGGTCGGACTCACGCTCCGGGAAGGTCGAAACCGCCAAGTGCGGCGCATGACGGCTGCAGTCGGGCATCCGACCTTGCGACTCATACGCTGGGCGGTGGGAGACTGGACGCTGGAAGGGCTGAAGCCAGGGGAATTCCGGCAAGTCGGTTGAGTCGGTCTATCTCTTGTTGCGGGCCACTATGCGCATGGCCATCTCTAACGCCTGCTCGTAATTGAGCCGCGGATCCACCTGGGACTTGTAGGCCCGTTCCAGGTCCTTGTCCGTGAGGCCGCGGGCGCCGCCAGTGCATTCCGTGACGTCATCGCCCGTCAATTCAAAATGCACGCCGCCCAGATGACTGCCGTGCTTCTCATGCAGCGTGAAGGCGTCTTCCAGTTCCGAGAGGATGTTCTCGAAACGGCGGGTCTTGAGGCCGTTGCTGGTGCTTTCGGTGTTACCGTGCATCGGATCGCAGATCCACAGCACCTTGCGCCCGCTCTTTCGCACGGTGTCGATCAAGGGCGGCAGCTTCTCGCCGATATGCTTGGCGCCGAAACGGTGGATGAAGGTGAGCCTGCCCGGTTCATCATCGGGGTTCAGCGCTTCCATGAGCGAGCGCAGTCCATCCGGCGTCATCTGCGCGCCCACCTTCACCGCGATGGGATTGGCGATGCCGCGAAAATACTCCACATGCGCGCCATCCAGTTCGGCGGTACGCATGCCTATCCAGGGATGATGGCTCGCCAGGTTGTACCAGCGGCCGGTCTCCGTCACGAACTGGGTCTGAGCCTGCTCATATAGGAGATGCAGGCCCTCGTGGCTGGTGTAAAAGTCGATGCGGCCGCTCTCCGCCAGGGTCTGACCGGAGACCGTCTCCATGAAGGTGAGCGAATCCACGATGGACTGGACGATCCGCCGGTATTCCGCCTCCAGGGGCGAGTGCCGAACGAAGTCCAAGTCCCAATACTCCGGGTGATGCAGGTCGGCGAAACCACCATCCACCAGGGCGCGCACGTAGTTCAGCGTCATCGCGGCGTGCTCGTAGCCTTTCAGCATGAGCTGTGGATCCGGGGTTCGTTCGGCCAGCGTGAAGCCGGAACGGTTGATGAGATCGCCGCGATAGCTTGGCAGCGAAAGCCCTTCGCGGGTCTCGGTATCCGCGGAGCGGGGCTTGGCGTATTGCCCGGCCATGCGGCCCACCCGGATCACGCGCTTCTTGAGGCCGTGCACCAGCACCAGGCTCATCTGCAGCAGGATCTTGAGCTTGTTGGCGATGGGTTCGCCGGTGCAGTCGTCGAAGCTCTCGGCGCAGTCGCCGCCTTGCAGCATGAAGCGCTCGCCGCGCTGCGCCTCTGCCAGCTGTGCGCGCAGCTTGTCCACCTCACCCCAGGTCACCAGCGGCGGCAGGTGGCTGATGCGCTCCAGCACCCGCTCCGCGGCCGCGGCATCCGGGTACAACGGCTGCTGTCCGGCGACGCGGTTGCGCCAGCTGTCAGGCTTCCAGGGATGCAGGAATTCGCGGTCCATAGGGCCCGCCATGCTACACGGCGGCCATGACAGGGCCAAGCGCGGGGTACGACGGACACGCGGTTTGTGGCAAAATTACGCGCTTTTTGGCTGCTTCCCGTATCGAACCGCTCCCGCAGCGCGCGGCCGGCCGTCCAGGGGCGGTCCGGATCCTCAAAAAACATTCTTAGGAGTCTCGTCCATGCATCGCGTGCTCGTCCTCGGCGCCGGCAAGATCGGTTCCCTGCTCTCCGGCCTCCTGGCCTCTTCCGGCGACTATGAGATCAGCCTCGCCGATGCCAACGGCAAGGCCGCCGAATCCGTGGCTGCCAGCCACAAGCAGGCGGGTATCGCCATCAAGGCATTTCAGGTGGACGCTTCCAACAAGGCTGCGCTCGAAACACACCTGAAATCCCACCCCGCCGACGCCGTGATCTCGAGCCTGCCTTACTTCTGCAACCCGCCGGTGGCGGAGGTCGCGCGCAAACTCGACATGCACTATTTCGATCTCACCGAGGACGTGGAAGTGACCCGTGCCGTGACCAAGACGGCCCAGGGCGCCAAGACCACCTTCGCTCCCCAGTGCGGCCTCGCCCCTGGCTTCATCAGCATCGCCGCCAACGAGCTGATGCGTCACTTCGATGAGATCCACGACGTGAAGCTTCGTGTCGGTGCGCTGCCCCAGAACCCGGGCAACATGACCAAGTACTCCCTGACCTGGTCCTCAGACGGCGTCATCAACGAATACGGCAACACCTGCTACGGCATCGTCAACGGCAAGGAAGCGGCGTTGATGCCGCTCGAAGGCCTGGAGACCATCCAGCTGGAAGGCAAACTCTACGAAGCCTTCAATACCTCCGGTGGGCTGGGTTCTCTGGCCGAGACCTATGCCGGCAAGGTGCGCAACATGACCTACAAGACCATGCGCTACCCAGGCCACTGCGAGGTGATGCGCCTCCTCATGAACGACCTGGGCATGAACCAGGATCGCGACACCCTGAAACGCATCCTGGAGCGCGCGGTGCCCCGCACCGTGCAGGACGTGGTGCTTATCTATGTGTCAGTAAGCGGCCTGCAGCACGGCAAGTTCATGGAAGAGAGCTATTCCAATGCCGTGTACCCGCAAGAGATCGCGGGCCACCTGTGGTCCGCCATCCAGGTGACCACCAGCGCCGGCATCGCCGCGGTCGTTGACCTGGTGCTGAAGGACCCCAAGAAATACCAGGGCCTGGTGATGCAGGAGCGCTTCAGCCTCACCGACGTGCTCAACAATCGCTTTGGCAAGGCCTATGCGCAGGCCGAGACCGCGGAGCTCTCGGC
>DATIVR010000003.1:0-49972 GCA_035465695.1 Gammaproteobacteria bacterium
GCGGCAGCGGCCGCGCACGCAGCGAGCCCTGGATGGCCAGCATCACCGCCAGGTCGGCCGCCGGTTCGCTGATGCGCACCCCGCCCACGGCGTTGACGAACACGTCCTGGTCCAGGCAGGCCACGCCCGCATGCCGATGCAGCACGGCCAGCAGCATGGCCAGACGATCCCGGTCCAGGCCCACCGACAGACGCCGTGGCGACGGGCCACCGCTGTCCACCAGGGCCTGGATCTCCACCAGCATGGGGCGTGTGCCTTCGAGTGTGACCATCACGCAGCTGCCGGGCACCGGCTCGGCGTGCTGACTCAGAAAGATGGCGCTCGGGTTGCTCACGCCCTTGAGGCCTTTTTCCGTCATGGCGAAGACGCCGATCTCGTTGACGGCGCCGAAGCGGTTCTTGATGGCGCGGATCAGGCGGAAGCTGCTGTGGGTGTCGCCCTCGAAGTACAGCACCGTGTCCACCATGTGCTCCAGCACGCGCGGACCGGCGATGACGCCTTCCTTGGTGACGTGACCCACCAGGAACACGGCGGTGCCGCTCTGCTTGGCATAGCGGGTGAAGAGCGCAGTGCATTCGCGCAGCTGTGCCACGGCGCCGGGGGCCGACTGCAGCGTGGCAGTGAAAACGGTCTGGATGGAGTCCACCACCAGGACACCGGGCTTGGCCTTATGGGCCGCCTCCAGGATCTGTTCGACACAGGTCTCGGCCGCGAGGGTGACGGGCGCGTCCCCCACTTCCAGGCGCTTGGCCCGCAAGCCCACCTGACTGAGCGATTCTTCACCACTCACATAGAGGACGGATCGGCCCTGGGCCAGGCTCGCGGTGGCCTGCAACAGCAGCGTGGATTTGCCGATGCCCGGGTCGCCGCCGATGAGGGTGATGGACCCCGGGACCAGGCCGCCGCCCAGCACCCGGTCCAGCTCATCGAGGCCGGTGGGGAAACGCGGGGTCTCCTGGCTGCCGGCTTCGCCGAGACTCTCCAGCAAGGTGGGTCCGCCGGACACTTCCGGAGCAGCCGCTCGTTGAGTTCCCAGGACCTGGGTCTCGGTGAGGGTGTTCCAGGCGCCGCAGTCGGGGCATTGGCCAGCCCAGCGCAGCGATTTGCCGCCGCAGGCATCGCAGACGTAGGCGGTCTTGGTCTTCTTCATGGGTCCGGAAAATGTGCGGGAGGCGGCAGGATAACATGGCCTGAAACCCCCTTATTTCCCGGCCTGTTTCCTTCCAATTCCATGAAAATTCAAGGTAGTATGGACCGTGCTTGATAAGGCCTCTTAGGGCAGGGGTAGGGGTGAAAAAGGGCTTTTGGAGCAGCGACTGGTTCGCAGGCGTGGCCTACGGACTGGGGTTCATCCTTCTCGCTTATGTCATCTTCTCGGACGGATTCAACCGCGTCGAGACGGCGGCCTATGACCTGGGGGTGAATTGGTCGAGCGCCACTCCCAGCCCCGATATCGCCGTCATCGCCATCGACGACGCCAGCCTCCAGACCCTGGGCCGCTGGCCCTGGCCCCGCGATTACCATGCCGATCTGATCCGCAAGCTCGCCCAGGATGGCGCCAAGGTGGTGGGCTTCACGGTGTACGTGTCCGAGGCCCAGATGGACGCGGGCAGTATCTATATCAAGGACATGATGCAGTTCTACGACTCGTCATCCTTGGGCGCCGCCGCACCCTACTCCGCTCCCGCCGCCGGCACCGCCGCGCCGGCCCCGCGCCCGCCCAGCATCAGCGTGCCGGGCAACGTGCACAACGACCTCCTGGACCTGCGCAAGCGCCTGCAGGAAGCCGAGGACGTCACCGACACCGACAGCAAGCTCGCGGCCGCCATGCAGCAGGCGGGCACGGTGGTGGTGCCGATGTTGTTCACCCTCGGCGAACCGCTCGGCAACCAGGGCAGCCCGACCCCGGATTACATCGCCCGCAACGCGCTCGGCAAGGTGACCCAGGACAGCGAGGATGTGCAGCCGCTCGCCACCAAGGACATGACGCCGCCGTTGGATGACTTCGCCAAGGCGAGCAGCATCGGCTATTTGATGGACGTCCCGGACCGGGACGGCGTGTTGCGCACCGAGCCCCTGGTGCTGCGCTATTACGACGCCTATTACCCGTCCATGTCGCTGGCGGTGGCCATGAAGGACCTCAACCTCACGTCCAAGGACGTGCAGGTGATGCCGGGCAAGGGTGTCAGGATCGGGAAGCTGTTCATCGGCACCAGCGACGACTTCTTCATGCGCAACTTCTATTACGCCGGCGCCAACGGCAACTCGCCGTTCCCGGTGTACTCCTACGCTGACGTGAAGCAGGGCAAGATCCCGCCGGAGAGCTTCAAGGGCAAGATCGTGCTGATCGGCGTGACGGCGCTGGGACTCACCACCGACTTCCCGACGCCCACCTCGCCCGCCATGGCGCCGGCACTGGTGGAAGCGAACATCATCTCCTCCATCCTGCAGCAGAACTTCTTCACCCATCCCGGCTGGACGCATTGGCTGACGGTGCTGGTGGTGCTCGGCATCATCGCCTACCTGGCCGTGGGCCTACCGCACCTCAAGCCCAGCATCGCGGCCATGGTGAGCGCAGGCCTGATCGTGCTGCTGATGGTGGTCGAGTTCGGCCTGATGAAGAGCAAGTTCATGTGGGTGCCGCTGATGGTGCCGGTGCTGATGCTCATCACCGGGCACCTGGTGGTGACCATCGTGCGCTCCGGCATGCTGAACCGCATGCTGGTGCGCAGCGAGGCCGACAGCGCCGAGAGCAACAAGATGCTGGGCCTCGCTTTCCAGGGCCAGGGCCAGCTGGACATGGCCTTCGAGAAGTTCCGCAAGTGCCCGATGGACGACTCCATCGCCGACCTGCTCTACAACCTGGCGCTGGACTACGAGCGCAAGCGGCAGTTCAACAAGGCGGGCTCGGTGTTCGGCTACATCAACGAGTTCAACCCGAAGTTCCGCGACATCGGCGAACGCCTGCAGCGCGCCAAGCAGCTGGAAGGCACCGTGATCCTGGGCGGCAGCAGCGGCGCCACCGCGGCCGGCACCATGATCCTGGGCGACGGCTCAGTGCAGAAGCCGATGCTGGGCCGCTACCAGGTGGAGAAGGAGCTGGGCAAGGGCGCCATGGGCGTGGTGTACCTCGGGCGCGACCCGAAGATCAACCGCGTGGTGGCTATCAAGACCATGGCGCTGTCGCAGGAGTTCGACGCCGACGAGCTGGGCGAAGTGAAGGCCCGCTTCTTCCGCGAGGCCGAGACCGCCGGACGCCTCAACCATCCGAACATCGTGACCATCTACGATGCGGGCGAGGAGCACGACTTGGCCTACATCGCCATGGAGTTCCTCAAGGGCAAGGACCTTGTTTCGCGCACGAAGGGAAATAACCTGCTGCCGCCCAAGACCGTGCTGGAGATCATCGCCAAGGCGGCGGATGCCCTGGACTATGCCCATACCCAGAACGTGGTGCATCGGGACATCAAGCCCGCCAACATCATGTACGACGAGGAAAAGAACGAGATCAAGGTCACCGACTTCGGCATCGCCCGCATCACCGATTCCAGCAAGACCAAGACCGGCATGGTCCTGGGCACCCCTTCCTACATGAGCCCGGAACAGCTGTCCGGCAAGAAGGTGGACGGCCGTTCCGACCTGTTCTCCCTGGGTGTTACCATGTACCAGCTGCTGGCCGGCCAGTTGCCGTTCCAGGCCGATTCGATGGCGACCTTGATGTTCAAGATCGCCAACGAGACGCAGGCTCCGGTAACTTTGTTCAGGGGTGAACTACCGGCCAGCATCGATACCGTGATCGAGAAGGCGATGCAGAAGGACCCCGAACAGCGCTACCAGCGTGGCGCCGAGTTCGCGAAGGACGTGCGCGCCTGTGCGGCACAGATCAGCTAGCTAAGAAAAGGCCGAGGCCATGAGTTATAAGGGCAAGCTGAATTTCGTCGGTCACAGCGACAAGGGCATGGTGCGCCCGAATAACGAGGATTCGATCTATACCGACCTCGAGACCGGCCTGGTCGTGGTCGCCGACGGCATGGGCGGCTACAAGGCGGGCGAAGTGGCGAGCGGCATCGCCGTGCAAACCCTCAACGAGTTCGTCGCCGCCGGCATCAAGGATGCCCACAAGCACCAGAACAACGCCGGCGAGTTCAGCGCTGAGAGCCTGCTGCTCAGGAACGCCATCCTCAAGGCCAACGACATCATCCACCAGACGGCGAAGAACCAGCCCCAGTGCGAGGGCATGGGCACCACCATCGTCGCCTGCCTCTTCTATAACAACCGCGTATCCATCGCCCACGTCGGCGACTCGCGGCTGTACCGCGTCCGTCATGGCCAGTTCGAGCAGGTCACTACCGATCACTCGCTGTTGCAGGAGCTGGTGGCCCGGGGCTTCTACACCCCCGAAGAGGCCCGCAAATCCCTCAACAAGAACCTGGTGACCCGGGCACTGGGGATCGAGCCCACCGTGGAGGTGGATGTCCAGGAGGACGTGGTGATGCCCGGCGACATCTATCTGCTGTGCTCCGACGGCCTCAATGACATGGTCGAGGATGCCGATATTTACTTAACCCTTAAGACATTTAGTGCTAACCTTGAGACGGCAGCCCAACAGCTGGTCAAGCTGGCCTGCGACAACGGTGGACGCGATAACGTCTCCGTGGTCCTGGTCCAGCCGATCAAGTCGTTCGAAGCCCAGAGGGGATTCTTCGACCGGCTGACGGACTGGTTCTCGTGAGCGTCTGGGGTCTTGAAGCGCTGGATGAGAACATGAAATACCAAGAGGCGAAGCCATGGGCAAGTTGATACTCACTTTGGATGGCCAGGAACTGGCGCAGTACGAGCTCGAGAAAGAGCGGTACACGATCGGCCGTCTGGCGGACAATGACATCCATATCGACAACATGGCGGTCTCGGGCCACCACGCGCTCATCATCAATATCCTCAAGGATTCCTTCCTCGAAGACCTGAACAGCACCAACGGCACCTACGTCAACGGCAAGCTGGTGAAGAAGCACGCCCTGCAGGAGGGCGACGTCATCACCATCGGCCGGCACGCGCTCAAGTATGCGAGCGGCAAGCCCGCGGCGGCGGGCGGCGGCGACGGTGACGACTTCGAGAAGACCATGATCATCCGTCCCGGCACCAAGAGCCAGACCGGCGTGCCGAGCATGGACAGCGTGAACAAGGCGATCTCCGGCGCCGGTGGCGCACCGATCGACGAGAGCAAGGCGGCGGGCCTGCCCCGCGCCAAACTGCAGGTGCTCTCCGGCGGCTTCGCCGGCAAGGAGTTGGAACTGAACAAGGCGCTCACCACCCTGGGACGCCCCGGCGTGCAGGTGGCGGCGGTGACGCGCCGCGCCGACGGCTTCTTCGTGGTGCACGTGGAGAGCGGCTCGAACCAGGGCTTCCCCACCGTGAACGGCAAGGAGATCGGTGCGCAGGCGCAGAAGCTCGCTGACAACGACGTGATCGAGCTGGCCGGCGTGAAGATGGGCTTCTACGAGATGAAGTAGATCCGACTTCCGACTGACGATTGAGAAACACCCGCCATAAGGCGGGTGTTTTGTTTTAGAACTACCGAAACCGCCTTATAAGCGTCGTGAGCGCCGCCAGGACGAGGGCACGTCGCATGCGACGTGCGGGCGGACAGGACGTCCGCCCTGGGCCATTTCGCGGAGTAGGATTGCTTAGCGAAATGGGCGAGGCCGCCTCGCGCTCGCCGCTCCCGCATGTCCATGTGCTCCGCGGCACGTACGCATCCCTGCTACAGACAAAGTCATGGCAAGCGTAGCAGCTTATAAGGCGGTTTTAGCGGCGGGACTTTTCTTTGGTGTCTACCACATTGAACTTCACGCGTTGCGTGACGCCGCAGAGCAGTTCCAGCGGGATGGTCCCGGCGGCACGGGCGATCTCCTCCACCGGCAGCTCCGGTCCCCAGGCGACCACCTGATCTCCGACCTTGGGGTTGGACAGGTTCCGCAGGTCAAGGGCGATCATGTCCATGGCCACACGCCCCACCAGCGGCACCCGCTGCCCTTTCACGAGCATGGGCGTGCCACTTGGCGCGTGTCGCGGGTAGCCATCGCCGTAGCCGATGGCGGCGATACCGAGCGTCATGTCCTCCGGCGCCACGAAGGCTCCGCCGTAACCGACGCTCTCGCCCTTCCTGAGTCTTTTCACCGCGATGAGCGCCGTCTCCATGGTCATGACCGGCCGCAGGCCATCCTCCGCTCCGGTCCTGGTGGGAAACGGCGAGGCGCCGTAGAGCATGGAGCCGGGCCGCACCCAGTCGGCGTGGCTCTGGGGCCAGGCGAGGATCCCGGCGGAATTGGCGATGCTGCGCTCGGCATCGAGGCCGGCGGTGGCGGCGGCGAAGGCCTCCAACTGGCTCTGGGTCTTGGGATTGGAGGTCTCGTCGGCGGAGGCGAAGTGCGTCATAAGACGCACCGGCGGCTTCACCGCCTTGGCCTTGTTGAGACGCTTCCAGGCATCGCTTATCGCGGCGGGCGCGATGCCGAGGCGATTCATGCCGGTATCGACCTTGAGCCAGACGGTCAGCTGGTGCTTGAGGCGGGATTTCTCGATGAGCTTCAGCTGATAGTCGTCATGCACCACCAGCTCGCAATCCCACTGTACCGCCTCCTCCAGTTCGGTCTCGCTGAACACGCCTTCCAGGAGCACGATGGGATTGGAGAGGCCGGCGCGGCGCACGGTCTGCGCCTCCTCGAGGCTCGCCACGGCGAATGCGTCGGCACCCGCCAGTGCCTGGGCCGTGAGCGCCAGTCCATGGCCGTAAGCGTTGGCTTTCACCACCGCCATCACGCGGGAGTGCGGTGCCAGCTCACGGACCCGCTTGAGGTTATGGCGCAGCGCTCCGAGGTCGATGAGCGCGCCGGTGGCGCGGCTCACGCGAAGCCACCCTCCTCGCGGGCGTGGTTCTCGAAGCGGGTGAAGCGGCCGAGGAAGGTGGTGCGCACCGTGCCGGTGGGGCCGTTACGTTGCTTGCCGATGATGATCTCGGCGGTGCCCTTGTCGGGGCTCTCCTTGTTATAGACCTCGTCGCGGTAGATGAACACGATGAGGTCCGCGTCCTGCTCGATGGAGCCGGATTCGCGCAGGTCGGACATGATGGGTCGCTTGTCGTCGCGCTGCTCCACGCTGCGGTTGAGCTGGGAGAGCGCGATCACCGGCACTTTGAGCTCGCGCGCCAGGGACTTCAGGCTGCGGCAGATCTCGGAGATCTCAGTGGCGCGGTTCTCGCGGGTGCCGGGCACCTGCATGAGCTGGAGGTAGTCCACCACCATCAGGCCCAGGTTGTGGTCGCGCTTCAGGCGCCGGGCGCGGGCGCGCAGTTCGGTGGGCGCCAGGCCGCCGGTGTCGTCGATGAACATGGGCGCCTTGGACATGATGGAGATGGCGGAACTGACGCGCTTCCAGTCGGCATCGTCCAACTTGCCGGTGCGCACCTTCTGCTGGTCGATGCGGCCCAGGGACGAGATCAGGCGCAAGGCCAGTTGCTCGCCGGACATCTCCATGCTGAAGATGCCGGTAGGCACGCCCTTGCCGATGGCGGCGTTCTCCGCGATGTTCATGGCGAAGCTGGTCTTGCCCATGGAGGGGCGGCCCGCCACGATGATGAGGTCGCCCGGCTGCAGGCCGGCGGTCATCTCGTCGAAGTCGTTGAGACCGGTGGCGACGCCGGTGACATGGCTGTCGGCGTGCAGCAAGGTGTCCAGGCGGTCCACCGCCTTGGCCATCAGCTCGTTGATGGGGACGTAGTTGCGGCCGGCGCGGTCGCCCCGCTCGGCGATCTCGAATACGGAACGTTCCGCTTCGTCCACCAGTTCCGCGACGCTGCGTCCTTCGGGCCGAAAGGCGGACTCCGCGAGCGCTCCGCCCACGCGGATGAGCTGGCGCAGTACCGAGCGCTCGCGCACGATGTCGGCATAGGCGCGCACGTTGGCGGCGGTGGGAGTGTCGCGGGCCAGCGTGGCGAGGAAGGCCAGGCCGCCGGCCTGGTCCAGCTTGCCGCGGGCCTGCAGCCACTCCGAGAGGGTCACGGCATCGAAAGGCTGGCTCTGGGCCGAGAGCTCGGCCATGGCGCGGAAGATGAGCCGGTGATCCTGGCGGTAGAAGTCCTCCTCCACCAAGCGGTCCGCCACCTGCTCCCAGGTGGTGTTATCGAGCATGAGGCCGCCCAGCACCGATTGTTCGGCCTCGATGGAATGCGGCGGCGTGCGCATGGCCTCCAGCGCGGACGCGGCGGCCTGATCCAGTGATTTGACGGCGGTCGGCATTCGGACAAGTCTCCCGGAATTCCAATGTAGACAACGGGACGGGGCGCGGCAAACCCGCGGCCAGGGCCCGCGCCAGCAATGGGCCCGTGCCCTTCGGCGGTTGGCGATTTTTTATGCAGGCCCTTAAGTGCCTGAGGCCCAAAAGAAAACGGAGGCTCGCGCCTCCGTCTCTTCAGCACCCCTCGCGGGATGCCTATTCTTCCGCCACCACGTTGACCGTGATCTCCACGTTCACGTCGGTGTGCAGGTGGATCTCCACCTTGTGCTCGCCGGCGGCGCGGATCGGGCCCTGGGGCATGCGCACTTCCTTGCGCTCGACCTTGATGCCAGCCGCGGTGAGGGCGTCGGCGATGTCCACCGTGCCCACGGAACCGAACAGCTTGCCTTCCTGGCCGGCCTTGGAGTTGATGGTGATGACCTTGCCTTCGAGCTCCGCCTTGCGCTTCTCGGCGCCGGACAGATGTTCCGCGGCCAGCTTCTCCAGCTCAGCGCGGCGCTTCTCGAACTCTTCCACGTTCTTGGCGGTGGCAGGCTTGGCCTTGCCCTGGGGGATCAGGAAATTGCGGCCGTAACCGGCGCGCACCTTGACCTTGTCGCCCAGGTTGCCGAGGTTCTCGACCTTCTGCAGGAGGATGACTTCCATGGGTTATCTCCTCAGTGCTGGTCGGTGTACGGCAGCAGCGCCAGGAAGCGCGCGCGCTTCACGGCGAGGGACAGCTGCCGCTGGTAGTTCGAGCGCGTGCCGGTGATGCGGCTCGGCACGATCTTGCCGGTCTCGGTGACGTAGCCCTTGAGGGTGGCCAGGTCCTTGTAGTCGATCTCGACGACGCCTTCCGCCGTGAACCGGCAGAACTTGCGCTTACGGAAAAAACGCTGCTGTGACATGTGCTTGATCCTCTGGAATTCTTTGGGTTACGCCTGCTCGCGATCGTCGTCGCGGTCATCGTCATAGCGCTCGGCGCGGCCTTCCTTCTCCTCGTCCTTCGGCTTGACCAGCGCGGAGGGCTCGGTGACCGCTTCCTCGCGGCGCACCACCAGGTGGCGCAGCACCGCGTCGTTGAAGCGGAACATGCTGATGAGCTCATTGAGCGTGGCCTGACCACACTCGATGTTCATGAGCACGTAATGGGCCTTGTGGACCTTGGCGATGGGATAGGCGAGCTGGCGGCGGCCCCAGTCTTCCTGGCGGTGCACTTTGCCGCCGGCGGACTCGATCATCGAGCGATAACGCTCGACCATCGCGGGCACCTGTTCGCTCTGGTCAGGGTGGACCAGAAACACGATCTCATAGTGTCTCAATCGAAGCTCCTTATGGACTGACCGGCTACCCGTCAAAGCGGTGTAGCAAGGGCTTCCGGCGGGTCTCGACGGAAGGGCGCGCATGATGCCATAGCCTGAAGGCACGTGCAAATTCAGAGGCTTACGTATGACCTCCCCAGGCTGCAGGCCTTGACTCCTCCACCGGCAAGCCTATCATTAACCCATAAGGGTTAATGAATGGCAGCTGTAGCAAAAGAGCTGGATATGACCCTATTGGCCCTGGCGGACCCCACCCGCCGGGCCATCCTGCAGCGCCTGTCCCAGGGCGAGGCCCGGGTCACGGACCTGGCAGCGCCCTTTCCCATCTCCCTCAACTCGGTGTCCAAGCACATCCGTATCCTGGAGCGGGCGCGGCTGGTGCGCCGGCGCCGCGCCGGCAAGGAGCACCTGCTCAGCTTGGAGCAGGAACCCCTGGAAGCGGCGGCCGCCTGGATGACGGCGCAACGCAATATCTGGAACACGCGCCTCGACGTATTGGAGGCCCTGCTCGATGCCGAGGATGCGGCTGCGGGCCATGGGGAGTCCCCATGAGCACCAAGACCGTGACGGTGCGGGTCACGCGTCGTTTCAAGGCGAGTCCCGAGCGGGTGTTCGATGCCTGGCTGGACCCCGTGAAGGCCAAGACCTTCCTCTTCGCCACCCCCACCGGCGAGATCGTCAAGGCGGACATCGACGCGCGGGTGGGCGGCAGGTTCAGCATCGTGGACCGGCGCGACGGCATGGATGTGGAACATACCGGCGAATATCTGGAGCTCGTGCGGCCCCGCCGCCTCAAGTTCACGTTTCGGGTACCGAAGTTCTCAGCCGCCGATAGCTGGGTGACCCTCGACATCATGCCCGTAGACGGCGGCTGCGAGCTCATCCTCACCCATGAAGGCGTACTGGCGGAGTATGCGGACAAGACGCCGGAAGGCTGGGGCATGATCTTCGACCGGCTCACGGCGTCGCTTGCCGGAGGCGCGGGTTAGTCAAGTCCGAAAACGGCGGGAACGCCGCCCACACCGATGCTATCTCTTGAGTCTCATCACCCTGGAGGCCCCGCTATGCTCCGTGCATTGTTCGCCCTGGCGCTGGTCGGCGCCGCCCTGCCCTCGTCCGCCAACGCCGCGGATGCCAAGCCGAGGTTGCATCACTATTGCGACGATCCTGTCTATCACCAGCTCGACTTCTGGATCGGCGACTGGGACACGATCGACATGCAGGACCATCCGGACGGCAAGGGTCCATCCATCGCCCGCGCCGTCATCACGCCGGTACTGGACGGCTGCGCGCTACACGAGAAGTACCAGCAGAATGACGGGCTGATCGGCGAGAGCTATACGCTCTATGTGCCCAGCCTCAAGCACTGGCATCAGAGCTGGGTGACCAACGGCGCGGGCCTGTGGCTGCAGGACGGCGATTTCAAGGACGGGGTGTTGACGCTGGAAGCCACCACCGTGAGCAAGGATGGCGGAGCGGTCCGCCATCGCATCACCTGGGCCAAGCAGGGTGACGGTGTGCGGGAGATCTCCCAGGCCTCGAAGGACGGCGGCAAGACCTGGACCCCGGAGTTCGACTGCTTGTTCGTGAAGCGCGGCACGGCGCACAAAGTGAACTGAGATCGGGAACAGAGCAGGCGCCTCCGGAGACGGAGGCGCCTTTCTTATTTCTTTCTCGACTGGCGCTGGCGCAAAGCCTCGAACAACGAGACTCCGGTGGCCACGGACACGTTCAGGCTCTCGACGGATCCCGCCATGGGGATCTTCGCCAGGAAGTCGCAGTGTTCCTTGGTGAGGCGGCGCATGCCCTCGCCTTCCGCGCCCATGACGATGGCGAGGGGACCCTTCAGATCCAGCTCGTACAGGGATTGATCCGCTTCACCCGCCAGGCCCACGAACCAGATGTTGCGTTCCTTGAGGTCCCGCAGAGTGCGGGCCAGGTTCGTGACCTGGAAGAAGGGCGTGAGTTCGGCGGCGCCGGACGCCACCTTGCGGGCGACGGCGGTCAGACCGGCGGAGCGGTCCTTGGGTGCGATCACGGCATGTATGCCGGCGGCGTTGGCGGAGCGCAGGCAGGCGCCGAGGTTATGCGGATCCTGCACGCCATCCAGCACCAGCAGGAACGGCGGCTCCTGCAGCCGATCCAGCAAGGGGAACAGCCCGCCCTCGTCCAGGAGCTCGGCGCCCTCCGCCTCCGCCACCACGCCTTGGTGCCGGGCATCCTGGGTCATGCGGTCCAGCTCGGCGCGCGGCACGCGCTGTACCCGGACGCCGGCCTTCTGCGCCAACTCCGCGACGCGGTTCAGGCGCTCGTCGTGACGGCTGTCCTGCATCCACAAGGCATGCACCCTGCCCTGGCCTTCCAGCAGCGCGCTGACGGCATGCAATCCATAGATGAGTTCTTTCATGTCAGCGCCTGCGGGACTTCCTGTTGCGGGAATGCTTGCCCTGGGAATCCCTCTTCTGGGAATGCTTCTCATGGCCAGGGTGGCGGCCGGGAGACGGCAACGCCGCCAGCTCGAAGTCTATCTTGCGCTCCTCCACGTTCACCGCCGCCACCCGTACCCGCACCGTATCCGTGAGGCGGAACACGCGGCCGGAGCGTTCGCCCACCAGGCGATGACCCACGGCGTCGTGGTTGTAGTAGTCGCTGGGAAGCGAGGTGATGTGGACGAGGCCTTCCACATAGAGGCCCCTGATCTGCACGAACAGGCCGAAGTTGGTGACACCGGTGACGATGCCTTCGAACTCCTCGCCCTGCTTGTCGCGCATGTACTCGGCCTTGAGCCTATCCAGGGCGTCGCGGGTGGCCTCGTCGGCGCGCCGTTCGGTCATGGAGCAGTGGGAGCCCATCTGTTCCATGTGGCTGCCGGAGTAACTGAAGTCCTGGGCGGTGCCGCCCTTCAAGGCATGGCGGATGGCACGGTGCACCAACAGGTCCGGGTAGCGGCGGATGGGCGAGGTGAAGTGGGCATAGAACGGCAAGGCCAGGCCGAAGTGACCCACATTCTCCGGTGTATAGACCGCTTGGGCGAGCGAGCGCAGCAGCACGGTCTGGATGAGGTCCTTATCGGGGCGGCCCTGCACTTTCTCCAAGAGCTTGGCGTAGTGCATCGGCTCCGGGGTCATGCCGCCGCCGAACTTGAGACCGAGCGTCCCCAGGAAGGCACGCAGCTTCTCCAGGCCTTCGGTATCCGGCCCGGCATGGACACGATAGAGGGTGGCGAGCTTGCGCTTGGCGAGGAACTTGGCCGCCTGCACGTTGGCGGCGATCATGCATTCCTCGATGAGCTTGTGGGCGTCGTTGCGTACCGTGGGCTTGATGGCCTCGATGCCGCCGTGGGTGCCGAACACCACCTTGGTCTCGGTGGTGTCGAAGTCGATGGCGCCGCGCTTCTCGCGGGCCTTGGCCAGCACGTGGTAGAGCTCATAGAGGTCTTCCAGGTGCGGCACCAGCGACGGGTATTCGGCGCGCAGCGCCGGATCCTTGTCCACCAGGATCTTGGCGACCTTGGTATAGGTGAACCGCGCATGGGAGCGCATCACCGCCTCGTGGAAGCGGGCACGGCTCACCTCGCCGCTCCGGTCCACCCGCATCTCGCAGACCATGCAGAGCCGATCCACGGCCGGATTGATGGAGCACAGTCCGTTGGAGAGCACCTCGGGCAGCATGGGGATGACCCGGTCGGCGAAGTACACGGAGTTGCCGCGCTTCCTCGCCTCATTATCCAACGCAGCCCCCGGACGCACGTAATGGGAGACGTCGGCGATGGCCACCAGCAGGCGGAAGCCATCGCCCTGGCGCTCGCAGAACACCGCGTCGTCGAAGTCGCGGGCATCCTCGCCGTCGATGGTGACGAGCGGCGTGGAGCGCAGGTCCAGGCGCCCGTGTTTGGCGGCTTCGGGCACCTCGTGGCTCAAGCCCCGGGTCTCGCCCTCCACGTCCGCGGGGAAAGCGTTGGGCAGCGCATGGGCGTGGATCGCGAGTTCGGTGGCCATCCCCGCGGCGTTGCGCTCTCCCATGACGCGGGTCACGCGGCCGATGACCTCGCTGTGTTTGCCGGGCTGCTGGGTAATCTGCACCACCACCATCTGTCCGTTGCGGGCAGCGCCGCGGTCCGGCACGGGGATCTGCACGGTGTGGGCGATGCGGGCGTTGTCGGGCACCACGAAGCTGACGCCGCGCTCCTCGGTGTAGCGGCCGGCGAGTTCAGTGGTGTTGCGCTCCAACACGTCCACCAGCGAACCTTCGGCGCGCCCACGCTGATCGACGCCTTGCACCCGCACTACGGCGCGGTCGCCGTGCATCAGTTCGCGCATCTGGCGCGGCGGCAGGAAGATGTCGTCACCGCCCTCGTCGGGCTTGAGGAAACCGAAACCGTCACGGTGGCCGATGACGGTGCCCGCCACCAGCGGCAGGCGCTTCACCAGGCAGTACTCGCCGCGGCGGTTCTGCACCAACTGTCCGTCGCGCATCATGGCGGCGAGACGGCGGTTCAACGCCTCCACGTCCACGGCCTCGCTCAAGCCGAGTTCATGGAGCAGGCGCTCGAACGACACAGGCTCTCCCACCTGCTCCAGCCAATCGAGGATGGCCTCGCGGCTCGCGATGGGACGGACGTATTTCTGGGCTTCCCGCTGGGCGTAGGGGTCGGAGGAACGTCGGGAACGGTGGTGGGAGGATGACTTGCGGTTTTTCTTGGGTTTCATGGATGCATAGGATACAGGGACAGCCCCTGTATCCCGGAGATGGGGTAATTTTGGAGCAACTTCAAGGGGCTAGGAACGGAAACACATTGACACCCGCGGGAGGGCTGGGTAAAGTGCCCGCCCTTCACGCCCCTAAAGCCCAGGTGGCGGAATTGGTAGACGCACTAGTTTCAGGTACTAGCGGGTAACACCGTGGAGGTTCGAGTCCTCTCCTGGGCACCAGATTTCAGACTGCATTTCCTCATCCACAGACCCATCCCTGGTGTGCCTTTCAGTCCCGCCATCCGTGGCGGGCCGCTCAAGCGGACGCGGCAGTGGCCGCGTGAAAGCACCGCCTTCGCCCTCTCCGGGCACCAAGAGATCAGCGACAAAGGCTCCGGAATCAGGGGTCATTTTTGTTGTGGGCGTCTTAGTGGGACCAGAGCTCTCACTGTTGGTTCCCAAGAACATTTTTTTGTAACAGTCCGTGTCAAAACGTAAAACCTTTTGCATCTCCGATGCATCCAAGCACCATGCAGAACAGAATTCCCCGCCGCCGGGGCAAAGCGGCCTTTGGAGTCCTGGGATTGATGCTGGCGGGCCTGACCCTGCCGGCCTTGGCCCAGGATGAAACACCCACGGTCCAGGCCGGCCAGGTCGAGCCGGGCGCCATCACCGTGGACGGCCGCCTGGATGAAGCCGCCTGGCAGCAGGCGGGAGTCATCGAGGACCTGACCGAGCAGAGCCCGAAACCGGGCGCGCCCACGCCGTACCACACCAAAGTGCTGCTGCTCCGCGACGACCATACCCTCTATATTGGCCTCGTGTGCGATGACCCGGACCCGAGCCGGGCCATCAGCCACACCCTGGTGCGGGACGGCTGGCAAGGCAACGACGACAACGTGCTCTTCATGCTGGATACCTTCGGCACCAAGCGCTTCGCCTACGTGTTCCGGGTGAACTCCGCCGGCGCCATGGCCGACGGCCTGCAATCCCCCACGCCCGCCATCAACAGCAACGATGGCGTGGACTACAACTGGGACGGTATTTGGACCGCGGCCGTGGTGCAGGGCGAGCACAGCTGGACGGCGGAGATCGCGATCGACACGCGCAGCCTGCAGTTCACGACCGGCCTCACCCGCTGGGGGTTCAACGTCAGCCGCAACGTCCCGCGCGACCTCATGACCCTGGATTGGGCCGGCACCACCTTGGACTCCTCGGTGTACCAATTGCAGCGCGAAGGACTGCTCACCGGCATGCAGGGCATGCAACAGGGCAAGGGCCTGGACTTCGAACCCTATGCGCTCGCCAAGTACAAGACCGGTTCCGGCACCGATACCCATATGGGTTTCGACTTGAAGTACAACTTCAATCCCGCCCTCGCCGGCCTGTTCACGTATCACACGGACTTCGCGGAGGCCGACGCGGACCAGCAACAGATCAACACCACGCGTTTCCCGCTGTTCTTCCCGGAGAAACGCCAGTTCTTCCTGCAGGGCTCGAACCTGCTGAGCTTCGGTTACAACCTCGGCACGAATTTCGTGCCGTTCAACTCGCGCAACATCGGCCTCTTGAACGGCCAGCAGGTGCCTTTGGACGAGGGCGTGAAGCTCATCGGCCAGTCCGACAACGGTTCGCTGGCGCTGTTGGACACGCAGATGTCGGGGCATGACGCGGTACTGGTCCCTGGCGATCCCAGCACCACCCCGCCCACGGCACCGGTGTTCAACGATTCGACCAACCTCTTCGTGGGTCGCGGGACCTACAACCTGGACCCGGAACTGCAACTGGGCACGATCGTGACCCACGGGGACCCGACGGGCCTCGGCACCAACAGCTTCGTGGGCACCGACGCCACCTGGAAGAGCTCCACGTTCCAGGGCGACAAGAACCTGAACCTGTCGGCCTGGGCGGGCCATTCCAGCGGAAGTGCCTCCAACGGATTCGCCAGCAACGGCAACGCCAACGGGTTCGGCCTGGACGCGGAATACCCCAACGACCTGTGGTACGCGCACATCCAATACAGCCAGTTCGGCGAGGCGCTCGATCCGGCGCTGGGCTTCCTGCCGCGGCCCGGCACGCGCCACTACATGAACGAGTTGAATTACCAGCCACGGCCGGATCCCGACGGCCCTTGGGGCTGGGTGCATCGCTTCTGGTTCTACGGCCACTACAGCGAGGACGACAGCTTCGGCGCGCCGCAGTACGCGCCTGCGGCGACCCCCGGTGGGCAACCCCAGCTGCTGGCGAAGCAAGGCAAGCAGAGCGACGAGTGGTTCTTGGCCCCGGAGATGCTGACGCAGGGCGGGTGGTACTGGGAAGCGGACGTCTACCAGAACTATGATGCGCCGACCTTCGGCTTCGACCTCGTGCCGGGCGTGACCGTGCCGGCGGGACAGTACACCTGGAACCGGCGCCGCATCGTGTTCAACTCGCCTACCTCGGAATCGCTGTGGTGGGAGTTCATCGATTCACAGGGCACCTTCTACGCCGGCACCGCGCAGCATCCGCTGGTGCAGGTGAACTGGAACACGCCGTCGGGCCGGCTGGTGGTGCAGGCCCAGCAGGAATGGCTGTTCTACTACCAGCCGTCATACCTCAATCCGGGCGCTCCGAACCATGGCGTGACCCGCCTCACCACGTTCACCGGCACCTATGCCTTCACGCCGACGATGTATCTGTCCACACAGATGCAGTACAACAAGGACGTGGAGAGCGGCATAAGTTACAACGTGCGGCTGCGCTGGATCCTGGAGAGCGCCAGCAACATCTATCTCGTGCTGAACCACGGGGTGGTGATCGAGGAGAACGGTCTCGGCAAACCCCCGACGACGGGGAACGAGGTCATCTTCAAGGTGCAGTGGGATTTTCGAAACTGAGTCAACTTAACCTTCTGAAACGAGAGGCGCACCACCTGAGGTGGCGCGCCTCGTCTTTTCAGCCACATCGGATTCAGTCGAAGGGATGACGCCGTACGATGGTCTGGGTGCGGTCCGGACCGGTGGAGATGAGGTCCAGGGGCACACCCATCAGCTCTTCGAGCTTCTGCAGATAGGCACGCGCGTTCTCTGGGAGCTCATCGTAGTTGGTGATGCCCACGGTGGAGGACTTCCAGCCGGGCACGTCCACGTACACGGGCTCGGATTCCGCGAAGCTCTCAGCGCCGGTCGGGGCGATGCTGACCTGCCCGTTCGGGGTCTTGTAGGCCACGCAGATGCGGATGGTGTCGAGGCCGTCCAGCACGTCCAGCTTGGTGATGCAGACGCTGCTCACGCTGTTGTTGATGATGGAGCGCTTGAGCGCCACCACGTCGAACCATCCGCAGCGGCGCGGCCGGCCCGTGACGGAGCCGAACTCATGGCCGCGGCGGGCCAGGTGCTCGCCCATCTCGTCGAAGAGCTCGGTGGGCATGGGGCCCTCGCCCACCCGCGTGGTATAGGCCTTGACGATGCCCAGCACCTGGCTGAAGTAGCGCGGCCCCAGGCCGGTGCCGGTGGCGGCGCCGCCGGCGGTGGTGTTGGACGAGGTCACGTAGGGATAGGTGCCGTGGTCCACATCGAGCAACGCGCCCTGGGCGCCCTCGAAGAGCATGTTCTCGCCGCGTTCATTGAGGGCGTACAGGATGGCGGTGATATCCGCCACCATGGGCTCCAGCTGCGGCACCAGCTCCAGGCACTGTTCCAGCGTCTGCTGGAACGATACGGGCTCGGTGCGGAAATAGTTCTTCAACACGAAGTTGTGATAGTCGAGCACCTCGCCGAGCTTGGCGGCGAAGCGTTCCCGGTGGAAGAGGTCCGCCACCCGCACCGCGCGGCGGGCGATCTTGTCCTCATAGGCCGGGCCGATGCCGCGGCCGGTGGTGCCGATCTTGGCGGCACCCTTGGCATGCTCGCGGGCCTTGTCCAGCGCCACGTGGGATGGGAGGATCAGCGGACAGGCCGGGGAGATCTTGAGACGGCGGCGCGCCGGCACGCCCTTGCTCTCCAGCATGTTGATCTCGTCGAACAGCGCCGTGGGCGAGAGCACCACGCCGTTGCCGATCAGGCACTGCACGTCCTCCCGCAGGATGCCCGACGGGATGAGCTTGAGCACGGTCTTCTCGCCGCCGATGACCAGGGTGTGCCCGGCGTTGTGGCCGCCCTGGAAACGCACCACCGCCGCAGCGCGGTCGGTAAGCCAATCGACGACTTTCCCCTTACCCTCGTCGCCCCACTGGGCGCCGATGACGATGACGTTCTTGCCCATGGCTATCCCCGCACCAAGTAGAGGACCACGATGCCCGCGGCCATGCTGATGAAACCCACGATGCGCAGCACCCGGTCGTCCGCCTGGACCACCGTGGCCAGCGTGCGGCGGAAACCGCGCGGCGCCATGAAGGGTGCGATGCCTTCCAGCACCAGCATCAGTCCGATCGCACTCAGAAACGGCACCAGCATCGGCAGGCCTCTCGTGAAAGTCGCCCATCCCCGCGGGCACAAAAAACGGGCGCCCTTTTCAGGACCGCCCGTGGTCAGATTATACCTGCTTATCAGGACCGGGTGTCAGACTGTGAGCGCTTCCGGTTCCAGGCCTTCCCGGCGGCACAGCCGCTGGTACTCCCGGCGCGGCAGTTCCACTTCCAGGAGGTAACCGCCCTCCTCGTCGCCCTTCTCGTTCTTCACGGCGCCCAGGTCGAAGAACGCGGCCCGGGCCCGGGCATGGGAAGGCGGCAGGCGGATCCAGGCATGCAGGGTATCGCTCCGCAGCCGCGCGGATATCGCCTGCTTCAGGAGGTCGAGGCCGGCGCCGGTGACGGCAGATACCCAGATGCGGCGGGCCAGGCCGTCCGGGCCCCGCTCCACCGCCGGTGCCTGGCCGGTGAGGTCGATCTTGTTGCACACCTCGATCTGCGGGATGCGCTCGGCGCCGATCTCCGCCAGCACGCCGTTGACCGTCTGCACGTATTCATCCCGCTCGGGATCGCCGGAGTCGATCACGTGCAGCAGCAACGCGGCCTCTTCGGTCTCCTGCAGGGTGGAGCGGAATGCCGCCACCAGGTCGTGGGGCAGGTCGCGGATGAATCCCACCGTGTCCGCCAGCACCGCATGCGTGGCGTCGCCCAGCTCCAGACGCCGCACGGTCGGGTCCAGGGTGGCGAACAACTGGTTGGCGACGAACACGCCGGAACCGGTGAGGGCATTGAACAGTGTGGACTTGCCGGCGTTCGTATAGCCCACCACCGAGACCGTGGGCACGTCGTGACGTTGACGCGTGCGGCGGCCTTGTTCACGTTGATCCCCGACGCGCTCCAGGCGCTTCTCCAGGGTATGGATGCGCTTGCCGATGAGGCGGCGGTCCAGTTCCAGCTGACTCTCGCCGGGACCCCGCAGGCCGATGCTGCCGCCGCGCTGCCGCTCCAGGTGAGTCCAGCCGCGCACCAGGCGGGTGGCGAGATGCCGGTGCTGGGCCAACTCCACTTGGAGCTTACCCTCGAAGGTGCGGGCGCGCTGGGCGAAGATGTCGAGGATGAGACCGGTGCGATCCAGCACCCGGCAGGACAGGAGCTTTTCCAGGTTGCGTTCCTGGCTGGGACTCAGGGCATGGTTCACCAGCACCAGATCGGCCTTGAGCGCCTTGACGCGCTCGGTCACCTGCGCGGCCTTGCCTTCGCCTATGAAGAAACGCGGCTCCGGCGTGCGACGGCTGCCGGTGACGGTGTCCAGGACTTCGGCGCCCGCGGCGCGCGCCAGCTCGGCGAATTCTGCCAGCAGCACTTCACCATGATCGGAACCGAGATCGAGATGGACGAGGATCGCGCGCTCGCCACTCTTGGGACGCTCAAACACGCGATGTCACAGGCGCGTAGCGCTCAGTGATGATGGTCGCCGCCCTCGCCCTGCGTCTCGCCTTCCTGTCCCGGCGCCGGCCCCATGTGCACATGCCGGCCGGGCACCACGGTGGAGATGGCGTGCTTGTAGACCATCTGGCTGACGCTGTTCTTGAGCAGGATGACGAACTGATCGAAAGATTCGATCTGACCCTGGAGCTTGATGCCGTTCACGAGGTAGATCGAGACCGGAACCTTGTCACGCCGCAGAGCGTTCAGGAACGGCTCCTGAAGCGACTGGCCCTTTGCCATGGTGCTTCTCCTTGTTGTAGTTGCAGGCCGGTTGGGTAGGCCCATGGTTCTATACATATTCGCAGGATTGTAGCATAGGCACCTGCATTTACCCGGACGACACGGCGAGCGACGCGCGCGCATATGCAAGCGCGTCGTCACGAATCGTCTCAGCACCGCTCTGGAACCAGCGCACATCGCGCTCCGCGCGCAACCACGTGAGCTGGCGTTTTGCATAACGACGTGTGGCGACGATGCCACGCCGCACCGCTTCCTCAAGAGTGGTGCCGCCTTCCAGGTATTCCCACAGTTGGCGATATCCAACAGCTCGCATCGAGGGCATGTCGGCGCGCAGGTCGCCGCGCGCGTGCAACCTCCGCACTTCGTCCAGGAAGCCGTGCTGCATCATCGTCCCGAAACGCCGTGCGATGGACTCGTGCAAGGTGGAACGCTCCGCCGGTGACAAGGCCACTTTGAGGTAACTGTATTCCGGGGATTCGACCACGGCTGACGCCTGAAGTTCCGTGAGCGTGCGCCCGGAGATGTAACAGACTTCGAGGGCGCGCTGGATGCGCTGGCGGTCGTTGGGCTTGATCCGCGCCGCGGCTGACGGATCCCGCTGGGCCAACTCGGCGTGCAGGGCGGGCCAACCCTCCCGGACCGCGCGGGCGTCCAGCTCGGCGCGCAGTTCCGGGTCGGCGCTAGGCAGCGGCGAGATACCGTGTTCGAGCACGTCGAAATAGAGCATGGTGCCGCCCACCAGCAGCGGCACGCGGCCGGCGGCGGTGATCTTGCGCATCTCGGCGAGCGCGTCGTCGCGGAAGCGGGCGGCGGAATAGCTCTCGGCAGGGTCCAGGATGTCGATGAGTCGGTGCGGCGCCTCGGCCAACACCTCGGGACCCGGCTTGGCGGTACCGATGTCCATGCCGCGATAGACCATGGCGGAATCGACGCTGATGATGTCGCAGGGAAGCGCGCGCACGAACTCCAGCGCCAGATCGGTCTTGCCGGAGGCGGTCGGACCCATGATGCAGATCGCTGGAGGTTGCTGGCTCATCTACCGCGCAGGAACAGGCGATCCAGTTCGGCATGGGTGAGCCGCGTCCAGGTGGGGCGGCCATGGTTGCACTGGTCGGCCCGCGGCGTGCGCTCCATGTCGCGCAGCAGCGCGTTCATCTCGGCCAAGGTGAGTTCACGGTGGGCGCGCAAGGAGGCGCGGCACGCGGAATTCCCCAGCACCTCTTCGATGGACTCGGCCACGCGCCGGCTCTCGCCATGCTCGGCAAGGTCGGCCAGCAGGTCCCGTAACAATACCGCCAGGTCTTCCTGCGCGAGCAACACCGGGACTTCACGGATGGACAGGTTCTCGGGTCCGCGCCGCTCCACCACGAAGCCATTGATGGCGAGTTCCGGCGCGAATCGCTCGGCCAGGTCTGCCTCGCGCTTGCTCACAGGCACGCTCACCGGCACCAGCAACGGCTGGGTCACCACGTGACCCTGCTGCAACGCGAGCTTCATGCGCTCATAGGTGATGCGCTCGTGGGCGGCATGCATGTCCACCAGGATCAGCCCTTCGGGCGCTGCCGCCAGGATGTAGATGCCATGCAACTGAGCCAGGGCGAAACCCAAGGGCGGGACGCCCGACCCCTCCGCGCGTGGCATCCCGGCGGTGGCCTGAGCCGCGCCATCAGCCGTGGGCAAGGGCATGTGCAGGTTGGCGTAGGCGGCCACGGTCTCAGCCACCTCCATGGGCATCTGCCGCGAAGCGAGCCCCGACGGCCGATAACCTGGCGCCGAAGTGGGAGCATAGGAACCGGCTGAAGGCGTCGCGTCGGCAGCGCCAGGCATGGTGGCGGCGAGCGCTTCCTGCACCGTGCGGAACACGAAGTCGTGCACCAGGCGGCTGTCACGGAAGCGCACTTCGTGCTTCGCGGGGTGCGCGTTGACATCCACCCGCGCCGGGTCCAGTTCGAGATACAGGACGTAAGCCGGATGCCGGCCGTGGAACAACACGTCGTTGAAACCCTGGCGCACGGCATGGGCCAGCAGCTTGTCCCGCACCACGCGGCCGTTCACGTAGAAATATTGCAGGTCGGCCTGGGCGCGGGAGAACGTGGGCCGTGCCAGCCAGCCGCTGAGGATCAAGCCGCCGCTCTGCTGCCGGAAATGGAAAGCGTTATCCATGAACTCCGGACCGACCAGTTCCTTGAGACGGCGCTCGATGCCCGTCTGATCCGCCGCGGCTTGCAGTGCGATCATCGGGCGGCCGTTGTGCTTGAGTTGTACTTCGAGATCGTGGCGAGCCAGCGCGATGCGCCGCACCACGGTCTCCAGATGGCCGAATTCGGTGGCTTCGCTCTTGAGGAACTTGCGGCGCGCCGGCGTGTTGAAGAAGAGATCCCGCACCTCCACGCTGGTGCCGGCGGCGTGCGCCGCAGGTGCCGGACCGGCATAGCTGCCATGCCCGTCTCCTTCCAGCCTCCAGCCGTGCTCGTCGGCAGCGGTCCGGGTGGTGATGCAGAGCCGCGCCACGGCGCCGATGCTGGGCAGCGCCTCGCCGCGGAATCCCAGGGTGGCGACACGCTCCAGGTCTTCAAGGCTGCTTATCTTGCTGGTGGCATGACGCGCCACGGCCAAGGCCAGCTCCTCCTTGCGGATGCCGCCGCCGTCGTCGCGCACGCGCAGGAGGCGTGCGCCGCCGCCCTCCACCTCCAGTTCGATGCGGGAGGCACCGGCGTCCAAGGCATTCTCCATGAGTTCCTTGACCACCGATGCCGGCCGCTCCACCACCTCGCCGGCGGCGATCTGGTTTACGAGCTGAGACGGTAGTTCGCGGATGGGCATGGAAGAGCTGTGAGACCCCTGGAAAGGGTCTAGCTTACCGCATGCATCAACGAGGGGCCTCTGGAGGCTTACTTATCGGGAGTGATACCCACGCCTGAGGCGAGGACGCCCGAGGTGCGGCCGTCGCGCCGCTGCTTGAGCAGCGCGTACTCGGTGTTGGGTGGCGGGAAACGGCCGAAGTAGTTGTTCACGCCGGTGAAGATGGCGCTCGCCAGCTGCTGCTGGTAGCCGGAGGACATGAGCAGCTTGGCGGTGTGGGGATTGGTGATGTAGTTGGTCTCGATGAGCATCGAGGGCACGTCCGGCGCCTTCAACACCAGGAAACCTGCCTGCTGCACCGCGTTGCGGTGCATGGCGCCGATGGCGGCGAGTTGCCGGGCCACGCTCGCGCCCACATCGAAGCTCATGCCCATGACAGCGGACTGGGACATGTCCACGACGACCGACTTGACCTGTGGCGGCAGGTTGGCGAGCTTCACGCCGCCCACCAGGTCTGAATCGTTCTCCTGGCGCTCCAGGAACCTGGCATGCTCGGTGGTAGCACCGTGCTCGGAGAGCACATACACGGTGGCGCCATCGGCGCGGTGGTCGCGGGACGCGTCGCAGTGGATGGAGACGAAGAGGTCGGCGTCGGCGTCGCGGGCTTTCTCGAAGCGGTCCTTCAACTCGACATACACGTCACTGTCGCGGGTCAGCACGGCCTTCATGCCGGGTTGCTTGTCGATGAGCGCCGCGAGTTTCCGGGCGATGGCCAGCGTCACGTTCTTCTCATAGGCGCCCTTCGGGCCATGGGCGCCGGGGTCCTTACCGCCATGGCCGGCGTCGATGGCCACCACGATGTCACGACCATGCCGCGGCAGCACGGGTGTGGCGACCGCTGCAGGAGCAGGCGCGCTCGCCGCGAGGGAAGACGCCGGCGCAGGCGCCGCACCGGGCCCCGTGAGATCCACCACCAGCTCGGCTCCCGAGGGTGCCTGGCGCAGGAAGCTCTGCGGCATGGCCCGGGTGTTGAGATCCATGACCAG
Source organism: Gammaproteobacteria bacterium (assembly GCA_035465695.1). Lineage (GTDB taxonomy): Bacteria > Pseudomonadota > Gammaproteobacteria > Natronospirales > REEB76 > DASUBN01. The sequence continues at coordinate 24,248 of DATIVR010000003.1, forward strand.
ACGCAGCGTGCCATCGTGCTCGGCGCTGCGCAGGTTATTCACCGCGCCTATGCCGGCGGGCAGCGCCGCACCCAGATGCGCATCTTCCACGTCGATGACCACGCGGTTCGGATCGCTGAGGGTGAAGAGTGAGTGACGGGCGGAGGCAGAGAGCGACAACACCAACTCGGTGCGGGCGCCCAGCGAGGTGAGATGCACAGCCGTGACCTGGACCGGCGCCGAAGCGGCGCTCGCGAACGCGGACCAGAGGCCCGCCGCCATGATGATTCCCATCGCCCGCACTGATCCATCCTCCAGACCGGTGTGTATAAGTTATACACCATCTGGGGGTTTTTTAAAATATTTTCCTATTGAATATAAGAAGATACGACATTGTCTTAGAGTCCGGCCTTATGAGCGGCGGCCTGCCAGGCCTGCGCCAAGGCGCGGCCGGCCTCGGTCCGGCCCTCCGCCTCCAGGCGACGGCCTGTACCCTCCGGCGCCAGGCGGCAGTCCAGGTCCGGCGCCGGCAGGAAATGCCCGCCCCGCTCCGGCCATTCGACCAGTACGACGCCGGCGAGCTCCCGGAGCCCCAGATATTCCAGTTCCCCCGGATCGGCGATGCGATACAGGTCCAGGTGCTTGAGGCTCAAGGGCCCCACCTCATAGGGTTCCACCAGCGTGTAGGTGGGGCTCGGCACGCGCCCGGCATGCCCCAGCCGCCGCAGCAGACCCCGCACCAGGGTGGTCTTGCCGGCGCCGAGATCGCCATGCAGGTAGATGATGCGGTCCCCGCCGGTGAGGGCCTGGGCCAATGCCGCGCCCGCCGCCTCCGTGGCCGCAGCGTCCTTGAGCTCGAGCTGCATCACACGTTCACCAGGTGCCGCAGGGGATCCATGAGGTCCCGGGCCATGAGCCCGCGTTCGCCCTGACGCGCGGCGAGGTCGCCGGCGGCGGCGTGCACATAGACTCCCTGACGGGCCGCCTCCGGCAGCGAGAGCCCCTGCCCCACCAGCGCCGCGATGACGCCGGTGAGCACATCGCCCATGCCGGGCGAGGCCATGCCGGGATTCCCCGCAGTGCACACACAAGTGACCTCCGCGTGGGAAGCGATGAGACTGCCGGCGCCCTTCAATACCGTGACGGCATCGAAACGCTCGGCGATACGCTCCACGCAGGCATAGCGGTCGCGCTGCACGGTGGCGGTGTCGGTGCCCAGGAGGCGGCCGGCTTCGCCCGGATGGGGTGTGAGGATCCAGCGTCCATGCTTGTGCGGCGCTTCCGCCAGGAGGTTCAGGCCATCGGCGTCCACCGCCAGCGGCATGTCGAAGGCCATGACTCGCTTCAGCAACATGCGGCCCCAGTCGCCGCGACCGAGCCCGGGACCCACGGCCACGACACTGGCCTTCTTCAGAAGCGGGTCGAGATCGTCAGCGCTCTCGATACCGTGCACCAAGGCCTCCGGAAGACCGGCCAGGAGACCTCCGACATGTGCACCCTGGGTGGCGACCGTGACCAGGCCGGCACCGCAGCGCAGCGCCGCTTCCGCGGCGAGGCGCACCGCACCGCCCATGCCGTGGTCACCGCCCACCACCAGGACGTGGCCGAAATCCCCCTTGTGTGAATCCCGGGACCTTGGTGGCAGCGCCGTCTCGCGCATGGCCGCGCTGCGCAGACGACGGGCGCGGGGCGCGAGACTGCCATAGACATTGTGGGGAGCCATCAGGTCGTCGAAACGGAGCAGGCCCGTGCACTCCGGGCCGGCGCCCGTGAAGAGACCGGTCTTGAGCGCCAGGAAGGTGACGGTGACGTCGGCGCGTATGGTGCCGCCCATCTCGGCACCGGTATCGGCATTGAGACCGGTGGGGATGTCCAGGGAGAGCACCGGCATCTTGCAGGCATTCACTTCCCGCACCAGTTTCGACCACTCGCCGTGCAGCGGGCGGTCCAGGCCGATGCCCAACAGGGCATCCACGATCACGTCCGCCGCGGGCAGGCGTGACTCGAAAGCGGTCTCGCTGCCGCCCGCTTTCAGGAACCGGCCGCGCATCTCCGATGCTGCGGGAGGCAGCCGCAGCCGGTCGCCCAAGGTCAGCACCGTGACCTTGCGCTGCTCCGCCAGGGCGCAATTCGCCAGCACGTAACCATCGCCCGCATTGCTGCCGGAACCGCAGAGCACCAGCAAGTGCCCGGCACTGGGCCACTGCAGCTTGAGTTGCTGCCAGGCCGCCTCACCGGCGCGCTGCATGAGCGTGGCCACGGGGATGCGTGCATCCTCCACGGCGCGGCGTTCGATCTCGCGCACTTGCGCGGCGGTGTACAGGTTCTCGGGCAATACCGACATGTGAGGCATTATATAGGCCTATGTCAGAGCTCACCGACTTCGCCGCGCTCAAGCAGCGTATCCAGGGATGGGGCCGGGAGCTGGGCTTCCAGCAACTGGGGATCTCCGGCGTGGAGTTGCCGGAGGACGAGCGGCGCCTGCTGGCATGGCTGGAGGCGGGTCGCCATGGCCACATGGACTATATGGAGCGCCACGGCATGCGCCGCAGCCGCCCCGGCGAACTGGTGCCGGGGACCATCCGGGTGATCTCGGCACGCATGGATTACTGGCCCGGCGCGGCTGCGCAGACCGAAGCGCTGTTGCAGACACCGGACCACGCCTACGTGGCCCGCTATGCCCTGGGCCGTGACTATCACAAGGTGTTGCGCTCCCGCCTGCAGAAGCTGGCGGAGCGCATCCAGCAGGAGATCGGCCCCTTCGGCTACCGGGCGTTCACCGACAGCGCGCCGGTGCTGGAGAAGGCGCTCGCCCGCGGCGCGGGACTGGGCTGGATCGGCAAGCACACCAACCTCATCAACAAGCAGGCCGGTTCCTGGTTCTTCTTGGGAGAACTGTTCACGGACCTGCCGCTACCCCTGGACGAGGCCGCCACCGAGCACTGCGGCAGCTGCCGGGCCTGCATGGACGTCTGCCCGACGGGCGCCATCGTGGCGCCGTACCAGCTGGATGCACGGCGCTGCATCGCCTATCTCACCATCGAATACAAGGGTCCGATACCGGAAGAGTTCCGCGCACCCATGGGCAACCGCATCTTCGGCTGCGACGACTGCCAATTGTTCTGCCCCTGGAACAAGTTCGCCCAGGTGAGCCGGGAGGCGGACTTCACACCGCGCGAGGGATTGGACGGCTCGAAACTGACAGAACTCTTCGCCTGGAGCGAAGCGGAGTTCCTGAAGCGCACCGAGGGCAGCGCCATCCGCCGCACCGGCTATGAGGGCTGGCTGCGCAACATCGCGGTGGCGCTGGGCAACGCACCCACCTCTGAAGAGGTATTAGCTGCGCTCAAGAGTCGCGAGTCCGATCCCTCCGAGCTGGTCCGCGAGCACGTGCGATGGGGACTGGATCAGCACAGCAAGCCATGACGTCTGTGCCAGTCCTCGATGGATTCCTTGGGATATTCCCTGAAATGCCTGCCGGGCGAGATCTCGGCCCAGGGCGCCGCGAAGTCCAGCATGATGCTCACTACTTCCGGCGGCTTGGGTAATGGGGTATCGATGGCTGAGGCCAGGGGATAGACCCATTGCGGCCACTGATCGTCGCTTAGATACAGCGACGAGCCGCATTCGCGGCAGAAATGCCGTTCGGCATTGCTGTGCTTGATGCCGCCTTTCCCGTCCGGCATGCGGGCGTGATAGATGCCCACGTGTTCCATCCCATCGACCTTCAATGTGGCGGCCTCGCCCATGATGTTGACGGCGTAACCGCCGCCTCCGCCGGTCTTGCGGCAGATGGAGCAGTAACAGCGCATGAAGGGATACGGGGTGTGGGATTCGAGGCTGAAGCGGACGGCGCCGCAGTGGCAGGAACCTACTAGCAGCATGATGGCCTCCTTGGAGACCCTCGAGCTTACGCCGCCTTACCGTGACATTCCTTGAATGCCTTCCCGGAATTGCAGGGACAGGGCGCATCGGGCGGCACCGTCACCAATGCATCGCCGCGCCCATAGCTGGCCTCGCGCTGGAACCTGCGCTGCATGGTCTGCTTGTCGAAGGGGCCGATGCGCTCGCGGCCATCGAACTTGAAATCGGTGTAGGCGCCGTCGGCATCCACGTAGTGCAGGAACACCTGCACGCACCACTGACCGGTGAATGCCTCACGCCAATGGGGCACATCGGCACCGCGGTATACCAGCATGTCACCGGGCGCGAGGCCGATGGCCTTGTCCTGGCCGTCTGCATGCACGCAGAGCGGCCACACCGCATCGGCGTGGATGCCCAGGGACAGCGATGCGCTGATCTCGCAGGACGGCCGATCCAGGTGTTTGGGCAGCACCGCGCCGGGGCCGTAGATGCGCAGGTAGGAATAGCAAGGCAGCAGGTTCAATCCGGTGGCCTTCTCCATCACCGGCTTGGCCTCCAGCAGCAGGGTCTCGCTGATGGCGTCGGCATAACGGCCATGGGCGGCGCGGAACACGTCCTCCGGCTGGTAGTAACCGGGCCACTGCTGCTGGAGCAACGCGTAGGTGGTCATGAGCTGGGCGCTCTGCGGCGACACCACGCCCCGCAGCACCGCATATTTGCTCTGCTTGAAGTGCGCGGCCGATGTCAGCTCAGTCATAACGCGAGCGTTTGACGGCGGCGCGGGTCGCCGGATCCTCCAGCTTGGTGAGATCGCCGCTCTCCAGCGCATGCAGCACGCCCTCCGCCAACTGCTTGCCGAGTTCCACGCCCATCTGATCGAAGCAGTTGATGTCCCAGATGCAGGCCTGCACGAAGGTGCGGTGCTCGTAGAGCGCGATCAGCATGCCGAGCGTGCCGGGGTCGAGCCGCGAGAGCGTGAGCAGGGTGCTGGGCCGCCCGCCGGGGAAGGTCTTGTGCGGCGCCAGCGCGGCGGTCGACAGCTTCCGGGCCGCCCCCTGGCTGCGGCCGTGGAACAGGGCCTCGGCCTGCGCATAGCAGTTGGCGAGCAGCATGGCCTGCTGGCGCCAGTTGCCACTGCTCTCCTCCAGTACCGCGATGAAATCCACCGGCACGAGCTCGGTGCCCTGATGCAGGAGCTGGAAGAAGGCGTGCTGGCCATTGGTGCCGGTGTCGCCCCAGACGATGGGCATGGTGGCGTAGTCCACCGGCGCCCCATCGCGGCGCACCCGCTTGCCATCGCTCTCCATCTCCAGTTGCTGCAGGAACGGGACGAACAGGCTCAAATCCTGGCGATACGGGATCACGGCGCGAGTCCGGGCATCCCAGAAGTTGCCGTACCACACGCCGAGCAACGCCAGCAGCACCGGCAGGTTGCGCTCCAGCGGCGCGTCGCGGAAGTGCCGGTCCATCTTCTCGCCGCCGGCGAGCAGCGCTTCGAAGCTTTCGAAACCATGGGCGAGCGCGATGGGCAGGCCCACCGCAGACCACAGCGAATAACGGCCACCGACCCAGTCCCAGAATGCGAACACGCGTTCCGGGGGGATGCCGAATTCCTTGGCCTTGTCCGGCGCCGCGGACACGGCGGCGAAATGCTCCGCCACGGCTTTCTCCTCCAGGGCCTGCACCAGCCAGGCGCGCGCGGCGCGGGCGTTGGCGAGGGTCTCCTGGGTGGTGAAGGTCTTGGAGATGACGATGACCAGGGTCTTGGCGGGATCCAGCGGCGCGAGCACCCGCGCCACGTGCATGGGATCCACGTTGGAGACGAAATGAGAGCGAAGCTTCGGCCCCTTCAGGGGCATCAAGGCCTGCACCACCATCTCGGGACCCAGATAAGAGCCGCCGATGCCGATGCTCACCACGTCGGTGAAGCGGCCGGAGGCATGCGCAGATTGGGTGAAGGCTTTCAGCCTTGCGAAGACTTCGCGAACTTCCGCCGCTTTCTCTTCCAATCCATGCGGCACGTCCGCCGGTGCCGCGCGCAGCAACGTATGCAGTGCGGCACGGTCCTCGGTGTTGTTGAGATGCGCGCCTTCGAAGAGCTGGCGGCGCTTGTCGGCGACTTGCGCCGTCTCCGCGAGCCTCACCAGGAGCTTGAAGGTCTCGTCGGTGGCGAGGTGGCGGGAGAGATCCGCGTGCAGGTCGGGCAGCGTCACGGAGAATCGCTCGACGCGTTTGGCGTCCGCGGCCGCGAACTGCTTGAGCTCCGCCACGTCGATGCTCTGGCGGTGCTCGCCCAGGGCCTTCCAGGCAGCGGATTTGGCGATGGAACTCATGCCCTAAATTAACCTGCCGTGACCAAATTTGCCACGGAGACACATAGACGGCGAACCTGAAGCGAGAGATTTTGGCCGAGGACGAGGCGGGGGCTCGCCACATGTGGCGAGCGGGCGGACATGGACGTCCGCCCTGGGCCCGCTAGCGAAGCAGGATGCGGAGCGCCGCGCTCATCAGAACATGAACAAAAAGATCCGCTTCAGGCGGCTTGGACAGGGATGGCGTTGGAGGTGCGCATCACCTTGTTGTGCTCGTTCAGGTAGATGAGCCGCGGCTTGTGGTTGATGGCCTCGCCGGCAGTCACCTGGCAATAGGCGCAGATGATGATGATGTCACCGGGCTTGGCGCGATGCGCAGCGGCGCCATTGATGGAGATGACGCCGGAACCCGCCTCGGCGCGCATGGCATAGGTGGTGAAACGCTCGCCGTTGGTGACGTTGTAGATCTGGATCTGCTCGTAGTCATGCATCCCGGCCGTGTCCAGCAACTGGCTGTCGATGGCACAGGAGCCCTCGTAGTCCAATTCCGCGTGGGTGACACGGGCACGATGGAGCTTCGCCTTGAGCAGGGTCACTTGCATGGGATATATCCGCGATGAGAGGGGATGGACAGTGGATATATTTTAACCGACCGTCTCGGGCTCGCTCAAGACGACGGTCTTGTCCTGCGGGACACTGAAATCCATGGGGAGGTTATCGATCAATCGCGCCTTGCCGAGCCACGCCGCCGCCAGGATCACCAGGTGCAGGTCGTCCGCGGTGGCGGGCGCGAGCGTGTCGGCGTCGAGGATCTCCACGTAGTCGGGCCTGAAGCCGCCTTCCGCCAGGCGCTGCACCGCCTGTCGCTGCAGTCCAGCGAAGTCCTTGCTGCCTTCGCCCAGGAGCGCACCGGTCTCGGACAGCACCCGGCGCAAGAGCGGCGCCTGGGCACGCTCTGCCTTGGTGAGATATTGGTTGCGGGAGCTCATGGCGAGACCGTCGGCTTCGCGCATGGTGGGGTGGCCCACCACCTGCACCGGCATGCACAGGTCAGCGGTCATGCGGCGTATCACCAGCAACTGCTGGTAATCCTTCTCGCCGAAGATCGCCACGTCCGGTTGCACCATGTTGAATAGCTTCGCCACCACCGTCGCGACACCGGTGAAATGCCCCGGCCGCGAGGCGCCGTCGAGGATGCCGTCGAACGCGGGCACTTCCACCCGCGACACCTTGTCCATGCCGCCGGGGTACACCTCGTCGACATCGGGCGTGAAGAGCAGGTCGGTGCCCGCCACCGCCAGTTGCAGCTTGTCCGCATCGGGCGTGCGCGGGTAGGCGGCGAAGTCTTCCTTCGGCCCGAATTGCAGAGGATTCACGAAGATGCTCACCACCACGCGGTCGGCGAGCTTCTGGGCATGTTTCACCAGGGCGATGTGGCCGCCATGCAGGTTGCCCATGGTGGGCACCAACGCCACCTTCTGGTCGATGGCGCGCCAGCGGGCGATGCGCTTACGCAGTTCGGCGACGGAGTGTTCTGTCAGCATGTCAGTCGAAGCTGTGCTCGGGAGCGGGATAGCTCTTGTTCTTCACCGCCTTCACATAGGCGGCGACGCCTTCGGAGATGCTGCCCGCTCCTTCCATGAAGTTCCTGGCGAACTTCGGCTTGCGTCCGGGGGTGATGTCCAGCATGTCGTAGAGCACCAGGATCTGGCCGTCCACCTTGGGACCGGCGCCGATGCCGATGACCGGCACTTCCACCGCAGCGGTGATCTCGGCGGCGAGGTCGCGCGGGATCAGTTCCAGCAGGATCATGTCGGCGCCCGCCTTCTCCAGGAGTTGCGCGTCCTCCACCATCTGCTTGGCGGCCTTGGCCTTGCGGCCCTGCACCGAGTAGCCGCCCAGCTTGTGGATGAGCTGCGGCCTGAGACCCAAGTGCGCGCACACGGGCACGCCGTTCTCGTTCAGGTAGCTCACGATCTCCGCCTGATGGCCGCTGCCCTCCAGCTTCACCATCTTGGCACCGCCTTCCTGCATCATGCGCGCGGCGTTCTCGAGCGCGAGCGCCGGGGTCGGATAACTGGCGAAGGGCATGTCGCTGATGAGGAAGGCGCGCTTGAGGCCACGCGCCACGTTCCTGGTGTGATACACGACGTCGTCCACCGTGACCGGCACCGTGGTGGCGTGGCCCTGGATCACGTTGCCGAGGGTATCCCCCACCAGCACCACGTCCACGCCGGCCATGTCGAGCAGCGCGGCGAAGCTCGCGTCATACGCCGTGAGGCAGGCGATCTTCTCCTCGTCCTGTTTCATCTTGACCAGGCCCGGGACAGTGATGGGCTTGGCGTCGAGCGTGTTCTTGGGCGTCGTATACATATCAAAAAGGATGCCCTTCCCTACACAAAATGTCTAGAACAACAACCCCCGAGCGAGGGCAACAGCTTGTGGCGCTCTCACCGTATAGGAGTAGGGTTGAAATAATGGCGGCCTGAGCGGACGCGGGAGATCTCCCGCACCAGCGAGGCATAGTCAGCCTCGCTCTCCACCGGGTTGATATCCGCTGCGTTGACGATCAGCAGCGGCGAGGCTGCGTAGTGGTAGAAGAACTGCGAGTAGGCCGATGCCACCTTCTCCAGGTACTCCTGCTGGATGTAGCGTTCATAGCCGATGCCGCGGCGCTGCACCCGGCGTACCAGCACATCCACCGGCGCCTGCAGGTAGATGACGAGGTCGGGACGGGGCGCATCCAGGGTGAGATGCTGATAGACCTGCTCGTAGAGCTTGAGTTCCTCGTCATCGAGGTTGAGACGCGCGAACAACGGGTCCTTGTCCAGCAGGAAGTCCGAGACGCGCATGGGCTGGAAGATGTCGCCCTGGCGAAGTTGCTGCAGCTGGCGCGCGCGCTGGAACAGGAAGGAAAGCTGGGTGGGCAGCGCCGCGCCCTTGGGGTCGCGGTAGAAACGCTCGAGGAAAGGGTTCTCCTCGGCGCGCTCCAGCATGAGTTCGGCGCTGAGCGTCTCTGCGAGTCTCACCGCAAGGCTGGTCTTGCCGACGCCGATGGGACCTTCCACCACCAGGTAGCGTGACTCGCTCATGGCTCAGTCCAGCCGCTGGATGCGTACGGCGCCGAGGCGTCCGCGTAACTCGCGCACGCTGCCGCGTCCGGGGACATGAAGTTCGGGCGCCACATCGGACAGAGGATACAGGACGAAGACGCGCTCATGCAGGCCGGGATGGGGCAGCGTGAGCTCGGGCGTGTCCAGCACCCATTCGCCATGCAGCAGGAGGTCCAGATCCAACGTACGGGCAGCCCAGTGGCGGCCGTCGCGGTGCCGGCCGTGACGCAGCTCGATGGCACGCAGCTCACCGAGAAGCGCGAGAGGCTCGAGGCCGGTCTCGAGCGCGGCTACTGCGTTTATGTAGTCGGGCTGATCGGGGGGACCGAGGGGTGGACTCTTATATAGGTGAGACCGAGATGTCAGCCGGCTCTGTGGCAGCGCCGACAGCTCGTCGAAGGCGCGGCGAACCTGAGCTTCGGGGTCCTGCAAGTTGGCGCCGAGGCCCACATAGGCCATGACGGCGGACACTTAAGATGACCCCTGTCCTGCTCCGTCGCCATTGCCATCGCCACCGCGACGGCGGCCACGTCCCCCGCGGCGACGGCGGCGACGCCGTCCAGTGCCTGAACCGGGCGTGGATGCCGGCGGCGCCACCGGATTACCCGCCAGCAACTGCGTCCACCACTCGGCGATCTCGGGGTCGGTCTCGCCGGCCTGCGCACGCAACACCATGAAGTCGTAGGCAGCGCGGAACCGCGGATGTTCCATGAGCCGCTGCGGCCGTTTGCCCTGGCGCTGCAGGAAACGCGGCTGGAGCGAGAAGATCTCGATCATGGGCGTGGAGAAACGCCGCGGCAGTGCCACGCGCTTCACCTGTTCATCCACCACTTCGGCGGAGGCGCGGCGCAGCGCTTCGGAAGGATGCAGACCCTCTTCCTCCAGTCGGCGGGCGATACGGCGCACCGGCTCCCACAGGAGTGCGGCAAACAGGAAGGCCGGCGTGACCGGCAGGTCCTGCTGCACACGGCCGTCGGTGCTGGCCAGCGCCTTGCCGATGAAGGTGATGGGGAAGCCCTGCTCCTCCACCGCGAGCGCCGCCTCGGTGCGGGGGAACAACTGCTCGAACAGCCCGTGATGGCGCAGTGCCTCGAAAGCCTGCTCGCCGAAGCCGTACAGGAAGAGCTTGAGGATCTCCTCGAACATCCGCGCTGGCGGCACATCGGCGAGCAGGCCGCTCAGGCGCGCGATGGGGGCCTCCGTGTCCGGGTGCAGCTTGAAGCCGAGCTTCACCGCGAAACGTACCGCACGCAGCATGCGCACCGGATCCTCCCGGTAGCGCACTTCCGGGTCGCCGATCAGTCGCAGCACGCCGTCGCGCAGGTCGGGCAGACCACCCACGTAGTCGCGCACCGAGAAGTCGCGGATGTCGTAGTAGAGCGCGTTGACGCTGAAGTCGCGCCGCTCGGCATCCTCTTCCACCGTGCCGTAGATGTTGTCGCGCAGGATGCGGCCGGTGCCGCCGTCATGGGCGCGATCGCCGTCCTCGTCGTCGACCTCGCGGGTATCGGCGGCGCCGCTGGAGCGGAAGGTGGCGACTTCGATGATCTCGTCGCCGAAGCGCACATGCGCCAGGCGGAAGCGCCGGCCGATGAGCCGGCAATTGCGGAATTCCTTCTCCACCTGCTCAGGACTGGCATCGGTGGCGACGTCGAAGTCCTTGGGTTCGCGGCCCAGCAACAGGTCGCGCACGCCGCCGCCCACGAGGTAGGCCTCATAGCCGGCGTTCTTGAGCCGGTAAAGCACCTTGAGGGCGTTCTCTGATATCTGGGCCCGCGAGATGCTGTGCTCGGCGCGGGGGACGATGACGGGATGGATAGGCAGTCTTCCTGTTGGCCCGGATCCAGGCATTTTTTTCGAGGTTTTCCGGCACCGAACTTGAGCTAATCCGGCGCGTCCGTATAATACCACTCCCTTTTCGGCCCGACGCTCCCTTCGTCTAGAGGCCTAGGACGGAGCCCTCTCAAGGCTTAAACGCGGGTTCGAATCCCGCAGGGAGCGCCAACTCTTTGGACCAGCCCATCGACCAACTCTCCGTACCGCTGTGGCGGCGCCTGGCGGCGGCATGCTACGACGCGCTGGTGTTGGCGGCGGTGTTCTTCATCGGCGCGGCACTGGCCATGATGGTCAGCCGTGGCGCCATCACTCCCGACCATCCGCTGGCGGAACTGCTGTTCCGCCTCTACCTGCTGGCCCTGGGCTTCGCATTCTTCGGCGGTTTCTGGGTCCGCAATGGCCAGACCCTGGGAATGCTGGCGTGGCGCGTGAAGGTGGTGCAGACCGGCAGCGGTACGAAGATCACCTGGAGCCAGGCGCTGGTCCGCTATTTGGCCGCATACCTGTCCTGGCTGCCACTGGGACTGGGCTTCTGGTGGTCGCTGTGGGATAAGGACCAGCGGACCTGGCATGACCGGCTCTCGGGCACGCAGCTCGTCAGCGCGCCCTCCTTCACCGAAATCTCAAATCCCAAGGATTAACAGTCAGCACTGCGCCAAGAGGGGCGCAAGGCGCAGCAGCCTTTGGCTAGCGGATCCGTCTGACTGCCAGGATGCTGATGCCGCCCAACAGCAGCGTCGGCAGCCAGGCCGTGGCGAAGGGATCCAGGCCGAACACCACGCCGGTCTGCATGAACATGGTGTTGAACACGTAGAAGCCGATACCGACCAGCATGCCGACGAGCATGCGCTGTCCGGTGCTGGACGAGCGCAGCGGCCCGAACACGAAAGGCAGCGAGAGCATGAGCATCAAGAGCAGTGCCACCGGCCGCGCTATGTGGTCCCAGAACTCCGCCACGTAGCGCCCCTCATCCAGGTGGTTGGCACGCAGGTAGCCGATGTACTCATGGAGGCTGGCAGCCGAGAGCGAAGTGGCGGCCAGTGAGAACAAGCTGATGATGGAGGGATTGAGCGACGTGCTCCATCGCTCCGTCTGCATGTGATAGACGCTCGCGCCGTCCGCACCCAAGAATCTCGTGGCTCGTAGCGCATGAAGTTGCGGAGGTTGGGTGTCGAACACGGCGGAGTTGGCGAAGGTAATCTGCGAGAGCTGCCGATTCGGAGTGATCTGATAGATGTAGATGCCTCTCGCCATGTTGCGGTTGGTCATGGCTCGGACGTTAACGAAGCTAGGGCCATCCTTCGCCCAGATACCGCCCGTGCCCAGCACGTTGGTGCGGGCGTTGACCAACTCCGCGCGCCGGTCCTCGGCCATCCGTTCGGTGGTCGGCACGATCAATTCGCCCAGCAGCACGCACATCAGCGCCAGCACCACTCCGCCCACCATGGCGGCCATGCCGAGTCGCGCCACCGAGACGCCCGCCACCCGCATCACCGTGAGTTCGTTGTTGCCGGCGAGCTCGCCCAGTCCCAGCAAGGCGCCAAGGAGGGTCGAGATGGTGAACATGTCGTACATGCCGCCGGGGATCTTGAACAGGGTGAAGCGTGCCGCTTCGGCCACGGTATAGGTACTGCTGAGGTTATGGATCTCACCTACGAAGGTGATGAGGCTGGCGAGCACGGTGAGCACCAGCAACACCAGCAGCGAGTTCACGATGACGGTCTTGGCCAGGTACAGGCTTATGCGGATCATGAGCGTGGGCTCCATGACGCCGCGAACAGGCCACGCAGACCATACTGCTGAATCAGCAACGCCGCGACGCCGATCAGGGCCAGCACGTCCACCCACCACATCCCCAGGGCCACGGGACTGACGCCCTTCTGTTCCCAGACCCGCGCCAGGATGCCGACGTTATAGAAGATGAGGTACACGAGGATGGCGATCAACAGTCGCCCGTAGCGTCCCTGGCGCGGCGAGGTCTTGGCGAGCGGCACCGCCAGGAGTGTCAGCAACAGCACCGAGATCGGCACCGACAGCCGCCACTGGACCGTCGAGGCTGCCTCCAGATCGTGTAGCGCCAGCAATTGCGAGGTCGGATAGGCATCGTAGGAGCCAAGCCCGCTGTCCGGCCGCGGAGGAGAGATGACGATGCCATGCTCCACGAACTTCACTATCCGGTAATCGGGCTTGCCCGGCAGGCCCTCGTAGCGCCAGCCATCGTTCAGCACCAGCATGCCGCCGCCGGGCACCTTGGGGTCGTCCACGCGGTGTCCGCGGTCCGCGATCACCACGGCCATGAGGTCTCCGCTCGGACCCTGCATGAACACCTTCTGCAAGTCTCGGCCGTCCTGGCTCACGTGTTCGGCATAGAGCGCGCCGCGGCCGTCGTCGTTAACCTTGAAACGGCCGGATTCGAAACTGCTGATCAGGGCGTCATGCATGCCGGCGCTGTTGACGATCCTGGTCATGCGCTCGGCCCAGGGCGAGACCTGCAGGGACAGCACCGCGAGACCGGCCGCCAGAAGCGCCGCGATTATCATGAGCGGCCGATAGATCTGCAGTGGGCCGACACCGCAGGCCATGAGCGTGGTCATCTCGCTGTCCCGGTACAGACGCCCGAGTGCCAGCATGATGGCGAGGAAGGTGGCGACCGGGACCACCACGATGAAGAACTTGATGGATGCCAGGGCCAGCAGCGTGAATACCGTCTCACGCGGCAACCGGCCCGCAGCAGCGTCACCCAGCAGGCTCGCGAACTTGTTGCTGAGCAGGATCAGCATCAGCACGCCGGTCACCGCGGCGGTGGCGAGCGCGGTCTCACGGGCGAGGTAGCGATCAACGATGCGTATCATGCGTCGCCTTGCTGCCTCATCTCGCTCGCATCCGGCCTTGGGTTAGAATGGCGGCCGCCTATATGAGGCCTTCCGCAGGCGCCCATGATACGCCAGCCGCCGCAGGTCCTTGAATCGTCCACCTGGAGACATGCATGCAATTTTCCGTGAAGACCGCCGCCGCCGAGATACTGGCCACGCCTTGCCTCATAGCGGGCATGTTCGAAGGTGGCAAGCTGCCGGCCGCGACCCAGGCGCTCGATCAGGCGAGCCACGGATACCTGGCCAAGATCGCCAAGAGCGGCGCCATCGAGGGCCGCGCCGGCCAGAGCCTGCTGCTGTTCGAAGTACCCAAGCTCACCGCCGAGCGGGTCTTGCTGATCGGCCTGGGCCCCGAGAAGGAGTTCTCGCTGCGCGGCTATCGCAAGGCCATGTCCAAGGCGGTCCGCGCGCTCAACGATGCCGGCGTGAAGGACGCCGCCAGCACCTTGTCGTTGCTGGACGTGAAGGATGCGGACGGTTACTGGCTTGCCCGCCACGCGGTGGAATCCGCCGAGGAGGCGAACTACCGTTTCGACCAGTTCAAGGGCCAAGCCAAGGACAAGCACAAGCCCACGCTGCAGAAGCTCACGCTGCTCAGCGCCAAGGATCAGGCCAAGGCCGCCGAGGAAGGCGCGAAGGTGGGGTCCGCGCTGGCTGCCGGCGTGGCGCTCACCAAGTCCTTGGGCAACCTGCCGCCCAACGTGTGCACTCCGACCTATCTCGCCGAGGAAGCCGGCCGCCTCGCCAAGGGCACCAAGCTCAAGGTGACGGTGCTGGACCAGGCGCAGATGAAGAAGCTCGGCATGGGTGCGTTACTCGCCGTGGCGCGCGGCAGCCGCCAACCGCCCAAGCTGATCGTGATGGAATACCACGGCGGCGCCAAGGGTCAGAAACCGCACGTGCTGGTGGGCAAGGGCATCACCTTCGACACCGGCGGCATCTCCATCAAGCCGTCGCAATCCATGGACGAGATGAAGTTCGACATGTGCGGCGCTGCCAGTGTGTTCGGCACGCTGAAGGCCATCATGACCCTCGGACTCAAGATCAACGTGGTGGGCGTGGTGCCGAGCGCCGAGAACATGCCGGGCGGCGATGCCACCCGTCCGGGCGACATCGTCACCACCCTGTCCGGCCAGACGGTGGAGATCCTCAACACCGACGCGGAAGGCCGCCTCATCCTCTGCGATGCCCTCACCTATGCCGAACGCTTCCAGCCGGCGAGCATCATCGACGTGGCCACCCTCACCGGCGCCTGCGTGGTCGCCCTGGGCAACGTGGTATCGGGCCTGTTCGGCAACAACGAACGGCTGATCCAGGCGGTGCGCGCCGCCGGCGAGAAGGCCGACGACCGCGCCTGGCCGATGCCGCTCTACGACGATTACCAGGAGAGCCTGAAGAGCAACTTCGCGGATTTCGCCAACATCGGCGGCCGCGAGGCGGGCGCCGTGACCGCCGCCTGTTATCTCTCGCGGTTCACCAAGAACATGAATTGGGCACACCTGGACGTGGCCGGCACCGCCTGGAAGGGCGGCGGCGAGAAGGGCGCCAGCGGCCGGCCGGTGCCGCTGCTCTTCCAGTACCTGCTGGACCAGGCGTGACGCAGGTAGATTTCTATATATTGGAAGAGACCGGTCCGCGGACCCGTATGTTGTTCGCCTGCAAGCTGGCCGAGAAAGTGGCGGGTATGGGGCACAAGGTGTTCGTGCAGGCAGAGAGCGAAGGCGCGGCCCGCGAATTGGACGAACTCATGTGGACCTGGCATGACCGGGCCTTCCTGCCCCACTGCCTGGCCGCCGAAGCCGATGCGGACGCGGCGGTGCACATAGGCCACGGCAGCGATTGCAGCGACGGCTTCCATCTGCTCATCAACCTGGGAGCGGAGGTGCCGGGCTTCTTCTCCCGCTTCGAGCGGGTAGCGGAGGTGGTGGACGGCGATGACGGCCGCAAGGCCCAGGGCCGGGAGCGCTTCCGCTTCTATAAGGACCGCGGTTATCCCCTGAAGACCAATCAGATCGGATCCCGCGGATGAGCCCGAGCCAGCGCATACCTCCCGACTTCGATATCCCGGTGCTGACCGACCTGGCGGATGAGTCCATGACCCCCGCGGCGCCTGCCACGGACGTGCCGGAGCCCGCTCCGGCGGCAACGCCGCCGGTGCTGACCATCCCTCAGGACCTGCTTTCGGAAGAACTGACGGAGCGCATCGCCGCGCTCACGGACCGGCTGTTGCGGGATGCCGCCGCGGAGATCCACGCCACCCTGGTGGAGAAGGTCTGGGAGAAGCTCCGGGAGGAGATCCCGGGCATCGTCGAGGACGTCTTGCGCGGCAACGCTCAAGACGAGTGATGGGCGACGGCTGAATCCCCGCTGATATAATCCCCAGCCTCATGCCGCGCGATGCGGCTCCTGCACAAGAATCCGATCGGACCCATGGAAAAAGCCTACGAACCCCGCGGCATGGAAAGCCGCTGGTACGAGACTTGGGAGAAGCACGGCTGGTTCGCGCCCAGAGCGTCCGGAACCCCCTACTGCATCCTCCTGCCGCCGCCGAACGTCACCGGCACCCTGCACATGGGCCATGCCTTCCAGCAGACACTCATGGACGCCCTCACCCGCTATCACCGCATGCGCGGGGAACGGGTGCTGTGGCAGGGCGGCACCGACCACGCCGGCATCGCCACCCAGAAGATCGTGGAGAACCAGCTGGCCGCCGCCGGCCAGACGCGTCATGACCTGGGACGCGACGCTTTCCTCAAGAAGGTCTGGGAGTGGAAGGAGGAATCCGGTTCCACCATCACCCGCCAGATGCGCCGCCTGGGCGCCTCGGTGGACTGGAGCCGCGAACGCTTCACCATGGACGCAGGCCTCTCCGCCGCGGTGCGCCGCGTGTTCGTGGCCTGGTATCGGGACGGCCTCTTGTACCGCGGCAAACGCCTGGTGCACTGGGATCCGGTGCTGCAGACCGCGGTCTCGGACCTCGAGGTGAACAACGAGGAGCGGGACGGCAGCCTGTGGCTGATCCGTTATCCCGCCGCCGCCGGCGGCAAGGACCTCACGGTGGCCACCACCCGCCCCGAGACCATGCTGGGTGACGTGGCCGTGGCAGTGCACCCGGAGGACGAGCGCTATAAGGACATGATGGGCAAGCAACTCAAGCTGCCGCTCACGGGCCGGCTGATCCCGGTCATCGCCGACGAGTATGTGGACAAGGATTTCGGCACCGGCTGCGTGAAGATCACGCCGGCCCATGATTTCAATGACCAGAAGCTGGGCCAGCGCCATGGCTTGGCCAACATCAACGTCTTCACCCTCGATGGCAAGGTCAACGACGAGGCGCCGGAGGTATACCGCGGCCTGGATCGGTTCGTGGCGCGCAAGAAGATCGTGGCGGACCTGGATGCCGCAGGCCTTCTGGTGGAGACCAAGAAGCACAAGCTCATGGTGCCCATCAGCCAGCGTTCCGATGCGGTCATCGAGCCCATGCTCACGGACCAGTGGTTCCTGGACCTGACTCGCGACACGCTGCCGGACGGACGCCCCGGCGGCAAGCGCGCCATCACCGAACCGGCGCTGGCCGCGGTGCGCGGCGGCGCCATCAAGTTCACGCCGGAGAACTGGAGCACCACCTACGTCCAATGGCTGGAGAACATCCAGGACTGGTGCGTGAGCCGCCAACTCTGGTGGGGCCACCAGATCCCCGCCTGGTACGACGAGGCCGACAACATCTTCGTGGGTGAGGACGAGGCGGACGCGCTGAAGCATTCCGGAATCAAGCCGGTGGGCAAGCTGCGCCAAGACGAGGACGTGCTGGATACCTGGTTCAGCTCGGCGCTGTGGCCGTTCTCCACCCTGGGCTGGCCGGGCGATACACCCGCGCGAGCGGAAGAGTGGGAACGGTTCCGGGACTTCCTGCCCTCCTCGGTGCTCATCACCGGGTTCGACATCATCTTCTTCTGGGTGGCGCGCATGGTCATGGCCACCCAGTACTTCACCAAGCAGGTGCCGTTCCGCGGGGTGTACATCAACGCCATCGTGCGCGACGCGGAAGGCCAGAAGATGTCTAAGTCCAAGGGCAATACCATCGATCCCCTGGACCTGATCGACGGCGTCACCCTGGAAGAACTTGTGAAGAAGTCCACTGCCTCGCTGCTGATCCCGCAGGTGCGGGAGAAGGTGGAGAAGCGGGTGCGCAAGGACTATCCACAGGGCATCCCGCCGGTGGGCGCCGATGCGCTGCGCTTCACCTTCGCCGCGCTCGCCACATACAGCCGCACCATCAACTTCGACCTCAAGCGTTGCGAAGGCTACAAGAACTTCTGCAACAAGCTGTGGAACGCCTCCCGCTACGTGCTGATGAACACCGAAGGCAAGGATAACGGCGCCCACGGCGGCGAGCTGGCATTCTCGCTGGCGGACCGCTGGATCCAGTCGCGGCTGTCGGAGACGCTCAGCACCGTGGAGAAAGAGTTCGCCAGCTATCGCTTCGACCTTGCAGCCCAGGCGCTCTATGAGTTCACCTGGAACGAATTCTGCGACTGGTACCTGGAGCTCTCCAAGCCCGCGTTACAGGGTGAAGGTGTCAGCAGCGCCCATCAGCGCGGCACCCGCCACACCCTGGTCACGGTATTGGAGACGTTGTTGCGGGCGTTGCATCCCATCACCCCGTTCATCACCGAAGAGATCTGGCAGAAGGTCGGACCGATGGCCGGCAAGCAGAGCCAGAGCGTGATGCTGCAGCCTTATCCCAAGGGCACCGACTTCAAGCGCGACCCGCAGGCCGAGCAGGAGCTGCGCTGGCTGCAGGAGTTCATCCTGGGAGTGCGCCGCATCCGCGCCGAGATGGACATCGCGCCGGGGAAGGAGATGCCGGTGTTGTTGCAGGGTGCGGCCGCATCCGATCTCAAGCGCGTTGAGCAACACAGGGCGCTCTTGGTGTTCATCGCCCGCCTGTCAGGTATCGAAGTCCAAAGCCAGGGCGAACCGCCGCCCTCCGCCACGGCCCTGCTGGGCGAGATGAAGATCCTGGTGCCCATGGCGGGCTTGATCGACATGGACGCGGAGCGTGCGCGCCTGGCCAAGGAGATCGCCCGCGTCGAGGGCGAGATCGGCAAGTGTCAGGCTAAACTCGGCAAGCCGGATTTCGTGGACAACGCTCCGCCGGCGGTGGTGGAGAAGGAGCGCCAGCGGCTGAGGGACTTTGAGATGACCCTACAAGGACTGCGTGAGCAGCTGCGACGTCTCGCGGCTTCGTGACCGACAGGGAGACTTGGGGTGTTGTTCAACTCACTGACCTTCCTGGTCTTCTTCGTCGTCGTGTTTGTCCTACACCGGCTCATACCAGGCTGGAGCGGGAAGAAGCTGCTGTTGCTGGTGGCAAGCTACATCTTCTATGCCGCGTGGAATCCGCCTTACGTGGTGGTCCTGTGGTTCTCCACCACCCTGGATTGGTGGTTAGCGCGGCTTGTCTGGAAGAGCGAGAAGCCAGGGCATCGCCGGTTGCTCCTGACGATGAGTTTGGCCGCGAACCTGGCGCTGCTGGGCTTCTTCAAATACGGCAACTTCTTGCTGGAGAATGCCCAACGTCTGCTGGCGGTAGTGGACTTCCATTACGCTCCCCCTTCACTGGGCATCGTGCTGCCCATCGGCATCTCCTTCTATACGTTCGCGTCGCTCTCCTACACCATCGACGTATATCGCAAGGAGATAAAGGGCGATGCGCCTTACCTGGATTACGCATTGTTCGTTAGTTTCTTCCCGCACTTGGTGGCGGGACCTATCGTCCGTGCACGGCAGCTACTGCCTCAGATCAAGGCGCCACGCAGCGCGAGCCGCGATCAGCTGGGCTGGGGACTTTGCCTGGTCATCTTCGGACTCGCTGCCAAGACAGTACTGGCCGATGCGCTGTTCGCGCCGGTGGTGGACGAGGTGTATGCCGCCCCCGCGGCCCACAATGCGGCATATGGCTGGGCCGCCCTATTCGGCTTCTCGGGTCAGATCTACTTCGACTTCGCCGGCTACTCGCTCTGCGCCATAGGGCTCGCGCTTTGTTTCGGGTTCGAGTTCCCGGACAACTTCCGTCAACCTTACGCGGCGCGCAGCTTCTCCGACTTCTGGCGGCGCTGGCACATCACCTTATCCACGTGGTTGCGCGACTATCTGTACATCCCGCTGGGAGGCAATCGCCACGGAGAGACCCGGACGTATCTAAATTTGGTGCTCACCATGTTGATCGGCGGCCTCTGGCATGGGGCATCCTGGATGTTCGTGCTGTGGGGCGGGCTGCATGGAGCCTACCTGGCAGCCGAACGGTTCTGGCGTCAACACATACGTCCTGCATCTATGCCCACCACGGGCTTGGTAGGTACTCTGCTGGTGTTCCTATTGGTGAGTCTCACCTGGATACCCTTCCGGGCTCACACTCCCGAGGCGGCATGGGGGGAACTCCGGGCCATGGTCCGCATCGACGCCTTTACGGCGGACGATGCGGCCTACATGTTCAAGATATATGCCGGCATCGTTGCCATGTTGGCCTGGCAATGGTGGCTACGGGATAGCTCGTTGGAGGAGCGGTTTGGTGCTTTGCGGACGCCGATTCAGGCCGGTTTCCTATCGGTCTGCCTCGTAGCGATTTTCCTCTGTTCCGGCGGAGACGAGCGTGCGTTCATCTACTTCCAGTTTTGAACGGCTGCCACGTCTGCCTTGGATGCTGCTGCTGGGGACGGCGCTTCTGGCTTTGGCGGCGACCATCGTGACAATGGAAACGACTCTGGCGATACGTGGCTTCCGGGCAAGCGTGCTGGACTCCGAGACTCGGTGGCTGGCTGAAAGGGCTCGCGCGCGCCGCCTAGGGCGAAAGGCACTGGTCCTGGTGGGCGGGTCGCGCATGGAACTGGACGTGGATCAGGACGTGCTACGACGCATGACCGGCCTCCAACCGGTGCAACTGGCGCTGGATGGCACGCCTTTCTATTCAGTGTTCAAAGGGGTGGCTGAGGACCCTCAGATCACCGGTACGGTGCTCGTGGACTTCGGTGACAACGCGTTGGCCTTCCCCGACAGCGGCGACGCGGGCAGCCGCTATGAATACGATGCGGAACGGGCGAGGCACTCCGTTTTACCTGATTTCGATGACATCGAGACCCGGCTCGGTGACCTGCTGCATGGAAACCTGCGCAGCTACGCCGATGGTGCCAGCCCTGGACATTCTCTGCTGACGCGGGTGCTGTACCCGGAGGCGACACCCCAGTATCTCAACAACCTGCCAGACCGCTCGACCCTGGCCGATTATCGCCAAGTATCCATGCCTGGGTTCTATTACGAGCGGGTGAGCATCAACCTGGGCCTGGGCGGTAAGGTGCCAGAAGGGACTAACGCGCAGATCGAGGCCTATTTCCGGCAGCTCATCGGCCAGATCATGCCCGTAGACAACCAGGTCTACCGGAAACGAAGCGCCGAGGTGGCGGCGCTGGCGGATGCCATCCAGGCCCGGGGCGGGCGGGTGATCTTCGCGGTATTTCCGGAGACCGGTTACGTGCGGGATATCGATGACAGACGGTTTCCGCGCCGCCAATTCTGGGATGTTTTCGCGGCCCAAAGCCGTTCCGAGGACATGAATTTCCGGGATGTGCCGGGCCTCGCCGAATTCACCTGCCCTGACGGCTCCCACCTGGACTACCGGGACCGGGAACGCTTCACCGAAGCCCTGGTCAGAGCCCTGCATCTGGACAGATACCCGCCTTGACCCAAGGTTTCGCCTTGGTGGGGTGGGTCTGCCGGTTTATGATTACGGTCCCCCACCGGAGCCAGCCATGCTTGCGACCCAGGTCAGACAGAAGGACGGCGTCTTCTACTTCGCGGCCTACCCCGTAGAGGACCTGCTGGCCAAGGTACAGTTCATCAGCCGCTTCTACGGCGAAGGCGAACAGATCGCCCCGGAGAAGCCCGCCGAGAGCGACGAGATCGCGGACTTCATCAGCCACATCGAGCACTCCGACAAGGCCTTCCAGCGCCAGCTGGGGCGCGCCAAAGTGGCGGCCCTCAAGAACTTCTACGAGACGGCGGCCAGCCAGCCGCCGATCCCGGGGACGGTGCTCCTGTTCACCAACGAGCGCCTCAACTTCGAACCGATGCAGGGATTCGACAGCGTGGGCCACTTGCAGGAGCCCAAGGGCAAGTACCTGATCATCGACGGCCAGCACCGTCTGGCGGCGCTCCGCTTCTACAGCAACGACCGGCCCGGCGAGGCTGCCACCATCAACGTGCCTTGCGTGATCTTCGACGGGCGCAGCGAGGACTTCGCCACCGAGATGTTCGTGATCATCAATTCCACCCCCACGCGCATCAACAAGAGCCATCTCATCGACCTGTACGAGCGCGTGTCCTGGGCGGCGCCGGAGAAGAAGTTCGCCGCCAAGGTGGTGGAACGCCTGTATTCCCAGGGCGACAGCCCGCTGCGCTACCGGATCAACCGCCTGGGCGGCCGCGCCCAGCGCCAGAAGTGGATCCTGCAGGCGGAGCTCTTCAACGAGCTCAATCGCTGGATCAGCGCCGAGTGGAAGAGCATCGAGCGGCGCGGGGCCGACGACAAGGAAGCGGATCGCTTCTATCGCGTGGTGCGCGACTTCCTGGAGGCCGCCAAGACCGTCTGGGGCGAGACCTGGGGTCACAGCTCCTACATGATCACCACCTCGGTGACCCTGAAGGCGCTGTTGCGCGTATGCGCGGACCTGGCGCCGCAGGACGCCACGCCGGAGAACGGCCGTCTGGAGCGCTGGACCAAGCGCCTTGCGCCCTGGGGTGACCAGAAGCGCCAGTTCCGGGCCGAGGGCTTCTACGAGCGCTTTCCCGCCAAGGGTCAGGTCGAGCGGGTCTCGCGCATCCACCGGGAACTGCTGCGCGCCGCAAACATCGAACCTTTCGTGCGCGCCACCAAGCGCAAGCCGGAAGCCAAGTAAGGAGATATCTAGATGGTCGCAGACACGCGGGCGATGACGGGCGAGAGCCGCTCACTGCCTGCCGTGCAGATGCGCAAGCTAGAGCAGGCGATGGCGGAGGCCAATCGCATCGTGCTCGGCAAGGAAGCCCAGATCCGCCTCTGCATCGCCTGCCTGTTGGCCGGCGGCCATCTGCTGATCGAGGACATCCCGGGCGTGGGCAAGACCACCCTGGCTCATACCCTGGCGCGAGTGCTGGGGCTGTCCTACCAGCGCATCCAGTTCACCAGCGACCTGCTTCCCGCCGACATTATCGGTGCCTCGGTGTTCGAGCGGCAGACCGACAGTTTCCGCTTCCACCCAGGTCCGATCTTCGCGCAACTGATCCTGGCCGATGAGGTGAACCGCGCGACGCCCAAGACCCAGAGCGCGCTGCTGGAGGCCATGGAGGAGCGGCAGGTGACGGTGGATGGCGAGACCCGCGCCCTGCCCCAGCCGTTCTTCGTGATCGCCACCCAGAACCCGCTGCAGCAAGTAGGCACCTTCCCGCTGCCGGAGTCGCAGCTGGATCGCTTCCTGATGCGCATCGAACTCGGCTACCCCGGTGCCGAGGCGGAACGCGACCTCCTGCGCGGCCGTGACCGGCGCGAGGTGCTGGCTTCATTGCAGCCGGCGCTGGAGTCCCGCGACCTGGTGCTGCTGCGCGAAGCCGCGGCGCAAGTGCATGTCTCCGACGCGCTGCTGGATTACCTGCAGGCGCTGGTGCGTTACACCCGCGACGCGGGCCGCTTCGAGAACGGCTTGTCGCCGCGAGCGGCCCTGGGATTGAAGCATGCGGCCCAGGTGTGGGCCATGCTCGCCGGCCACCCCGGCGTGTTGCCGGAGGACCTGCAGGCGGTATTGCCGGGCGTGGCGGGGCATCGCCTGCATCCGCGCGGCGGCCGCGAGGCGCCGTCCGCCGCGCAACTGGCCCGCGAGCTCCTCGAAGCCGTACCGATCCCCTAAGTCATGTTCGCCAAAGCGCGCGCTGCGTTCCGCCGACGCATGCGGGAATGGGCCAGGAGCCGCCAGGGCCCTGATGGACGGCGCGTGACCATCGCGCAGCGGCGCCTCTACATCCTGCCCACACCGCAGGGATTCCTGTTCGGGCTCGCGCTATTCGTGATGCTGCTGGCTTCCATGAACTACGCCAACAGCATGGGCTTCATGCTCACCTTCCTGTTGTTCTCGCTGGTGATCATCTCCATGAACGCGGCCCACGCCAATCTGCTGGGCCTGCAACTGGTGGCGGCCAGCGTGGAGCCGGTGTTCGCCGGTGAGACCGCCCGCTTCCACCTGGCGGTGCATAACCCGGGCCGGCGCAGCCGTATCGCCGTGACGCTGAGCGCCGAGCACGACGAGCGCACCATCACCAGCGATGTACCCGCCTCCGGACAGAACCTGGCGCCGGTACCGTTGGCCACCACCCGCCGTGGCTGGCAACCGATGGGCCGGCTGGCGGTGGAGAGCAGTTACCCGTTCGGCCTGTTCCGCCCTTGGAGCTGGGTCTACATGGACTGGAAGGTGCTGGTATACCCGACGCCGGCGGAACAGGCGCCGCCGCTGCCGGATCCCCTGGGTGGCCAGGGACTGGGCAAGCCCAACGACCAGGGCGAGGACGATTTCAGCGGGCTGCGCCAGTACCAACAGGGGGATTCGCCACGGCGCATCGCCTGGAAGGCCTCGACCCGTCAGCAGCAGCTCCTCACCAAGCGTTTCTCGGGGACCGGAGAGCAGACCCGCTGGTTCGACTGGACTGCGCTCGCGGGACTCGACGACGAGTCCCGTCTCTCGGTGCTGTGCCGTTGGATATTGACGGCCCACGCGGCAGGCATGGCTTACGGGCTGAAGCTGCCGGGCACGGTGTTTCCCCCGGCGTCGGGCGACGAGCAACGGGACCGTTGCCTGCAAGCCTTGGCATTGTTCGGGCAGGTGCCGGAGGAGACCGGTCAGTGAGCGCCGTGGTGGCGCCGTTCGAGTTCGAGCGGGACATGGAGCGCCAGCGCCTGGGGTGGGCGTTGATGGCGCTACTGGCGATGGGCGCGCCCCAGGCGATCCACATCCCCTGGTGGATGACCAGCTGTGTCCTGTTGCTGGGGGCATGGCGAGCCGCGGCCAGCTGGGGTGGCTGGAAACTGCCGGGAAAGTACGTTCGCTACACGCTCGCCTTCTTCTCCTTCGCTGCCGTACTGATCGCCTTCCGCACCGTGAATGGCGCTGAGGCGGCGGGCGCGTTGTTGCTGCTGCTCGCCATGGTCAAGCTCATGGAAGCCAAGGGCCTTCGCGATCATTTTCTGGTGGTGGTGATCGCCTATGTCCTCGGGATGGATAATTTCCTCTATGACCAGACCATCCAACTGGCGCTCTACATGGTGCCGGCGGTGGGCCTCACCACCGTGGCCCTGCTCAACATCGCCCACCCGGATCCGGAGCGCAGCTTCGCCACCGCGGTGCGGGACGCCGCGCGCTTCCTCCTGCCGGCCGTACCCCTCGCCGCAGTGCTGTTCCTGCTGTTCCCGCGCATCTCGGGACCGCTGTGGAGCTTCGGTTCCCTGAAGAAGGCGGGGACCACGGGGCTCTCCACCACCATGTCGCCCGGCGACCTGAGCCAGCTCGCCCAATCCGACGACGTGGCGTTCCATGTGAAGTTCGATGGCATGGCGCCGCCTCTCAGCGAGATGTATTGGCGCGCGCTGGTGCTGCACGACTACGACGGCAAGACCTGGAAGAGCGGCAACGTACCCTGGCGCGGCAACAACGATGCGCTGCCGGTGGG
>DATIVR010000004.1:0-4561 GCA_035465695.1 Gammaproteobacteria bacterium
CCACGAACAGCACGTCGCGTGGCTCGAGGTTGGTGAGCAGGGCTGCCAGGTCGCCGGGACGTTCCAGCACCGGACCGGAGGTCTGGCGCAGGTTCACGCCGAGTTCGGTGGCGATGATATGGGCGAGCGTGGTCTTGCCCAGACCCGGCGGGCCGAAGATGAGCACATGGTCCAGGGCTTCGCCGCGCTTCTTGGCGGCACCGATGAAGATCTCCATCTGCTCGCGCACCGCCGGCTGGCCGACATACTCCGAGAGCGTGCGTGGACGGATGGCGCGGTCCAGCGCTTCCTCCTCGCTGCCGGCCTGGGCGGTGACGATGCGCTCAGTGTTCATGGAGTTCATCCGTTACGCAGAGCGCCCTGCAGGGCGCGGCGGATCAGTTCTTCGCTGGAGAGGCCATCCTCCTTGATGGAGCGCAGCATCTGCGCCGCTTCCTGCGGCTTGTAACCCAAGGATACCAGTGCGCTGAGGGCCTCGTCGCGCGGATTGGCGCGAGCACCTGCCGCCGCTGCAGGCGTGCCCACGTCGTCGAGCCGGTCGCGCATCTCCACCACGAGCCGCTCGGCGGTCTTCTTGCCGATGCCGGGCAGGCGCGTCAGGGCGGCGGTGTCGTTCTCCTGCACGCAGCGCACGAAGCCGTCCACACTGATGCCGGAGAGGATGGTGAGGGCGAGCTTGGGACCGACGCCGTTCACCTTGATGAGGCTGCGGAAGAAGCGTCGCTCCATCTCGCTGCCGAAACCGAACAGCACGTGGGCATCCTCGCGGATGCTCAGGTGGGTATGGAGCACCACCTCGCTACCCACGTCCGGCAGGTCGTAGAAGGTGGACATGGGGGCTTCCACTTCGTAGCCCACACCCTGCACGTCTATCAAAAGATGGGGCGGCTGCTTGCGCAGGAGCGTGCCGCGCAGGAGTCCGATCATCGGCGCGCTCCGGCACGCCCCATGGCGGCGAGTTCGGCCTTCAGGCCGCGGCTGTGGGCATGGCAGACTGCGATGGCGAGCGCGTCGGCGCTGTCCGCCTGCAGCTCGCCCTTGAGGCCGAGGATGACCCGCATCATGTGCTGGACCTGTTCCTTGTCGGCGCCGCCCTTCCCCACCACCGCCTGCTTCACTTCCTTCGGGGTGTACTCGTGCAGCGGCAGCTTGCGGCCCAGGGTGCCACAGATGGCGGCCGCGCGTGCCTGGCCGAGCTTCAAGGCGCTATCGGCGTTCTTGTGCATGAAGGCGCGCTCCACGGCGACCTCGTCGGGAGAGTGCTCCTCGACGATGGCCCCGATGGCGAAATAGATCTCGGTGAGGCGCTCGGCGATGCCTCCGCCACTGGTGCGGATGTTGCCGCAAGCGACGTACTTGAGGGTCTGACCCAGGCTGTCAACGATGCCGTAGCCGGTGGAGAGCGAACCTGGGTCGATGCCGAGGATGCGCGTCACGGCCGGCTCATCCCGCCTTGGCCTTGAGGACCTCGTCCGGGAAGTCGGCGTTGGAATAGACGGTCTGCACGTCGTCGAGCTCCTCCAGCGCCTCCAGGAGCTCCATCACCGCTTCGGCGGCTTCGCCGGTCACGGTGACCGACGTGGAAGCGCGCAACGTGACCTCGGCGGCCTCGGGCTTGAGCCCTGCCTTCTCCATGGATTCCTTGACCTTGAGGAAATCGGCGGGATCGGTGAGCACCTCGATGTCACCATCGGTGACCACGTCCTCGGCGCCGGCTTCCAGCGCCGCCTCCATTACCTTGTCCTCGCCGGCGCTGGCCGGGAAGCTCAACACCCCGCTCTTGTTGAACAGATAGCCGACCGAGCCGTCCGCGCCCAGATTGCCGCCATGCTTGGTGAATGCATGGCGCACCTCGGCCACGGTACGGGTGCGGTTATCGGACATGCAGTCCACGATGATGGCGACGCCGCCCGGACCATAGCCTTCGTAGCGGATGTCCTCGATGTTGACGCCCTCTTCACCGCCGGCACCGCGCTTGATGGCGCGCTCGATGGTGTCACGGGTCATGTTGGCGGTGAGCGCCTTGTCGATGGCCAGGCGCAGGCGCGGGTTATTGGCCGGATCCGGGTCGCCGCGCTTGGCAGCGGTGGTGATCTCACGGATGCAACGCGTGAACAGTTTGCCGCGCTTGGCGTCCTGCACGCCCTTGCGGTGCTGGATGTTGGCCCATTTGCTGTGTCCGGCCATCGTCGGAACCTTGCCAGGTCTGGTTAGAAGCTGAGGCTCATGCCCACGATGATGGAGCTGTCCAGCGTGACGTTGGGACCGCCACCGAAGGCCGCCGTCACGTAACGGTATCCCACGTAAGCGTCGGCGTTACGCAGCACCTGATAGTTGGCGCTAATGCGGGCTTGCAGGAAGTGGTCCACGTTCTGGAAGGACACGATGTTGGGCGCGTAATACAACTCGCCGGCGATGGCGAAGCGATTGAAATACGGCCAGGTATACCGGAAGTGGCCGCCCACGCCCAAGGCCTCGCCGTTGTCGATGTGGTTAGGCGCGACGTAGAAGAACTTGCCGCCCACGCCGAAGATCAGGGGCGCGCCCACCGGGCTGGCATTGCCCACGAGGTCGAGCCCGACGTCACCCACGTCGGCACGATCCTTGTGATGCATGACGCCGGCGGTCCACTCCAGGCCGGTATCTGTCAAATTATTGCTGAAGTCCGCTTCCACCGCGTTGCTGGCCAGGTTGAAGTCCAGGTTGGCGGCGCCGGCGGAGCCGGCTACGGCGGCGAGGACCAGGAACAGGGCAACTCGGGTAAGCCTCATGGGCGGTCTCCAGGGTGTTTCGCGGTGCGGGACGCACCATATCTATATGATACCGTTAAACGCCGGACCCTGACACCGGTGCACGTTCGCCGCGATGCCTTCACGTACGCTCGAGTCCATCCCCTCCGCACCTGCCGCCGAGACGCTGTTGGGTGAGAGCGCATTGCCGGCCGCGGTGCGGGAACATGCCGAGGGCATGGGCGCGATACTCTCGGCGCTGGAGCTGGATCCGGTGATCGTGCGCGCGGGCATGGCGCTGAAGGCGGTGGGGCTGCCCGGACTCGAAGCGGAACATCTGGATGCGCGTCTGGGCAAGGAGACCGCCGATTTGGTGCGCGCCGCGCTGGCGCTGCCGGACCTGGACAACGCCGGTCACGGCGACGGCTCGCTCTCGCCAGAACAGGCCGAGAACCTGCGCAAACTGTTGCTGGCGGTCATCCGTGACGGCCGGGTGATGGTGATCCGGCTGGCGGAACGCCTGCACGCGTTGCGCAAGGCGAAATCCCTGCCGACCGCCGAACAGCAACGGCTCGCCGCCGCCACCCGCAGCATCTATGCGCCGCTGGCCAACCGCCTGGGGATATGGCAACTCAAATGGGAGCTGGAGGATCTGGCGTTCCGTTACCTGGAACCCCAGCAGTACCGGCAGGTGGCTTCCTGGCTCAAGGAGCGTCGCAGCGAGCGTGAGGCTTACCTGGCTGCCGCCCGGGCGCAGCTGGAAGCGCGATTGGCGGAGGCCGGCATCCAGGCGGAAGTGGCCGGGCGCCCCAAGCACATCTACAGCATCTGGAAGAAGATGCAGCGCAAGGGCCTCGAAATCGACGAGATGTACGACCTGCTGGCGTTGCGCGTCCTGGTGGATGACGTATCCGCCTGCTACGCGGCACTCGGCGTGGTGCACGGGCTGTGGCGCCACATCGCCAAGGAATTCGACGACTACATCGCCGTGCCCAAGGACAACTTCTACCGTTCATTGCACACCGCGGTGTTGGGCCCGGACGCGCGGCCGCTGGAGATCCAGATCCGCACCCGTGAGATGCACCGGCACGCGGAACTCGGCGTCGCCTCCCACTGGCGCTACAAGGAGCACGCCCGCTATGATGCGGCCATGGAGACGCGCATCGGCTGGATGCGCCAGCTCCTGGCACCCGGCGCGGACGAGGATTTCATCGAACGCTTCCGCACCGAACTGGTGGAGGAACGGGTCTATGTGTTGACGCCGAAGGGCGACGTCTTCGACCTGCCCCGCGGCGCCACCGCCCTGGACTTCGCGTACTACGTGCACACCGACGTGGGCCACCGCTGCCGCGGCGCCAAGGTGAACGGGCGGCTGGTGCCCATCAGCCACGTGCTTTCGGATGGCGACCAGGTGGAGATCCAGACCCACCGCAGCGGCGAACCCAGCCGCGACTGGCTGAATCCGCAAGCCGGCTTCCTCAACACGCCCCGGGCCCGCGACAAGCTGCGAGCCCATTTCCGCCAGCAGGACCGTGAGCTCAACGTCAGTTACGGCCGCGACAACCTGGAGCGGGAGTTGGAACGGCTTGGCATCCGCGACTTCCGCCACGACCGGTTGCTGAAGCATTTCCCTTTCGAGAATCTGGACGACCTGTTCGCCGCCCTGGGCGCGGGTGACCTGTCGCCGGCGCAGATCGCCGGCGCCCTGCAACGGGAGCTGGCAGAGGTGCGTCCGCCTTCGCTCAAACCGGCTCACTCACCGCGCCAACGCAAGAACCGCACCCCCTCGGTGGTGCTGCCGGGCATCTCCGGCGCGGTGCTGGTGTCGCTCG
>DATIVR010000005.1:0-6615 GCA_035465695.1 Gammaproteobacteria bacterium
CAAGTTGCCGGCGCGCTTCAGCGCGCTGCCCTTCCAGCAGGCGACGCTCCAGCGGGTTCAGGACGTGGAGACTCATATCGTCGCCTCGAACCGGCAACTGCGGGAAGCGGTGGCAGATGCGGGCCGTGCCGCAGGCCATCCGGTATATGACCACGGCGTGTTTCCGCTCACGGATGCCGCTGCGTGTGGCGAAGCACTGGCTCGCACGCTTCGTAATGCTTCGCCGGGGGTGCACGTATGGGGCGGCGAGACTACGGTGAATTTGCCCGAGAACCCGGGACAGGGAGGGCGCAACCAGCATCTCGCTCTGGCGGCGGCCCGTGTACTGGCGGACGAGAGCGAGATCGCTCTCCTCGCCATGGCGAGCGATGGCAGCGATGGGGCCACCGATGACGCTGGAGCATTGGTGGACGGCGGCAGCCTGGAACGAGGCATCGATGCGGGTTACGATTCCGCCGATTGCCTGAAGCGGGCTGCGTCGGCGGAGTTCCTGGAAAGCAGTGGCGACTTGG
Organism: Gammaproteobacteria bacterium; assembly: GCA_035465695.1. GTDB lineage: Bacteria > Pseudomonadota > Gammaproteobacteria > Natronospirales > REEB76 > DASUBN01. Next base: position 513 of record DATIVR010000005.1, read on the forward strand.
TGCATACCGGTCCGACCGGTACCAACGTGATGGATATCGTGATCGCCTACAAGGCGCGAGGATGACGCTCTGAGCAAGCTGCCGGCTACACCTGAAGAACTGCTGGCTTGCGCCACTCCCGATGGCTGGGTTGCCGTTGCGCGCCGCCAGCAGGAGGTCCTGATCGTCGATCACGCCAATTGCGAGAAGAAGGCGGCCGCGACGGCGCTGAACCTCATGTTCCGTTATGGCGAACGGTTGCCGGAACTGCAGGAGTCCTTGTCCAAGCTGGCGCGGGAGGAGCTCCGTCACTTCGAGCAGGTGACGCGCATCATGCGCGCCCGCGGTATCGCGCACCGGCCGCTCACAGCGGCGCGCTATGCCGAGGGGCTGCGTAAACGGCTGCGCAAGAAGGACCCGGAGCGGCTCACGGATCTGCTGGTGATCGGGGCTTTCATCGAGGCCCGCTCCTGTGAGCGTTTCGCGGCCTTGGTGCCGGAGTTGGACGAGGAACTGGCGGCTTTCTACCGTGGCTTGCATGCCGCGGAGGCACGGCATTTCCGGCTCTATCTCGGTATGGCGGAACGATATGGGGCCGGGGATGTATCGGAGCGGATCGAGATGTTCCGCGATGCCGAGGCGGAGCTTATAAATTCAGAGGACGAGGAGTTCCGCTTTCACAGCGGCGTACCGACCGTGGCTTGACCGACAGCGCCATCGGATACCCGCGTGTCCGAGAGTTTGCCTCCGTTGCCACTCCATTTCAGGATGCTGGACTGGTCATGCCAGTCACCCAAGACGATCCGCTCCATGTCATTGCCGCTGGAATCCTTGAAGCGGTGTACCGCAGGTCGGTGGGTATGCCCATGGATCAGTCGAGTGACGCCGTGAGCCCGCATGGTTTCCTCCACGGCCCCCTGATTCACATCCATGATGTAGGAAGCCTTGGCGGCGGTATCGGCCTTGCTCTTGGCGCGGGCATAGTCCGCTATGCGGCGACGTAGGGAGAGCGGTAAGGCGAGATAGACGCCCTGCACCAGCGGGTTGCGCAGGAAGCGGCGCGCTTTCTGATATTGCCGATCGTCGGTGCAGAGCGTATCGCCGTGCATGAGCAAGGTCGGGATGCCGCCGAGATCGATGAGCGTGGGGTCGGAGAGCAATTTCACTCCTGTGCGGTCGGCGAATCGCTTTCCGATCAGGAAATCCCGGTTGCCGTGCATTAGGTAGACCGGAACGCCCGCGCCGGTCAGGGCTCTCAAGGCCGCCATCACCTGGGCATGATGGGCGTCATCGTCATCGTCGCCAATCCAGACCTCGAAGAAGTCCCCCAGGATATACAGGGCAGATGCCTGGGACGCGTCCCGCTGCAGGAAATCCAGGAGCAGCCTGGTGGTCTCCGGCCGCGTCCCGTCCAGGTGCAGATCGGAGATGAACAGCGCGGTCACGGCGCCCCGGACGTGTCCGGCGGCAGTACCACCACTTTCTCGATGGTGACGGGCGTCACGGGCGCGTTCGGGAACTCGTCGTGGTTCTGCGTCGTCAGGTCATGGGTAGGTACGGCCGCGATCTTGTCCATCACGTCGAGACCCGCCACTACCTGGCCGAACACCGCGTAACCCCAGCGGTCGGGCCGGGGATCCAGCTTCCGGTTATCCGCGAGGTTGATGTAGAACACATAGCTGCCGGTATGCGGGTCCGCCTCGCGGGCCAGGCCGATGGTGCCCCGGAGGTTGCTCAAGCCGTTGCCTGACTCGTTTGGTACCGGTGTCTCATCCGGCAGCGGCTTGTAATCTGAGGTGAAATCTCCCGCCTGGATCACGAAGCCCGGCACGATGCGGTAGAAACTGGTGTCGTCATACTTGTGTGCTTCCGCGTGCTGAAGGAACTCCGCCACCGTGAGCGGTGCGCGGGCGGTATCGAGGCGTACCGTCATGTCACCCAGGTTGGTGACGATCTTCACCATGGGGTGGGCCGGCAGGGCCGGCGGCGCGGCTGGAGCTGCGGCGGGCTGAACCGGCGCCTGACTGCAGGCGGCGACGACCAGCACCACGAGGCCGGTGAGCAAGCTGCGCATGGCGGACTCCCGATGAAGAGGTCCGTCATCATACCGAATATGCAGGTTGTCCATGCTCGTGGACCGTCAGTGTCTCTTGGGCGGCAGTGGCAGCAGCTTCACGCTGAGGATCTTCACCGCCTTTACCGGCACGTCGTCGTAAGGCTGTGCCGCTCCCAACACCTCCACGCTGTGAGTGGGGACCGCAGCGATCTTGTCCACCACGTCCATGCCGGCCACCACCTGGCCGAACACCGCATAACCGGGATTATCTGCGGACGGCACGAACTGCTGGGTGTTGTCCGCCAGATTGATGAAGAAAGCGGCGTTGCCGCTGTTCGGGTCCAAGTGCGCCATGGCGACGCTGCCGCGCTGGTTGGTCAGGCTGTTCTTCTCGAAGGGGACGGGCTTGAGCGTGGGCGGCCGATAGTCGAGACCCGCCGTGTAATCGCCCGCCTGGATAACGAAGCCGGGAATCACCCGGTAGAAGCCGCTGCCGTTGTAGTAGCGGTCTTTGACGTAGGCGAGGAAGTGCTTGACCGTTCGCGGCGCCTGGGTGGCATCCAACTGCAAGGTGATATCGCCGAAGTTGGTGTGGAGCAGCACCTCGCGATGGTCCTTGTCCACCGGCACTTCCTGCACGGGCGGAGGGGCGGCAGGCGCGGTCGGAGCAGGCGGTTGGACCTGCGGCGGTGACGCGACGGCCGGTGCCGGCGGCGGCGTCGTGGCCGCAGCGGGCGGAGGGGTGGCGGTCGCGGGGGCGGTCGGCGCCGTTACGGCAGTGGCGGGTTGAACCGGAGTCTGGCTGCAGGCGACCAGCAGCGTCAGAGCCAGGAGAACGGTGAGCGATGCGCGCATGGGGCACTCCCATCAGACGATGGCACCATCATAACCAATAGCCTGGCGCTGGTCCGGCAGATATCCCCTGATAAAATGCGCTCCTATGACCACGCGTACCCGCTTCGCACCCAGCCCTACCGGAGATATCCACGTCGGCAATGCCCGTACCGCGCTCTTCTCGGCCTTGCTGGCGAAGCGCGATGGCGGTGTGTTCATCCTGCGTGTCGAAGATACCGACGCGAGCCGCTCTGAGCGTTCCCACGAGGACAGCATGCGTGCTGACCTGGCGTGGCTGGGCGTGCATTGGCAGGAAGGACCGGACATAGGGGGCCCCAAGGGCCCCTACCGCCAGTCAGAACGGGTCGCTTCCTATGACCTCCACCTACAGCAGCTCGCCGAAAAAGGCCTGGTCTACCCCTGTTTCTGCACTGCGCTCGAACTGGAAGTCTCCCGCAAGGCCCAGCTGGCCGCCGGCCGGCCACCGCGCTATGTGGGCACATGTGCGGGATTGAGCAAGGATGAGATCGACGCGCGCATGGCGAAGGGTCTGCGGCCCGCGCTACGCTTCCGCGTGCCGGACAAGGGCGAGACGGTGTTCATGGACCTGGTGCGGGGCAGGCAGGCTTTCGCCCATCAGGACATCGGCGACTTCATCGTGCGTCGCGCCGACGGCAGTCCGGCCTTCTTCTTCAGCAATGCCGTGGATGATGCGCTCATGGGCGTGACCCACGTCTTGCGTGGCGAAGACCATCTGGCGAACACTCCCCGGCAGCTGTTGATCCTGGAATCGCTTGGTCTACCCGCACCGCAGTATGCCCACCTCTCGCTCATCGTGGGGCAGGGTGGCGCGCCGCTTTCCAAGCGCGAGGGTGGCGGCAGCCTGCGGGAACTGCGCGCCGAAGGCCTGCTGCCGGAAGCCCTGTTGAATTACCTGGCGCGGCTCGGCCATGCCTTCGGTGACAATGCGCTCCTCGGTTTCGACGCGCTGGCGAAAGGTTTCGACGTCAGCCATCTCGGCCATTCCCCCGCACACTTCGACCACACCCAGCTCGAACATTGGCAGGGAGAAGCGGTGCGTCATGCGGACAGTCTGAAGCTGTGGCAGTGGATGACCGCCATAGAACCCGGATTGACGACCCTGGTGCCGGAGACACAGCGGGATGCCTTCGTCGAAGCGGTGCGCGGCAATGTGACGCGCCCTCATCAGGCGGCCGAGTGGGCGGCGGTCGTCTATGGCGATCTGCCGGCGTTCACAGGCGAAGCTCGCGCGGCCCTGATGTCGGCGGACATGGCATTCTTCGAGGCCCTAGCCGGCACCTTGCGACAGGGCGCACCGGAGTTCAAGCCATTCGCCAAGGCCGTGGCGGCTGCCACCGGCCGTTCCGGCAAAGCTCTCTACCAGCCCCTGCGCGCGGCGCTCACGGGCCGACTGGACGGACCGGAGATGGAGCGCCTCTGGAAGCTGATGGACCAGAAGCGCATCGAGGCTCGTTTTACCCGTGCCATGGCCGAAAACCTATAACATCAAAAACATGCTCGAGATATACAACTCCCTTACCCGCCGCAAAGAGACCTTCAGGCCCATCCGCGACAAGGAGGTCCGCATGTACGTGTGCGGGCTCACCGTCTATGATCACATGCACATCGGCCACGCCCGTATGCTCGTGGCCTTCGACATGGTGGCTCGCTGGTTGCGCGCCAGCGGCTACAAGCTCACCTACGTACGCAACATCACCGACATCGATGACAAGATCATCAAGCGCGCCACGGAGAACGGCGAGAGCGTCCAGGCGCTGACGGAGCGCTTCATCGGCTTCGTGCACGAGGATGAGCGGGCCCTGCGGGTGCTCCCTCCTGACATCGAGCCCAAGGCCACCCACTCCATCGAAGCCATGATCGCGATGATCGGCCGCTTGATGGATAAGGGTCTCGCCTATCAAGGCTCGGACGGCGATGTCTTCTATGCCGTGGGCAAGTTCCCTCCCTACGGCCAGCTCTCCGGCAAGCGCCTGGAGGACCTGCGCGCCGGTGAACGCGTGGAAGTCGATAGCGCGAAGAAGGATCCCTTGGATTTCGTGCTGTGGAAGAGCGCCAAGCCGGGTGAACCTTCCTGGCCCTCACCGTGGGGGGATGGCCGCCCCGGCTGGCATATCGAATGCTCCGCCATGTCCACCGTAGCCCTGGGCGACACCTTCGACATCCACGGCGGCGGCATGGATCTGGCGTTTCCGCATCATGAGAACGAGATCGCCCAGTCGGAAGGTGCTACCGGCAAGCACTTCGTGAACCTGTGGATGCACAACGGGTTCGTCAACGTGGATGATGAGAAGATGTCGAAATCGCTCGGCAACTTCTTCACCGTCCGGGATGTGCTGAAGCTGTACCCCGCCGAAGTGATCCGCTACTTCATCGTCAGCAGCCACTACCGCAGTCCACTCAACTATTCCGATGCGCAGCTGGACCAGGCCCGCGCGGCGCTGGGGCGTCTCTATATCGCCTTGCGCAGGATGCCGGCGGCCACGGCGCCCAGTGACAGCGAATATCGCAGGCGGTTCGCGGCTGCCATGGATGACGATTTCAATACGCCCATCGCCATGAGCGTACTCTTCGACCTGGCGCGGGAAGTGAACACGCTGCGTGACACCAAGCCCGCGGATGCGCCGGCGCTCGCCGCCTTGCTGAAAGAGCTGGGGAGCGTGTTGGGCCTCTTGGAATCGGATCCCGACGGCTATCTTCAGGGTGGTGCTGACGCCGACGAGGGCATGTCGGCGGCTGAGGTGGAGAAGCTCATCGCCGCACGCAAGGCGGCGCGGGCCAACAAGGACTGGAAGGAAGCGGACCGCCTGCGGGCGGAGCTGGATGCGGCCGGTATCGTCATCGAGGATGGCGCCGGCGGGACGACCTGGCGACGAAAATAAGCCAGAAGCGTAGGAACAAATGCCCCTTAACGGGGGCTCTTCGGTTCGAGGGCCGTGCAGAGCGCGGCGCACAGCGGGCGCGCCAAGCCATGGATGGCGGGGCGGTCGGGCACCAGCGAAGAGGAGAAGTCCAGGCTGACTTGGTGGGCCGTGTAGGACTTGAACCTACGACCTACTGATTAAGAGTCAGCAGCTCTACCAACTGAGCTAACGGCCCACCAAGGCAGCCTGGACCAACGAAACTGAACCGAAATTGGGGTGGACGATGGGACTCGAACCCACGACAACCGGAATCACAATCCGGGGCTCTACC
>DATIVR010000006.1:0-10957 GCA_035465695.1 Gammaproteobacteria bacterium
TCATAGAACACGTGGGCATCTTCCCGATGCAGGGCGGTGGTGAGGCTCACCCGCTTCACGCCCCGCTCCTGGAACCATGCCTCCGCCGTCTCCAGCAGCGCACCGCCTACGCCGGAGCCCCGGACCCCCTCGTCCACCACCAGCGCCGTGACGTAGCCATGCAATCCGTCGCGGTGGAATGCCGGGAACACCATCAGGCCGATGATGCCCACCAACCGGCCTTCGCTCTCGGCCACGTAGGCCCGGATGTCCGGATGGTCCTTGAGCCGCGCCAGGCGGGCCTCCACTTCGGCCGCGGCGCTGGGATAACCGAGTTGGGTGACCAGCGGGGCGATGGCCGCTGCATCCTCATGCGCGGCCCGGCGCACGCTCACGCTCATGCGCTATCCCCGGCCTCGCGTTGCGCATCCACCTCACGGGAACCCGGCACCATGATGCGGGCCATGATGAGCCCGAGCTCGAACAGCAGGTACACCGGTATGGATAGCAGGGTCATGGACACCACGTCCGGGGGCGCCAGGAAGAAGCCCACCAGGAAGGCACCGATGAGCGCATAAGGACGCAGCTTCTTCAGCCGTCCCGGCGAGGTGAAGCCCATCCACACCAGAAGCACGATGGCCACCGGTACCTCGAAGGCCACGCCGAAGGCGAAGAAGGTGGTGAGCACGAAGTCGAGATAGGCATTGATGTCGGTCATCACCTTCACGCCCGCGGGCGCCGCATGCGCGAGGAAGGCGAAGGCCACCGGGAACAGCACGAAGTAGGCGAAGGCCACGCCGGTGTAGAAGAGCACCACGCTGGTGAACAGCAGCGGCACGAACATGCGCCGCTCCCGCTGGTAGAGCGCCGGCGAGATGAAACGCCAGATGTGCCAGAGGAACACCGGCACGGTGAGGAACAGCGCCACCACCAGTGTCAGCTTCATGGGCGTCATGAACGGAGAGACCACGCCGGTGGCGATCATGCTGCTGCCGTCCGGCAGCTTGTCGATCATCGGCTTGGCGACCCAGGTGAATACCCGGTTCTGGAATGGGAACAGGCAGAAGAACAGCAGGAGCAGCGTGGCGAACGAGGCCAAGAGGCGCCGGCGGATCTCCAGCAGGTGGGCGATCAGGCTGGAGCTTATGAGCGACGGCTCGGGCTGCTGTCCCTCAGGTGCCGCCATGACCGTCCCCGCCCTGAGGTTCGCCGGGCTTGACGGCCTGCTTCACTTCCTCGGCATGGCGGCGCATCTCGGTGGCAGCCAGTTCCCGCTCGATCTGCTCGTTGAAGTTGCGCAGCGTGGCGCGGGCCCGGCCCACCCACAGGCCGACGCTACGGGCGAGTCCCGGCAGGCGTTCGGGACCGAACACCACCAGGGCGATCAGGAAGATGAGGGAGAGCTCCCAGAAGCTGCCTTCGAGCATGTCTTGCGCCCGGAACGAAGCTCAGTGCTTGTCCTTGGGCGCCACGTCGCCGGCGGATTCCTCGCCTTCGTTGGCGGCCTTCTTGAAGCTGCGCACGGCCTTGCCCAAGTCCTCGCCGATCTTGGGCAGCTTGGCGGTGCCGAACACCAGCATGACGAGGATGAGGATCAGGAGCAGTTTGCCGAAGCTGAATTCCATGGGACGGTCCTGCGGCCTCGCGCGGCCGGAACGGTTGAGTGGATGGGCATATTTTACCCTTTGGCGGCAGCCTTAGGGCCCACGGGAATAACGGCGATTCGGGGAATAAAGGCGGTCACATGGCCGTGAGCCAACATCGCTAGGGCTTGGCGGCCAGCTTTATGGCGGCAGCCAGATCGAGTCCGTCATGCAACGGATCATCCACGATGACGCCCAGGAGGTCGTCGGCCGCAGCGGCGGCGGCTTGGCGCACGTCATCCAGGCTCGCCACGCCGCCCGCGGCGATCACCGGCGTGGCGATGGTGCGACCCAATTCCGCGGCCGCACCGACGCTGCCCCGGTGGTCGCCCCCGGCATTGCAGTAGACGATGGCCGCCACGCCTTCGCGCTGGAAATGGTCGGCGACCTCGACGAGATCCGCATGGGCGAACTTGGACCAGCCGCCTTCGGTGGCGACCTTCCCGTCCTTCACGTCCAACGCCACCACGATATGGCCGGGATACTCGAGGCAAAGGTCGTTCACGAGATGAGCGGCGGTCAAGGCGCGCATGCCGAGCACCACGAAGTCCGCGCCGGCCTCGATATAGGCCAGCACCGCTTCCTCGCTCTTCATGCCACCCGCCACCTGCACCGGCACGCCGGGACAGGCGGCCACGATGCGCTGGACCAGCGTGGCCTGGGCCGCGCGGCCGGAACTTAGGCTGTCGAGGTCAGTCACCTGCAGCCGCCGGGCGCCGGCCTTCACCCACTTCTGGGCCTGGGCCACCGGGTCATCCGCCACGCTCTCATGAGACTTGGGCGACGCCTTGCCGGACGGCTTGCGCACGCACTTGCCGCCTTTGATTTCCAGTGACGGGATCAGAAGCATGAGAAGGGTTGAGGTTTGCGGAGGGTTGGGGCGCCGGGGTACCGGTATGTCGTTATCTATAGCATAGGCCAAACCGGCCCTTCGTCAATGCGTCCCGGCGAGCTCCGGAGGCACCTGTAGCCAGAAGGTGACGGGCCCGTCGTTCACCAAGGCCACCTGCATATCGGCGCCGAATCGGCCGAAGGCCGCCGTCGGATGGGCGGCCCGGGCCCGCTCACTTATATAAGCGAATAGCCGTGCGCCCTCCTCGGGCGGCGCGGCCGAGGCGAAGCTGGGGCGGTTTCCCTTGCGGGTATCCGCCGCCAGGGTGAACTGCGGCACCAGCAACAAACCACCCTGGATCGCCTTCAGGTCCAGGTTCATGCGGCCTTCCGCGTCCGGAAACACCCGGTATGCCAGCAGCCGCTCCAGCAGGCGGTCGGCCTGTGCCTCGGCGTCGCCCTTTTCCACCCCCAGCAGCACCAGCAGACCACGGCCGATGGCGCCCGTCTCGACGCCGCCCACGCTCACCGACGCGCGGCTCACGCGTTGCAGCAGGGCGATCACGCCTGCATCAACCGGCGCGCGAAACGGTCGGTGGCTTCGACGAGTGCCGAACGGGTGCCGGGTTCGCTGGCGGAATGGCCGGCGTCGGGGATGAAGCGCAGGTCCGCCTCCGGCCAGGCTTGCTTGAGCCGCCAGGCCGCGGTGGGCGGGCACACCACGTCATAGCGGCCTTGCACGATGACGCCGGGGATATGACGCAGACGACCCACATTCCGGATCAGCTGGTCCTGTTTCAGAAAACAATCGTTGATGAAGTAATGGCACTCGATACGCGAGACCGCGATGGCCACGTCCGGCTCGGTGAAGTAGCTCACCAAGGATTCACTGGGCAAGAGCGTCGAGCACCGCGCCTCGAACAGCGACCAGGCTTCGGCGGCACGGCGGCGCACATCCAGGTCCGGGTCGGTGAGGCGCTTGTAGTAAGCGCGCACCAGGTCACCGCGCTCAGGCTGAGGGATCGGCGCCAGGAATTCCGCGAAATGGTCCGGGAAGATGTGGCCGATGCCGCCGCGGTAGAACCACTCGAGCTCTGCGTCGGTGGCGAGGAAGATGCCACGCAATACCAGCGCACTGACGCGCTCGGGATGGGTCTCGGCATACAGCAGCGAGAGGGTCGAACCCCAGGAGCCGCCGAACACCAGCCACTTTTCGATGCCGAGCCGCGCGCGGATCAGCTCCATGTCCGCCACCAGATCCTGGCTGGTGTTGTGCGCGAGTTCCGCAGGGGGCCGCGAACGGCCGCAGCCGCGCTGGTCGAACAGCACGATGCGATAGCGGCGCGGGTCGAAGAAGCGCCGGCTGTCGGCGTTGCAGCCGCCGCCGGGTCCGCCGTGCACGAACACCGCCGGCACGCCTTTGGGATTGCCGCACTCCTCCACGTACACCTCATGGCCGTTGCCCACCGGAAGCCGATGGGTGGCATAGGGCTCGAGCACGGGATAGAAGTCGGCCATGGGGCGGTGCTCCAGCATGGAGATCTCTCGGATGACTTTTAGGGGCCGCAGCCATTCTAGCCCGAGACCCCTTGTGCCACGGGGGGTCCGGGGGTTTGTAGGATTCGTCCTACACTCCGTGTCGGCAATGGCTGGCATCCCGAAGAGGCCAAAGGGAGGAAATTAGCTCCTGCCTGATCCGCCATGGATGGCGGGACAAGGATGTACGAGGACCGGGGCCGGGTAAGGAGCAAGGACGCGGGCCCATCGATGGTGCTAGTAGCGCACCAGTCACCTCCAGCCAAGAAGGCTCTCCCCGGCGGTATCCCCTTGCCGCCGGGGTTCTTTTTTATTTCCTTCCCGGCAAGCCCATCCTTGGGCTTGCCATGGAATCGTTCGCGTCCGGGGTGAACCCTGACGCTCCTCAGCATCCGGGCGCTCCCGGCGCCGTAACCGTGGTGGCATACCCAAGCCCCCGGACCCGGCTTCCCTTCGCGGGTGGCGCTCCGGGCGCCACGTCAGCCTTTCAATCTTCCCTAATCCTCCCAGGACTCGTCGTTCCCGGGCATAGCCCGGGAACTCCTCCCCCATTCCGGCGCTCCCGGCGCTGAGGGGCCTCAGTCCGGCCGTCCTGCAAACCGCTTCTGGTTGCAAGCCTCCCGCTTGCCCCACGGATGCTCTAATCTTTCCTTAAGGCCATCCGGCAGACGCGGGAGCAACCCGTGGTCAGCATCGCCGTCCTAGTCAGCCTGTTCCTGCGGTCCTCGGGGGAGGATGCGGAGCCCCTCGTCCCCCGCGAATCGGATCCTGCTTCCGCCATGGATGAATTCGTCACCGTCGCGACCTACGACAAGCCCGTCGATGCCCACATCGCGCTCGGCCGCCTGGCGGCGGAAGGCATCGACGCGCAACTCTTCGACGAGAACATGGTGCAGATGGATTGGCTGTATTCCATCGCGCTCGGCGGCATCAAGCTGCGGGTTGCGCGAGGTGATGAGAAGGCCGCGCGGGCGGTGCTCGCGACGGATTACTCGGCGTCGCTGAACGACGTCGATGTGGGTAAGCCTGAGAACTAACTCAGTTAGACGACTACATCCTGAAGAATGTTCAAGAGCGCGCGTTCCACGCGCACTGGGCCCCTTTTCTTTGCTCGCCCAAAGAAAAGGGGCTAAAAGAAAGGGCGCCCCCGTTGGCCGCCGCTACGCGGTTCCCTGCGCGCCTCGCGAACTACGGAGCCGCGCTCACGGGCCATCCCTGGCCCTTCGCGCGGACTCGGCATCCTGCTTTCGTCCCTGCGGGCTGACCTTGTTCGCTGCGGTGCTCGGCGGCCTCCAAGGGGTGGGTAAGAACTCGCGTCTCTTGCTCTTGCCGCCGTAGCGCGCGCCGAGCATCGCAGCGAGCAAGGTGAGGCGGATACGCCGAACGCCGAGCCACGGAAGGCGAGGCTGAAGGCGCATCAAGGACGATTGGAGATACTCATCCATCCCTGGCGCCATTCCAGCTCGGCATCCTGCCTCGCGTTCGCCGCTGCGCGGCTCACCCGGCAGGGCGGTTTTGGCGACTTTTGACAAGACAAAGGTCGCCCGCGCCCCGGGAGGGGCGCGGAACACGACAGGAAGTCATCTCACAGCGTGGTCAGATTCGCGTAAGCAATCACCAACCACTTCGATCCCGCCGACTTGAAGTTCACTTGTACCCGGGCATGGGCGCCATCGCCTTCATAGTCCAGCACGACGCCCTCACCGAAGGTCGGGTGCCGCACCCGCTGCCCCAGGTGCATGGCCGGCGCACTGGGCACGGAACTGCGTGCGATGGCGCTCAGAGGTGCCGTGTACGGTCGGGTGACCTGCACCCGGGGGCGGATCTCCTCCACCAGCTCCGGCGGCAGCTCGCGCAGGAATCGCGAGGGCACGCCGTAGTTGTCCACGCCGTGCAGCCGGCGCTGCTCGGCATAGGTCATATACAGTTCGCGCATGGCACGGGTCATACCTACGTAGCAGAGGCGGCGCTCCTCCTCGAGTCCTTCCAAGTCATCGGCGGAACGCTCGTGGGGGAAGAGTCCGTCCTCCAGGCCGCAGATGAACACGATGGGGAATTCGAGTCCCTTGGCCGAGTGCAAGGTCATTAATTGCACGCAGTCCTCCCAGGCTTCGGCCTGCCCCTCGCCCGCCTCCAATGCTGCGTGCGAAAGGAACGCCGAGAGCGCGGTCATGCCTTCCAGCACTTCCGGCACGAAGCCGCGGGCGGCGCTCACCAGTTCCTGCAGGTTCTCCACCCGCGCCTCGCCGCGCTCGCCCTTCTCGGTCTTGAGGTAGTGGTCAGTGAGCCCGCTCTGGGTGAGCATCTGGTCCACCTGCTCATGCAACTGCAGCCCCCGCACCTGCATCTCCATGTCGTCCATGAGCTTCACGAATTTCGCGAGCGCGCCGGTCACCCGCGCCGGCTGCTGCTTGTCCGCCACCACGGCGGCCAGCGCCTGCCAGAGCGAGATGCCGTCGCGGCGCGCCACGTCGCGCAACAGCTCCACGCTCTTGGAGCCGATGCCGCGGGCCGGCACATTGATGACCCGTTCGAAGGAGGAATCGTCGTTGCGATTCTCGATGAGGCGCAGGTAGGCGAGCGCGTCCTTGATCTCCTGGCGCTCGAAGAAGCGCAGGCCGCCATAGACCCGGTAAGGGATGCCTTCCAGCATCAGCCGTTCTTCGAAGACGCGGGACTGGGCATTGGAGCGGTACAGGATGGCGATGTCGCGGCGTACGCCGCCCGCCTCCTGCCACTGCTTGATGCGCTCCAGCACGAACATGGCTTCGTCCTGCTCGTTGTAGCCGGCATAGACCTTGATGGGTGCGCCGTCGCTGCCGTCGGTCCAAAGGTTCTTGCCGAGGCGCGTGGAGTTGTGGGAGATCAGCGCATTGGCACCCTTGAGGATGTTCCCGGTGGAGCGGTAGTTCTGCTCCAGCTTGATCACCCGGGTGCCGGGGAAGTCCTTCTCGAAGCGCAGGATGTTCTCGATCTTGGCGCCGCGCCAGGCATAGATCGATTGGTCGTCGTCACCCACCACGAAGGGGATGCCCTGTTCGCCGGCCAGCATGCGCACCGAGGCATACTGGATGGCATTGGTATCCTGGAACTCGTCCACCAGGATGTGGCGGAAACGGCGCCGATAGTGCTCCAGCAGCGGCGGATTCTTGAGCCAGATTTCATGGGCGCGCAGCAGGAGCTCGGCGAAATCCACCAGGCCGCCGCGCTCGCAGGCTTCCTCGTAGGCCTTGTAGACCTTCACCAGGGTGGCCTGGAAAGGATCCTCGCTGGGAGGCAGGTTGCGGACACGCAGGCCCTCATCCTTCCTCGAGTTGATGAACCACTGGGCCTGGCGCGGCGGATAGCGCGACTCGTCCAGCTCCAGGTTCTTGAGCAGGCGCTTGATGAGGCGGTGCTGGTCCTCGGAATCCAGGATCTGGAAGCCCTGGGGCAGTCCCGCCTCACGCCAGTGTTGGCGCAGCAGGCGATGGGCGATGCTGTGAAAGGTGCCGATCCACATGGCGCCGGCGGAGCCACCCAGGAGCTTCTCCACCCGGCCGCGCATCTCGCCGGCGGCCTTGTTGGTGAAGGTGACGGCCAGGATGCCATAAGGTGACACCTGCTCCACCTGCATGAGCCAGGCGATGCGGTGCACCAGCACCCGGGTCTTGCCGCTGCCGGCCCCGGCCAGCACCAGGGTGGGCCGGGCCTCGGCCGTCACGGCCTCCCGCTGGGCGGGATTCAACTTATCCAGTATTCCGGAGACGTCCATGCGCCATTTTACCCGCCGCACGGCGCGGCGTGGCATGCTGAGCTCACGCGAACGCCTGCATGGAGGCATTTATGCGCGCTGCCCTTCTCATCCTCATCGTCGGTCTCGCTGCAGCACCGGTCTTCGCCGATCCACCGGCCACGACGCCAGCACCTAAAGCCACCAGCGATGAGCAGCAGTTGCTCGACCTGGAGCAGCGTTGGCTCGACGCCGGCATCGCGGATGACCGCAAGACCCTGGACGACATCCTGCGCGACGACTTCGTGGACGTGACCTGGTATGGCCAGGTGCGCGGGAAGTCGGTGGTGATGGCGGCGCAGAGCGCCACCGGCAAGACCACGCCCATGAAGACGCACCAGACCTTGAGCGACCTGCAGGTGCGGGTGCGTGGCTACGTGGGGGTGGTGACCGGCAAGAACACGGTGGAGGCGGATGACCACTCGTTCAGCCTCAAGGTGCATTTCACCGACGTGTTCCTCAAGGAGAACGGAAAGTGGCGGGCCTTCAGCGCCCAGGAGACCATCGAGCGGGATCCGCAGATCCCCGTGGTCGGGAGCATCTCCAAGCCGCCCGCCGCCCAGACCCCGTGACCAGCGCCATGCTACGCTGGAGGCCATGCGCACCTTCAACAGCGTGGTCCTCTGGCTGATCCTGCTGATCCTGTGCTGGCCCCTGGCGCTGGTGGTCCTGATCCTCTATCCCTTCATCTGGCTGTTGTTGCTGCCGTTCCGCCTGGTGGGCATCACCGTGGACGCGGTGTTCGAGCTCTTGCGCACCCTGCTGTTCCTGCCAGCGCGTATCCTGGGCGCGCGGCCCCAACGGCATTGACTTGGGTCAAGGGCTGACACCGCTGCTGGCGTTAGACTGAATTCTGCGAAAAACGAGGCCAAGGCGCTCCCATGCAAAAGACCGAGCCGAAACTCGACATCCCCACCCGCATCTTCCATCTCGGCCTGCTGGTGTTCGGCGTATGGGCGTGGTGGATAGGTGAAGACGCCGGCGACTATCGCAAGCCGGATCACTCCGGTTATACGCTGCACATGTACGTGGGCCTCATCTTCACCGGCTTCCTGGCGCTGAGGCTGATCTGGGGTTTCTTCGGACCGCGCGAGTCGCGTTTCAGCACGTGGCTGCCTTACACCCGCGAGCGGCTCGCGGCGGCGGGCGCCGACCTGCGCGCGCTGTTCCGCTTCCGCATGCCTGAGCCGGTGACGCACCGCGGTCTGAACGCCGTGGTGCAGGGTCTGGGGCTGTTGCTCTTCACCTGGCAGGGCGCCTCGGGCACGCTCATGTCGATCCTCATCGTGCCGGGACAGCGCGCCACCGGTTGGTTGCACGACGTGATGGAATTGCATCAGGCTGCGTCGGTCTGGATACCCACCTATCTCGTGCTGCACGTGGGGGCCGCGGTTCTCCACGCCTTCACCGGGCACCAGATCTGGCGAAAGATGATATTCCTCAAGGATTGAGCGGCTGGCCAGCGCCTATACTTCCTGCATGGACAGCCATTCCTTCTTCGATCGCCGCACGCTGCTCGCCGCCTCATGCCTGGAGAGCATCAGTGCCGCGGCAGCAGGTGCCGACATGCAACAGACACGCTTCCAACTCAGTTCTACCGCGTACAAGAACCAGGCCCCCATGGACCCGCGCTTCACCTGCGAAGGCCAGAGCGTGTCACCGCCGCTCAAGTGGAGTGGCGCACCGGCGGGCACCAAGAGCTTCGCGCTCATCATCGATGACCCGGATGCGCCGGATCCGGCCAACCCGCAGCGCACTTTTGTGCATTGGGTGATCTACGACATCCCGCCTGATGTCATGGGGCTGAAGGAAGACGCTTCGAAGGACCTGCCGGGTGGCGCGCACGCGGGCGCCAACGACACGGGCCAAGCGGCCTACACCGGTCCCTGCCCGCCCATCGGACGGCATCGTTACTTCCACAAACTGTACGCGTTGGACGTGGTCTTGCCTGACCTGCACAATCCCGACAAGGCCCAGCTCCTGGCTGCCATGAAGGGGCACGTGTTGGGCGAAGCGCAATTGATAGGCACCTACCAGAAGCACTGACGTGAACACCGCCCTCCTGCCCGGGGTCAAGGCCGCACCGGATTACCGCGCGGCCATCGCCGCGCTGCACGCGGAATTCGGCATCCCGGCGGACTACGGCGAGCGGCGCCAGTTGCCGCTCTGCGAGGAGGCCAAGGAGCTCGTCAGCATCGGCAGCGATATCCTGGCCCGCGAGCAGCAGCTCGCACCGCGGGCTGCCGCGGCCTGGCAGCGCATGCAGGCGGCGGCAGCACGGGACGGCGTGCAACTGCTGGTGGTATCGGCCTTCCGCAGCGTGGATTACCAGGCGGCGCTGATCCGGCGCAAGCTGGACCGGGGCATGGCCATCGCCGATGTGCTGAAGATCAATGCCGCGCCGGGCTACAGCGAGCATCACACCGGCCGCGCCCTGGACCTGAGCACTCCCGAGTCCCAGCCATTGGAGGTGGGCTTCGAGACGACCGTGGCCTATACGTGGCTGACCAGGCACGCCGGCGAACACGGTTTCCGGCTCTCTTACCCCCGCGATAATCCGCACGGCATCAACTACGAGCCGTGGCACTGGGCGTTCCACGACGTCTGAGAACGGTCTTTTGGCCCGTGGCGATGTTGCGAAGACGGCATGCACCGTACCCTCCTGACTGAACCTGCAACGCGGATCATGGTCTGAACCAGTCTTGTGGCCTTTGCTAGACTGCTGCCTGTCCGCGAAGACATTCGGCTCAGCCGCTATCTGCGAGCTTCTTCTGAACGCTTGCCACAAACACGTACCCAGGTGGATCCGGTGGTCTATCAGCAAGATATCGATGCCTGGCGCGCCGAGCGCCTGAGGAAGCTCACCGGTCCGGATGGCTGGACTACGCTGGTGGGTCTCTATTGGTTGCAGCCGGGCAGCAACAGTTTCGGCAGCAGCGCAGACAATGCGCTCAAACTCGATGCACCGGGCTTCCC
Source organism: Gammaproteobacteria bacterium (assembly GCA_035465695.1). Lineage (GTDB taxonomy): Bacteria > Pseudomonadota > Gammaproteobacteria > Natronospirales > REEB76 > DASUBN01. Next base: position 10,738 of record DATIVR010000006.1, read on the forward strand.
CTCGCAGATGGGTCATTTCGACTTCGACGGGAAAGCCGTCAGCTTCACCGCGGCCAGGGGCGTGCAGGTGACCAGTGACGGCAAACCTGTCAGCACCATCCAGATGATGAACGATGCAGACGCGGGAACCGCCGGTCCCACGACGCTCACGGTGGGCAGCGTCAGCTTCCATGTGATCAAGCGCGCGGACAGATTCGGGCTTCGCGTGAAGGACAGCCAT
>DATIVR010000007.1:0-7945 GCA_035465695.1 Gammaproteobacteria bacterium
GAAGCGGCGCAGGGACTCCAGGGCACCCTGGAAGATCACCACCTCGTTGCGCAGCACGCGGATCGGATTGTTGCGCTTGACGTAGCCTTCCACCACCAGGCAGCCGGCGATGGCGCCGATCTTCGAGGAGCGGAACACGTCGCGCACCTCGGCGAGACCGACGATCTGCTCGCGGATCTCGGTGCCGAGCATGCCGCTCATGGCCTTCTTCACGTCGTCGATGGCTTCGTAGATCACGCTGTAGTAGCGCAGGTCCACGCCGGACTCGGTGACGATGCGGCGCGCACCGGCATCGGCGCGCACGTTGAAGCCGATGATCACCGCCTTGGAGGCGGCCGCCAGGTTTGCGTCGGACTCGGTGATGCCGCCCACGCTGCTGGCGATGACCTTGACCTTGATCTCGTCGGTGGACAGGCCGGTGAGCGCATCGCGCAGCGCCTCGGCACTGCCCTGCACATCGGTCTTGACCAACAAGTTGAGGGTCTTCTGGCCGTCAGCTATCTGCTGGAACACATCCTCGAGCTTGGCGCCCTGGGCGCGCGCCAGCTTCACGTCGCGGAACTTGCCCTGGCGGTACAGTGCGACTTCGCGCGCCTTGCGCTCGTCGGTCACCACCAGCGCCTCGTCACCCGCATTGGGTGTGCCGGAGAGACCCAGCACCTGCGCCGGCATGGAGGGGCCAGCCTCGTCGATGCGCTCGCCGGCCTCGTCGAACATGGCGCGCACGCGGCCGAACTCATGGCCGGTGAGCAGGATATCGCCGGTCTTGAGCTTGCCCTTCTGTACGAGCACGGTAGCGACCGCGCCGCGGCCCTTCTCCAAGCTGGACTCCAGCACGAAGCCGGTGGCGGGACCTTCGGCCACGGCCTTCAGCTCCATGACCTCGGCCTGCACGCTGATGGAGTCGAGCAGCTTGTCGACACCGGCACCGGTCTTGGACGAGACCTGCACGAAGATGTTCTCGCCGCCCCACTCCTCCGAGATGATCTGGTGCTGCGAGAGCTCGGTACGCACCTTGTCGAAGTTGGCTTCCGGCTTGTCGCTCTTGGTGATGGCCACCACGATCGGCACCTCGGCGGCGCGTGCGTGGTTGATGGCCTCCACCGTCTGCGGCATCACGCCGTCATCGGCCGCCACCACCAGCACCACGATGTCCGTCACCTTGGCGCCGCGGGCGCGCATGGCGGTGAACGCCGCATGGCCCGGGGTGTCGAGGAAGGTGATGGCACCCTTCGGCGTCTGTACATGGTAGGCACCGATGTGCTGGGTGATGCCGCCGGCCTCGCGGGCCGCGACCCGGGTCTTGCGGATGTAGTCCAGCAGCGAGGTCTTGCCATGGTCCACGTGGCCCATGATGGTGACCACTGGGGCACGCCCGACTTCCTCGCCCTGCTCGGCAGGTTTGGCCTGCAGCATCTTGTCCTCGAGGTCGCTCTCCTTGAGCAGCTTCGGCGTGTGGCCCATCTCCACCACCACGATGGCGGCAGTCTCCTGGTCGATGATCTGGTTGATGGTGGCCATGGCGCCCATGCCCATCATGATCTTGATGACCTCGTTGGCCTTCACAGCCATGCGCTGGGCCAGCTCGCCCACGGTGATGGTCTCGGGGATCTGCACCTCACGCACCTGCGGGGCCACCGGCTTCTCGAAGGCATGCTTGGCCTCCATCTGCACGTTGACCGGCGTGCGGCTCTTGCCGCTGGGCTTCTTGCCCTTGCGCTTGTTGGACAGTCCGCCGGCGACATGCAGCTCGGCGCGCCCGTACCGCGTATGAGCCTCGGTGCCGGCTGGCGCCGCGGCGGCGGGTGCTGGGGCGGCCGGCGTGCCCGGCTTGCCCTTGGGCAGCGCGGCACGCATGCGGCGGTCTTCCTCATCCGCCTCGCGGCGGGCGTCGGCCTCGGCGCGCCGGCGCTCGGCTTCGGCGCGCGCATGGCTCTCGGCCTCCTGCTTGCGCTTGGCCTCTTCGTCCTGCTTGGCCTTGCGTTCCTGCTCCTCGACGGCGCGCTTGGCGTCATCCACCGCCTTCTTCTCGGCGGCGCGCTTGGCTTCCTCGGCGCGCTGGGCGTCGAGCTCGGCCTGGCGGACGGCGTCCTCCTCGGCGCGGCGCTTGGCCTCTTCTTCCATCACCGCGCTGCGCTTCACGTAGGTGCGCTGCTTGCGCACCTCCACGCTCACGGTCTTGGCGCGGCCCTGGGAACCCGAGACCTTGATCTCGGAGACGCTGCGGCGCTTCAAGGTGATCTTGCGCGGCTCGCTCGACGAGTTCTCGCCATGACTCTGGCGCAGGTGCGTGAGCAGCTGCATCTTCTGGTCGTCGCTGATGGCGGCGTCCGGGTCGCCGACCTGGATGCCGGCCTCGGCGAGCTGCGTGAGCAGGCGATCGACGGGCGTGCCGACGACATCAGCCAATTGTCTAACGGTGACCTGTGCCATGATCTCTCCTGCCTGCTCTTACTTGCCGCTCTCTCTCAACCCTGCTGCTCGCCGGCGAACCAGGGCGCGCGGGCGGTCATGATCAATGCAGCGGCGCGGGCCTCGTCCAGGCCGTCGATGTCCTTGATGTCCTCGACGGCCTGCTCGGCCAGCTCTTCCATGGTGCGGATGCCCTTGGCGGCCAGCTTGAAGGCCAGGCCACGGTCCATGCCGTCCATGTCCAGGAGGTCCTGGGCGGGTTCGCTGTCGCCCACCTGCTCTTCGCTGGCGATGGCCTGCGTCAACAGCACGTCGCGGGCGCGGCCGCGCAGTTCCTCCACGGTCGCCTCGTCGAACTCCTCGATGTTGAGCAGTTCCGCCGTGGGCACGTAGGCGATCTCCTCGATGCTGGAGAAACCCTCCTGCACCAGGATGCCGGCCACGTCCTGGTCCACGTCCAGCTGTTCCATGAACAGCTTCTGCAGTGCCTGGGCCTCGGCCTCGGTCTTCTGCGTCGCCTGGGCCTCACTCATGACGTTGAGCTCCCAGCCGGTGAGCTGGCTCGCCAGGCGCACGTTCTGACCGCCGCGGCCGATGGCCTTGGACAGGTTATCTTCCGCGACCGCGATGTCCATGCTCTTGGCTTCCTCGTCCATGGTGATGGAGATCACCTCGGCCGGGGACATGGCGTTGATCACGAACTGCGCCGGATTCTCGTCGAACGGCACGATGTCCACGCGCTCGCCGGAGAGCTCGTTGGACACGGCCTGCACGCGCGAACCGCGCATGCCGACACAGGCGCCGACCGGGTCGATGCGCGAGTCGTGGCTCATCACCGCCACCTTGGCGCGGGCACCCGGATCGCGGGCTGCGCCCTTGATCTCGATGAGGCCCTGGCCCACTTCCGGCACCTCGAGCTTGAACAGCTCGATCAGGAAGGCCGGAGTGGTGCGGCTGACGAACAGCTGCGGACCGCGCACTTCGGCGCGCACTTCCTTCAGGTAGCCGCGGATGCGGTCACCGGTGCGCACCGCCTCGCGGGGGATCATGTCCTCGCGGGGGATGAAGGCCTCGGCGTTGTTGCCGAGGTCGATGTATACGTTGCCGCGCTCCACGCGCTTCACGAGACCGGTGACCAGCTCGCCCACGCGGCCCTGGTAGGCATCCACCACCTGGGCACGCTCGGCCTCGCGCACCTTCTGCACGATGACCTGCTTGGCGGTCTGCGCACCGATGCGGCCGAACGGCACCGAGGCCATGGGCTCTTCGATGAACTCGCCCACCTGGATGTCCGGTTTTACGTCCACCGCATCCATCAGGCGGATCTCGCGATCCGGCGATTCCAGCACCGCATCATCGGGCTGCACCACCCAGCGGCGGAACGTGTCGTACTCGCCGGTCTGGCGATCGATGGAGACGCGTGCATCGATGTCGCCGCCGTGCTTCTTGCGCGTGGCGGAGGCCAGCGCCGCTTCCAGCGCCTCGAAGATCACGTTCTTGTCCACGCCCTTCTCGTTGGAGACGGCATCGACCACCAGCAGTATCTCTTTGTTCATGGCTCTATCTTCCGATCGAATGTTTGCAGTCCGGTTCAAAATTCGGGGTCCAGCTTCGCCTTGGCGATGCCGCCCAGCGGCAGGCGATGCAACACACCGTCCACCTCGATCAACACCTCTTCCGCCTCGCACCCCTTGAGGGTGCCGGTGAAGCGCCGCCGCCCTTCGACAGGCAACGTCAGTTCCACCTTGGCCCGTTCCCCGGCGAAGCGCGCATAGTCCGCGCCCTTCCGGAGCGGCCGGTCCAGTCCCGGCGATGACACCTCGAGGGTGTAGTGCCCCGGGATCGGGTCCTCCACGTCCAGGATGGCGCTCACCTGCCGGCTCACCACCTCGCAGTCGTCCACCGTGACGCCGCCCTCCTTGTCTATGTAGACCCGGAGCAAGCCGCCACGGCCCTGGGGGTGGAACTCCAGTTCCACCACCTCGTATCCCAGCGCCTGGATGGGCGCTTCCAACAATCCGATCAACTTCTCGCGCACGTGCTGCGTGCTCCTAAACTATTTCGTCTGAAAATCCCGTCCCTGGGATTTTCAGACTCGGCGAGTCCGGCGCAGGTCCGGACTCGCCTCCTAGAAACGAAAAATGGGCCCAAGGCCCATTCCCAACCCGCTGCCGCGGAACCGCGGTGCGTCTAAGACGAAAAACCCCGGCTTGCCCGGGGTCTCGCGCGGCTCTTCTGGCGAGGGCCTTACGCTAGGACACAAAAAAACCCCTATCCGGGGTCCTGCATCCAAGAACTTCTGTAGCAATGCTACCTAAGTCATTGATTTATTGGTAGCGGGGGTAGGATTTGAACCTACGACCTTCGGGTTATGAGCCCGACGAGCTGCCAGACTGCTCCACCCCGCACCCGGCGGACAGGAAATATATAGCAAAAGACCCTGTTTTTCAAGGTTTTGTAGCGGAAATGCTACGTAGCACCGCAGTTTCAGGCGCCGTCAGAACGTGATCACTCTCGCGCACAGCGCCATCAACGGACCCGGCAGTACCCCCAGCAGCAGGATGGCCAGGCCGTTGCCCGACAACAGCCAGCGCAGGTCGAACTCCGCCTTCAGGCTCTTGGCATTGGCCGGCGCCCGATCGAAGTACATGAGTTTCACGATGCGCAGGTAGTAGAAGGCGCTGATGATGGAGAAGATGACCGCCGCGATGGCCACCCAGGTGAGCCCGGCGTCGATCACGGCCCGCAATACGTAGAGCTTGGCGAAGAAACCCACGAACGGCGGCACGCCCGCCAGACTGAACATCACCACCAGCATCATGGCCGCGAACCACGGGCTGCGCTCGTTCAGGCCCTTGAAGTCGTCGAGGCGCTCCGACTCGAAACCCTTGCGCGAGAGCAACAGGATCATGCCGAAGGCACAGGTGGCCATCACCACGTAGCTCAGGGTATAGAACATGGCCGCCTGGTAGCCGGTGCCGGTCCCCGCCAGGATGCCCAAGAGCAGGAAGCCCATGTGGCCGATGGTCGAGTAGGCCAGCATGCGCTTGAGGTTGCTCTGGGCGATGGCGACGATGCTGCCGATGGCCATGGAGAGGATCGACACCGCGATCAGCAGCGGCTGCCACTGCACGTGCAAGCCGCCCAGGCCTTCCACCAAGAGGCGCATGAACAGCGCGAAGGAGGCGATCTCCGGTGCGCTTCCGATGAACAGGGTCACGGAAGTGGGTGAACCTTCATACACGTCCGGTACCCACATGTGGAACGGTACGGCGCCGAGCTTGAAGCACAACCCCACCACGATGAATCCCAAGGCGAACAGCGTGGCGAGGTTGGAACCGGGGTTGGCGGCGATGCGCACGCCAAGGCCCGTGATATCGAGCGTGCCCGTGGCGCCATAGAGCAGCGACATGCCGTAGAGCAGGATGCCGGAAGCGATGGCCCCCAGCACGAAGTACTTCATGGCGGCCTCGGAGGCCACCGGCGATTCACGGTCCAGCGCCACCATGGCATAGAGCGAGAGCGAGTTGAGTTCCAGCCCCAGGTACACCACCAGCATGTTGTGGGCCGAGATCATGATCATCATGCCCAACAGCGCCGTCAGGCCCAGGATGTAGTACTCACCCTTGAACAGCCCGCGGTCACGCAGGTAGTCGCGCGAATAGATGAACACCACCGCGACAGTCAGGTAGGTGAAGAGCTTGAGCACGTTGCCCATGGCGTCATTCACGAACATGCCGCCGAAGGTGAGCAGGCTGCCCTGCTGCGCCACCGCCACCGTGAGCCACGCGGTACCCGCCACCGAAGCGAGCGACAGCCAATAGGTCACTAGCCGGTGGGCATCGGACAGGAACACGTCCACCACCAGGATGAAGCAGATCATCCCTAGCAGGAACAGTTCGGGGATGGCGGGCAGGAACTGCGGCATCTCGAAGCTCATGGGGTCACCGCGAGTTTGGTCTGGGCCACTTGGTGCACCAGGTTGGCGACGGAAACGTGCATCACGTCCAGGAGCGGCGCTGGCCAGCAGCCGAGCACCACCACCGGGATCGCGCACAGGCCCAGGACGATGAACTCACGCTGGTTGAGGTCCTTCATCCCGGCCACGTGGTCGTTGCCGACATGGCCGTAGATCACGCGCTTCACCAGCCACAGCGAATACGCGGCGCCCAGGAACAGGGTGAAGGCCGCCAGGAACGCCACCCAGAAGTTGGCGCGCATGGCCGAGAGGATCACCATCCACTCACCCACGAAACCGGAGGTACCGGGCAGGCCGCAATTGGCCATGGCGAACAACACCATGAAGAAGGCGAACGCCGGCATCACGTTCACCACGCCGCCGTAGGCATTGATGTCGCGGGTATGCAGGCGGTCATACAGCACGCCGACGCAGAGGAACAAGGCGCCGGAGATGAAGCCGTGCGACACCATCTGCACCATGCCGCCCTCCACGCCCATCACGGTGCCGTTGAGGCTGCCGGTGTGCTCGAAGATGGCGAAGATCAGGAAGAACCCCAGCGTCACGAAACCCATGTGCGCGACCGAGGAGTACGCCACCAGCTTCTTCATGTCGGTCTGCACGATGGCGACGAAACCGATGTAGACGATGGCGGTGAGCGACAGACCCACCACCAGCCAGGTCAGCGCGTGGCTCGCATCCGGCGTGATGGGCAGGCTGAAGCGCAGGAAGCCGTAACCACCCATCTTCAGCATGATGGCCGCCAGGATCACCGAGCCGCCCGTGGGCGCCTCCACATGCGCGTCCGGCAGCCAGGTGTGGACCGGCCACATGGGCACCTTCACCGCGAAGGCCAGCAGGAAGGCGATGAAGATCAGGATCTGCGGCTGCAAGCCGAGCTGCAGGGCCTGGAAGCCCTGGATGTCGAAGCTCCCCGCCTTCAGGTACATGTAGATGATGGCCACCAGCATGAACACGGAGCCGAGGAAGGTATAGAGGAAGAACTTGATGGTCGCGTACACGCGCCGCGGCCCGCCCCACACGCCGATGATCAGGAACATCGGGATGAGCATGGCCTCCCACAGCACGTAGAACAGCATGCCGTCCATGGATGCGAACACGCCGTCCATGAGGCCTTCCAGGATCAGGAACGCCGCCATGTATTGGGCGGTCTTGAACTGGATCACTTCCCAGCCCGCGATCACCACCAGCACGGTGACGAAGGTGGTGAGCAGGATCAGCGGCATGGAGATGCCGTCCACACCCAGGGCGTAATAGACGTTGAAGGTGGAGATCCAGGGCAGCTTCTCGGTGAACTGCATCGCCGCCGTGGTGGTGTCGAATTGCGTCCACAGCGGCACGCTGGCGGCGAACACCACCAGGGACACCAGCAGCGACAGCCAGCGCACCGCCTGCGGTGCCACACGGCCCGCCAGCAGCACCAGGCATCCGCCCAGGATGGGCAGCCACAACAGGAGACTCAGGATGGGGAAATGGCCGGTCATCGTCGTTGGTTTCCCGTCATCGAGTGATCAACCAGCCGAGCAGGATGCACAGGCCGATGATCATGGCGAA
>DATIVR010000008.1:0-8849 GCA_035465695.1 Gammaproteobacteria bacterium
ACCGCGGACCGCGACAAGGCCACCGTCAAGGTGCGTGTGGGTTTCGACAAGCTGGATCCGCGCATCCTGCCGCAGATGTCCATCCAGGTCTGGTTCCTGAGTGATGCCGTGACCGGCGACGAGGCATTGCCGCCCAGGATCATGATCCCGCAGGCGGCGCTCCATAAGGATGGTGCGACCCCCTACGTCTTCATCTTCGCCGACGGCAAGGTGGAGCGGCGTACCGTGAAGGTCGGTGCTGTCACCGGTTCGGACGTGGAAGTGCTGGCCGGCGTGGCCGGCGGCGAGAAGGTGATCGTCACCTCGGACAAACCCTTGAGCGACGGGCTTCGGGTGCGCGAAGCGCCGGCGCCCTGATGACTGACAGGAGACAAGTGATGAGCGTAGCCAACCTCGCCCTCAGGCCCGCCACGGATGCCCCTTTGGTCGAGTTGCAGGGTATCCGCAAGGATTATCAACGCGGAGGCGAGACTGTGCAGGTGCTGCAGGAGCTTTCCCTTAGCATTCCGCGCGGCGACTTCCTGGCCTTGATGGGCCCGTCCGGTTCCGGCAAGACCACCTTGCTGAACCTCTTGGGCGGTATCGACCGGCCCACGGCAGGTTCTCTGAGCGTCGAGGGGGCCGATATCGCGCGCTACAGCGAATCGGAACTGGCGCGCTGGCGCGCCCAGAATGTCGGTTTCGTGTTCCAGCTTTATCACTTGCTGCCGGTGCTCTCCGCGGAGCGCAACGTGGAGCTTCCGCTGTTGCTCACGGGCCTCTCGGCTTCCGAGCGCAAGCGCCGCGTGCATGCGGCCCTGACGCTCACTAACATCGCAGATCGCGCCAAGCACAGGCCCTCGGAGCTTTCGGGCGGGCAGGAACAGCGCGTGGGTATCGCCCGGGCCATCGTCGGCGATCCGTTGCTGCTGCTCTGTGACGAACCGACCGGCGACCTGGACCGCAAGTCGGGCGATGAGATCCTCGACCTCCTGCAGGCCCTGAACCGCGAGCAAGGCAAGACCATCGTGATGGTCACCCATGACCCACACGCGGCCGCGCGTGCCCGCCGGATCCTGTACATGAACAAGGGCAGACTCTCCACGGAGCCCGAGAAATGAAGTACCTGCCGCTCATCTGGGCCAACCTGATGCGCCGCAAGGTGCGCACGATATTCACGCTGCTGTCGGTGTTCATCGCCTTCATGTTGTTCGCGGTGTTGGGTGCAGTGGACCAGGCATTCACCGGCGGCGTGCAGCTGGCCGATGCCGACCGTCTGGTCGTCACCAACCGGGTCGGGCTCATCAACTCCATGCCGATCCACTATGCTGACCGCATCGCCACGATACCCGGCGTGGAACAGGTCACCTGGCAGGAGTGGGTGGGGGCCTATTTCCAGGATCCGCGCCAGCCCATCACCGGCTTCGGCGTGGACGAGAACACCTTCCTCGGCGTACATGACGACATGAGTGTGCCGCCGGATCAGGCGCAGACTTGGATCAAAGATCGCCAGGGCGTGCTCATCGGCAAAGAGGTGGCCAAGCGCTACGGCTGGAAGGTCGGAGATCATTTCCCGTTGCGCTCGAATATCTGGCGTGACAAGCAAGGCAACAGCACCTGGGACGTCACCGTGGACGGCATCTACCATGGTGGCGCCGGTGACCAGCTGTTGATGCATTACAAGTATCTGGACGACAGTCGCGCCTTCCGCAACAACCAGGTAGGCATGTTCATGCTAAAGATCGCCAGCCCGCAAAAGGCGGGCGCCATCAGTGCACAGATCGACCAGATGTTTGCCAATTCCGACGCGGAGACCAAGACTTCCACCGAGAAAGCTTTCGTGGAAGGTTTTGCCGCCATGCTCGGTAACATCGGCAAGATCGTGACCGGTATCGTCACTGCAGTGTTGTTCAGCATGCTGCTGGTGATTGCCAACACCATGGCCCAATCCATCCGCGAACGCGTGAGTGAACTGGCGGTGTTGAAGGCACTCGGGTTCAGCCGTCGCGGCGTCGGTCTCATGGTGCTCGGGGAATCACTGCTGGTAACGGGCTTGGGAGGCATATCGGGCATCCTGCTCGGCGCCGGCATGGCCAATGGCATCGGCTCCAAACTGCCTTTCGTGCAGGACTTCCACACGCCGGCCACCGACATGGCCTTCGCCATAATCCTCATGGCGATCCTCGGTCTGCTCGCCGGACTGCTGCCTGCCATCCAGGCGATGCGCCTGCAGGTGGCCACAGCCCTGAGGAGGGCTTGAGATGCGCTGGATCTATCAGCTCTATACCGTCTGCATGCTCAACCTCGGCAACCTCAAGGCCCGTCTGGACTCATCCGTGGTGGCGGTGATCGGATTCACCGGGGTCATCATGGTCTTCGTGGCGGTGTTCGCCATCCGGGACGGGTTCAACGCCACCTTACGTGAGTCCGGTTCGCCGGACGTGGCAGTGGTGCTGCGCGGTGGCGCGGGCGCGGAAGTGAACAGTGTGCTCAGCGTCAACGATGCCAAGCAGGTGGCATCGGCGCCCGGGATAAAGCCCGGGGCCGATGGACCGATGGTTTCGGACGAACTCCTGGTGCAGCTCAGCATGCCCAAGCTTGATAGCGGCACGGACGCCAACGTGCCCTTCCGCGGCGTGGATGCCGCCGCGTTCCTGGTGCACGACAAGGTGCGGGTGGTGGAGGGCCGTAACTTCCAGCCGGGACTGGATGAAGTCATCGTGGGAGTGCGTGCATCCCACCAATACAAGGGTCTGCGCCTGAACGACATCGTCCATTCCGGACCCTATCAGTGGAAGGTGGTGGGCCTGTTCGATGACGGCGGCGTCTATGCCTCGGAGGTGTGGGGCGACTTGACCGTGATGCAGTCCGCCTACAAGCGCGGCAGCTCGCTGGAGTCGGTATACGTGAAGTTGGCGTCGCCCAACGACTTCCAGCAATTCAAGGATTTCCTCGCCAGTGACCCGCAGATCACCGTGAGCGCAGAGCGGGAGACGGATTTCTATGCCGAGCAGTCCAAGGCCATGAATGCCTTCATCACCTTCGCCGGTACCGCCATCGCCATCCTCATGGGCATCGGCGCCATCTTCGGCGCCGTGAATACCATGTACAACTCGGTGTCGAGTCGCGCCGCAGAGATCGCGACGCTCAGGGCCATAGGCTTCGGCCGTTCACCGGTGCTGTTGTCGGTGCTGGTGGAAGGCATGCTGCTGGGCCTGGTCGGGGGCGTCATCGGTGGCGTGCTGGCCTATCTGATGTTCAACGGCATAGAGACGAGCACCATGGGCTCCAACTTCGCCCAGATCGCTTTCTCCTTCCGGGTCACGCCGGGACTGCTGTTAGAAGGCGCGATCTTCGCGCTGCTGATGGGCCTGCTGGGTGGGCTGCTGCCGGCAGTGCGCGCGGTGCGCATGCCCATCGCGACGAGTCTACGCCAGCTGTGAGATGCTACTCGGGCAGCGGCCGTTGTCGATAGAAGAGGCAGAGTTGCTGGTATAGCTCCGGCGAGAAGTTGCGCAGGGTCCTCGGCGACTCGAAGAACGCTTCGCTCGCGACCGCGAAGAACTCACCCGGGCTCTCGAGGCCGTAGGGATCCAAGGGTGGCGGATAGCCCTCCCGGACCCGCTGGTCCAACTGGCGGTAGGCGCTACCCAGCACGCGCACCCAGACTAGCCGGTCCATGCGCGCGTGCAGGGGTGGGAAGCCGTTGGCTTCGCCGTTCAGCATGTCGAGCTTATGGGCCATCTCATGGAAGACTACGTTGTGGCCTCCACCCGGATGGATTACCGGATCCCAGGCCAGGATCACGGGTCCGCGTTCCCAGGCCTCGCCATGCATGGGCACCCGATGCCGGTGTACTACGCCGGCTGCGTCCACGGTCTCCCTGTCCGGTACGAAGGCGTCCGGATAGATGACGATGGAATGCCACTCCCGGTACCAGTGAAGACCCAACTTGAGGATCGGCAAGCAGGCCAGCGCCGCGAGCCAAGTCCGCATCGCCGGGTCCAGCTGCAGTCCCTGCACGGGCTCCAAGGTCTTGTCATGCAGCAGAAGGGTGGCCAGTACCCGCAGGCGTGCCTGATCCGATGCGTTGAGGCGCCGGATAGCCTCGGACCCGCCTACGGCTTGGCGCCAGTCCGGCTCGGCGATGGGCTGGCGCTTGAGGATGCGGCGCTCACGCCAGCGATCGAGGAATGATGTCATCACGGGAAGATGGGGACGGTCCGGTCCGGGAGTAGGGCTTAAGCCTACTCATTCTTCCATTTGAACCCGAATGATCCCAGGGCAAGGAACAACGTGCTCATGCAGGCCATGGAAAGGAGTTGCGGCCAGACGGCACCGATGCCGGCTCCGTCCAGCATGATCTTGCGAGCCCCTTCTAGCATCTGCGTGAGAGGGAAGACCTTGGCGACGTCCTGTATCCACGCAGGTGAACCTTCCAGGGAAAACCAGACGCCCGAGAGGAACATCATGGGCCAGGAAGCGAGGTTCAAGAGACCGCCGGCGAACTCCTCGCTGGCGACCCGCGCCGCCACCAGTAACCCCAGGGAGATCATGCACACCGCGCCCAGCACCGCATCCAGCAGGAGCAGCCAGTAGTTGCCGGCCATATAGAAATGGATCAGCAGCTTGGTGCCGATGAACACGATGAGGGTGATGCTCATGATGAGCAGGAGTCGCGAAGTCACCTGGGCGGCGATGAATTCGAAAGCCCTGAGGGGCGTGGCATTCAGTCGCTTGAGGAAGCCGTTCTTGCGGTAGCGGACGATCACGTATCCGACGCCGAAGAGACATGAGAACATCATGTTCATGCCCAGCACACCGGGGATCAGCCAGTCCACATAGTTGATGGCACGGCCGCTGACGGTGCCGCGGACATAGCGCGCGTCGGTCGCGCCAGCCAGGATCTTCTCGAGGATGTATCCCTTGGGTGAGGTCTCATTCACCCAGTATCTCGGGGCGGACAAGGCGCGTGTGTCCAGCAACATGTCGACCTGGTTGTGGGCCACCTTGGCTTCCGCCTGGTCGAGATCGGTGACGGTGTAGAAATCGATATAGCGGGTCTTGAGGAAAGCCAACTGCACTTGCTGCAACGGCACCCCACCGTCCACCACCGCCACCTTGAACAGGGGTTTGTCGCCGCCGGAGAAGATGAACCACATACCGATGACGATGAGTGCCGGCAGCACGATGTTCCAACCCAGGGCCGAGCGGTCACGGAGGAATTCCAGGTTGCGTGCCTTCAGCACCGCCAGGAAGCGCCGCATCATGCCCTAAGCTCCTTGCCGGTGAGTTCCAGGAACAGGTCCTCCAGGGTGCGTGCCCGGATCTGCAGTCTGCCGAGAGGCACCTTCTTCTGCATGAGCCGCTGCAATGTGGCGTCCACATCGGCGGTCTGGATTTCGAGATAGTCGCCCGCCTCATGCAACTCCATCCCCAGCTCCGCGGCGCTCATCCGGACGTCCTGCTTCGGCAGCTGCAGGATGACGTCGTGGAAGTGCTTGGCCAGGAGCTTGTTGGGCGGGCCTTCGGCGATGATGTGTCCGTGGTCCATGATGGCGATACGGTCGCAGAGCAGGAATGCTTCCTCCATGTAATGGGTGGTGAGTACCACCGTCTTCTTGCGGGCTTTGATGGCTCGGATGAGGTCCCAGAAGTTACGGCGTGCCTGCGGATCGAGGCCGGTGGTGGGCTCGTCCAGGAACAGGATCTCCGGGTCGTTCACCAGGGCCAATGCCAGCAACAACCGCTGGCGCTGGCCCCCGGAGAGCTTGCGGGCGTCGCGATCCACATATTCCTGGAGCGTGCACATCTGCACCAGTTCCTCCACGTCCAAGCCCTTGGTATAGAAGCTGCGGAAGAGCTGCAGGGTCTCGCGGACGGTCAGGAAGTCCTGGAGGGCCGTGGACTGGAATTGGATACCCACTGCCTGGCGAAAGCGGCTATCCACAGGCTTGTCCCGGTACCGGACCTCGCCGGCGCTGGGCTCGGTGATGCCTTCCATCATCTCGACGGTGGTGGTCTTGCCGGCGCCATTGGGGCCCAGCAGGCCGAAGCATTCTCCGGCCTCTACGGCGAATTGGATGCCGTCCACGGCGGTGACGCCGGGATAGCGCTTGATGAGGCCTCGGACTTCCAGGATAGCAGGCATGGCGCGGCATTATCCCGGGTGAGGGGGGGGCAGACAAATCAGACGGTCATCGGGGAAAGAAGTGGTGGATTTTTATACGCTTTAGCTGCTATCCCCTTGAAGAGGCTGGAAAATCGCCTTTAACAAGGTTCCATAACCCCCAGTGTCAGAAGGACTTTTACATTCCGGTTTTACCCCGCTGACCGCTACAATGAAGCCAGGTAGGGTTAAAGGGGTCATGTCCGTGAATCGCGTCCTGCGTCTTCTGGCTGTATCCGGCTTGTGGCTGGCATTCGCCCTGCCTGCGTTCGCCTCGCAGGACGTGGTGGTGGTCCTGGATAACTCCGGCAGCATGAAGGCCAACGATCCCAGCCGGCTGGCCGGCAAGGCGGTCACGGACTTCGTCGCCAGTCTCAAGGGCGACGTGAATGTCTCGGTCATCGAGTTCTCCACCACCCCGACCCTGCTGATGCCGCTGACCCCATTGGATGATGGGTCGCGGCTGCAGGTGCAGCAGGCAGTTGCCAAGCTGGACTACAAGGGCCAATGGACCGACACCGGAGCGGCCCTGGAACGGGCGCTGTACGAACTGGATGTGCATGGCAGGCCGGACGCATTGCGCTGCATCGTGTTGATGACCGATGGCTATGTGGATGTGGGCAATGCTTCGCGCGACAGCGACAAGATCCACTGGATCATCCAGTCCCTCATCCCGGAAGCGGTGGCCAAGCGGGTGCGGATCTTTGGCATCGCCTTCACGGATCAGGCCGATTACGAGCTGCTGCAACAGTTGGCGCAAAAGACAGGCGCCGGTTACTACCGCGCGTATCAGGCCGGCGACTTGGGCGCCATCTACAAGCAGATCAGCGATACCCTCACCTCGGGCAAGCCGGTACCGCAGCCAGCGGACGTAGGCAATCTCCAGTCTGCCGCGCCTCGGGCGGTACCCCAGACCTTCAGCTTTAACGCACCCCTGACCCACATGCAGCAGGCTGAGGCCGATTCTTGGCGCACCTTACAGATCGTAATGACGATATTGCTGCTCCTGGTCCTGCTGGGAGGCGGTGGCTTCTATGTGTGGAAGAAGGGCGGCATCAAGAATGTGCTTCCCAAGCCCGCTAAAGAGGACTCATCCCAGAGCAATGGCTTGCAGGCAGTGCTCTACGACATCAGCAATCCCAATGATATCAAGCGCTACGAACTGGGTGACAGGGCCACGGTGATCGGACGCGTCGCCGGTTACGACCCCGAGGTGCAATACGTGTTGGCCGCCGAACCCACGGTGGGACGCAGTCATGCGCTCATCGAGCGTCGTGGGCATTCCTTCTGGATCACCGACCAGGGCAGCATCAACGGTACCTTCGTCAACGGCGAACGGGTGACGGGCGACCATGCTCTGAAGCACGGCGATATCGTCGCGGTACACCGCCATGAGTTCGAGTTCGTATTACCCGAACTATTCGAGTCTGAGTCGACGGTGCTCGCGGCGCGCGAGGAATACGGCTACGCGGAGAAGCGGCAGGCTTGAGCTGAAGGATCCGGCCTGCCTGCCCGGAGTCTTGAGCGATGATGCACAGCCATATCGCCTATCACTGGCGCCGCAGCCCGCGCGCCAAGTCATTGCAGGTGCATATCACGCCCTGGAACGGCATCGAAGTGGTGATCCCGCGCCACGTGAGCCGCGAGCGCGCCCGGGCTTTCGTCGCGAAGCATCGGCAATGGATCCGTGACACCTGGGAGCGGATGCGTGTCCAGATCGTGGATTCGCATCTGACTCTGCCGACGAGCATGGAACTTCGGGCCCTGGGCGAGCATTGGGAAGTGAAATACCGCAGCCGGGATGGCGGCCGAGCCAGGGTGACATCCAGCGGCCGTGTACTCACCGTGCATTACGATGGGAGCCACGAGAGTTCGGCGAGGCAGGCATTGCGCCGCTGGCTGGTGGAGCGGGCGCGCATGCATTTCGAGGCATACCTCCCGCGGGTCTGCCAGTACACCGGCTTCAGCTACAAACGGATCCAGATCCGCGGCCAGACCAGCCGCTGGGGCAGTTGTTCATCCCGTGGCACGCTCAGCCTGAACTACAAGCTGCTGTTCCTGGAGCCGGAGCTGGTACGTTATCTCGTGATCCACGAGCTGTCACATACGCGGCATCTGGACCACTCAAGACGTTTCTGGAAGCTCGTGGAACAGTTCGAACCCAGGTTCGCAGAACTGGATCAGGAGTTGGGTGAGTCCTGGCGCGACGTCCCCGCCTGGGTGGAGATCCGCTGACCCACGGCAGCATCTCGTTCCAGGTTTTCCTCGTGACGGCATACCAGCACACTGCATTGCAGATCATCCAGAAGCGATACGCAGGATGGCGTGGTCCACCAACGGGCCAACGCGCCATGCGGCCGATGACCCACCACCACCAGGTCTGCAGATATCTCCTTTGCCAGCCTGGCGATCTCACGGATAGGCTCGCCGCGCCCCACATGGCCTTCCACTTCTATGCCGCGGCTCCTGAAGAAGGCCACTCCTTCGTCCACGGTGGTGCGGAAGGTCAAGGTCTGTTCGATGGGCGAAGCGGACGTCAGGCTCTGGGCATAGGCTGCGCCGGATCTTTCGGTGATCACCGCCAGCAGGTGGGTCTTGGCGCTCAGGGTCTTAGCGAGGTCAGCGCCTTCCAGCAGCACCCGTCGGCCGTCATTGCTGCCGTCATACGCGAGCAGGAGGGTGCGATAGGCCATGATTTGTT
>DATIVR010000009.1:0-3247 GCA_035465695.1 Gammaproteobacteria bacterium
GTGATCCTCCGGTACCGCGGGGCATGATTTTCCATCCGGCATAAGCCGCGTTGAAGTGCCAGGGACGGAAAAACGCCTGGACCAGATTCAGCGGCCCGTCATGCGGCGCATGATCGGGAAATACAGCCAGTAAGGCAGCGCCCGCAGCAGCTTGAGTATCAGCACGAAGCGCGTGGGGAAGGCGATCTCGAACTTGCGTTTCGCGATGCCGCGTTCCAGGGCCGCCGCCGCGTCGTCCGCCTGCATGAGGAAGGGCATGGGGAAGGCGTTGTGCTCGGTGAGCGGCGTCTCCACGAATCCCGGGTTGCACACCGAGATCACCAAGCCCTCCCGCGCGAACATGGAGCGGCAAGACTCGGCGAGGTTGATGAGCGCCGCCTTGGTGGGGCCGTACGCGGAGGCCAGCGGCAGGCCGCGGTAGCCCGCCACGCTCGCCACCAGCACCACATGCCCGGCGCGGCGTGCGCGCATGTAGGGCAGCAGCGCGTCCATGCCGTTCACCGCACCCAGGAAGTTCACCTGCATGTGGGTGGCGAAGATCTCGCCCTTGAAGCTGTCCAGCTTCACCGCCTGGTATATCCCGGCGTTCAGCACCGCCAGGGCGATGGGGCCGTAAGTAGCTTCTATGCCCGCCACTGCCTGACGCACGGCCGGCAGGTCCGCCACGTCCAGCGGCCAGGGGAAGATGGCCTCGGGAAACTCCGCGGCGGCGCGCTCGAGCGGGTCACGGCGGCGTCCGGAGATGACCACTTTCCAGCCTTGGTTGGCGAGACGCCTCGCCAACGCATGGCCGATGCCGGTGCCGCCGCCGGTGATCCAGGCGATCTTGGGTGTGGACTCCATGCGCCTATTGTAAGGCTCCACATGCCGCCGCTGCGGTATGATTCCGGCACAGAAGATTCGCTGGGGGATCCGTGGAGAAGCTCTGGCTCAAGCAATACCCCGCGGGCGTGCCACCGCAGATCGACGTCGGCCGTTACAGCTCCATCAAACAGGTCTTCGAGGAGCACTGCGCCCGGTTCGCGGCGCTTCCTGCCTTCGTGAACATGGGCGTCACCCTGAGTTACGGCGAGCTGGACCGCCTGAGCGCCCGCTTCGGCGCCTGGTTGCAGCAGGAGAGGGGATTCCGGCGTGGCGACCGGGTCGCCATCATGATGCCGAACCTGCTGCAGTATCCGGTGGTGCTGTTCGGCGTGCTGCGTGCCGGCATGACGGTGGTGAACGTCAATCCGCTCTATACCGCCCGCGAACTGGAGCACCAGCTGCGCGATTCCGGCGCCCGCGGCATCGTGATCCTGGAGAACTTCGCGCATACCTTGCAGGACGTGAAGGGTTGCGCGGCCCTGGACACCATCGTCACCACCCAGATCGGCGACCTGTTCCCGCAGCCGAAGCGCAGCCTGGTGAACTTCGTGGTCAAGCGCGTCAAGAAGATGGTGCCGCCCTTCGCGCTGCCCGGCAGCGTCCGGTTGCCGGAAGCCTTGGCAGCAGGTGGCGACTACGACCTGGAGCCGGTGACGGTCGGCCATGAGGACATCGCCTTCCTGCAGTACACCGGCGGCACCACCGGCGTATCCAAGGGCGCGGTGCTTACCCACGGCAACATGTGCGCCAACGTGCTGCAGGCATCCGCCTGGCTGGGCACGGGCCTGGAACCCGGCAAGGAAGTGGTGATCACGGCGCTGCCGCTGTATCACATCTTCTCGCTCACGGCGAACTGCATGGTATTCATGACGCTGGGCGGCAAGAACATCCTCATCACCAACCCGCGGGACATGAAGGATTTCGTGAGGACGCTGCAGAAGTACCCTTTCAGCGTCATCACCGGCGTCAACACCCTGTTCAACGGCTTGTTGCACGCCCAGGGCTTCGAGCAGCTCGACTTCAAGCCTCTCAAACTGGCGCTCGGCGGTGGCATGGCGGTGCAGCGCGCGGTGGCGGAGCAGTGGAAGAAGGTCACCGGCCGGCCCATCGTCGAGGCCTATGGCCTCACGGAGACTTCGCCCGCCGCCTGCATCAACCCGCTGGATCTCAAGGACTTCAACGCCAGCATCGGCCTGCCGATCCCGTCCACCGATCTCTCCATCCGCGATGACGACGGCAAGGAACTGGGCGTGGGCGAGGTGGGCGAGCTCTGCTTCAAGGGCCCGCAGGTCATGCGCGGCTACTGGAACCAGCCGGAGGAGACCGCCAAGGTGCTCTCCCCGGACGGCTGGCTGCGCACCGGCGACATGGGCAAGGTGGACGAGAAGGGCTTCGTCTACATCGTGGACCGCAAGAAGGACATGATCCTGGTGTCCGGTTTCAACGTGTACCCGAACGAGGTGGAAGACGTGGCCATGATGCACCCGGGCGTGCGCGAATGCGCCGCGGTGGGCGTGCCCGACGTGCATTCCGGCGAGGTGGTGAAGCTGTTCGTGGTGCGCAAGGACCCCAGCCTCACGGCCGAGGAGCTCATCGCGCACTGTCACAAGTACCTGACGGGTTACAAGGTGCCGAAGCACATCGAGTTCCGCAACGAACTGCCGAAGTCCAACGTCGGCAAGATACTGCGTCGTCAGCTGCGCGAGACCCATTGAGCCCGGCAGAACTTCCCATCGGCATCTTCGATTCGGGCGTGGGCGGTCTCACCGTCCTCAAGGCCCTGCGCGCACGCCTGCCCCACGAGCACTTCCTCTATCTCGGCGA
The DNA here is from genome assembly GCA_035465695.1 of Gammaproteobacteria bacterium. Taxonomy (GTDB): domain Bacteria; phylum Pseudomonadota; class Gammaproteobacteria; order Natronospirales; family REEB76; genus DASUBN01. The sequence goes on from DATIVR010000009.1 coordinate 2,689, forward strand.
TACTGCGCGTCTGCCCTATGGCACCAAGGGTCCCGAGACCGTGAGCCGCTACGCCGTGCAGGCGGCCGGGCACCTGGTGCAGCGCGGCATCAAGCTCCTGGTGGTGGCCTGCAATACCGCATCCGCGGTGGCTATCCCGGCACTCACCACCGAGTTCGCGCCCTTGCCGGTCATCGGCGTGGTGGAGGCGGGCGCTGCGGCCGCCGTGGCCGTCTCCCGACGCGGTCATATCGCGGTGCTGGCCACCGAGAGCACCGTGCAGGGCGGCGCCTACGAGCGCGCCATCCTGGCGCGCCGTGCCGATGCCCATGTGTTCTCCCAAGCCTGCTCGCTGTTCGTGGCGCTGGCGGAGGAGGGCTGGGTGAATGGCCCGCTGGTGGAGTCGGTGGCGAGGGAATACCTCGCGCCGCTGCGCCAGGAGAAGCGCCATGAAGGCCTGGACACCTTGGTGTTGGGCTGCACCCATTTCCCGTTGCTGAAGGAGGCCATCGCAAAGGTGGCGGGGACGGAGGTCACGCTGGTGGATTCCGGCGAGACCGTGGCACTGGCGGTGGAGAAG
>DATIVR010000010.1:0-22713 GCA_035465695.1 Gammaproteobacteria bacterium
CCGCAGCCGCGCTACGCCACCTACAGCGACTTCGTCGCCGCCGACGGCACGGCGATCGACAACGGCCTGATGCTGTACTTTCCCGGCCCGAACTCGTTCACCGGCGAGGACGTGCTGGAGCTGCAGGGCCACGGCGGCGCCGTGGTGCAGGACATGCTGCTGAGACGGGTGCTGGAACTGGGTGCGCGGCAGGCCCGGCCCGGCGAGTTCTCGGAGCGGGCCTTCCTCAACGACAAGCTGGACCTGGCGCAAGCCGAAGCCATCGCAGACCTGATCGACAGCGGTTCGGAACAGGCCGCGCGCGCCGCCTTGCGTTCCCTGAGCGGCCAGTTCTCCGCGCGGGTGGAGATGCTGGTGGAGAGCCTCACGGTGCTGCGGGCCTATGTGGAGGCCGCCATCGACTTTCCGGACGAGGAGGTGGATTTCCTCACCGAAGGCGACGTGGCAGGCCGCCTCGGTGCGATCCGTAGCGACTTCGAGGCCCTGGCCTCCGCTGCCAAGCAGGGCAGCATCATGCGCGAAGGCCTCGCGGTGGTGATCGCCGGGCGGCCCAACGCCGGCAAATCCAGCCTGCTCAATGCCCTCGCGGGACACGACGCGGCCATCGTCACCGACATCGCCGGCACCACCCGTGACCTGTTGCGGGAGCGCATCGCCATCGATGGACTACCGCTGCACCTCACGGACACGGCGGGCCTCCGGGAGAGTGGCGACGTGGTGGAACAGGAAGGCGTGCGGCGCGCCTGGAGCGAGATGGAGAAAGCCGACCGGGTGCTGCTGGTGGTGGACAGCATGGTCGGCATCACGGACGAGGACCGGCGCATCCTGGAGTCCATGCCCCGCGCCATCCCGGTCACGGTGATCTACAACAAGATCGACCTAACGGGCCAGCGTCCGGCGGAGGATGAGTTGGACGGCGTATCGAGTCTCTGGGTCTCGGCGCAATATGGCCTGGGGTTGGAATTGCTGCGCGCGCACTTGAAGCGCATCGCTGGATTCCAGCAGGTCGGAGAGGACAGCTTCAGCGCCCGGCGGCGGCACCTGGATGCCCTGCGCCGCGCCCGTGAACATTTGGAGGAAGCACAAGCTCACGTGGGATCCCGCGCCGGCGAATTGCTGGCGGAGGAACTGCGGCTGGCACAGCTGTGCCTGAGCGAGATCACAGGCGAGTTCACCAGCGACGATCTGCTAGGCAAGATCTTTTCCAGTTTCTGCATCGGCAAATGAACTCGGAGGTCCCATGGGATCATTGAGCGCGCTGTCGAGACGCAAGTCCATCGAACAACTCCAGCAGGAAGCCGGGGCGAACAAACAGTTCCGCCGCACCCTGGGGCTCTGGCAACTCACCGGCATCGGCGTGGGCGGCATCATCGGCGTGGGTATCTTCGTGCTCACCGGCCAGGTGGCGGCCACCCAGGCCGGGCCCGCCGTGATGCTGGCATTCCTCCTGGCGGGAGTGGCCAGCGCCGCTGCAGCACTCTGCTATGCGGAGTTCGCCGGGATGATTCCCGTGAGCGGCAGCGCCTATACCTATGGCTATGCAGTGCTGGGGGAATTCGCTGCCTGGCTCCTGGGCTGGGACCTGCTGCTCTGCTATGCGCTCATCGTCGCGGTGGTGGCGGCAGGCTGGTCGGGCTATGTGCAAGCCCTGCTGGGGGCCGCGGGCGTGCGCCTGCCGCCCTGGGCCCAGGGCGCTGTGGGTAGCGGTCCCGGCCATCAGTTCGACGTCATCGCGGCGCTGGTGGCGCTCGCCATCGCGGGTCTCCTCACGGTGCGCACCGAATGGGGCGCACGCTTCAACACGGCCATCGTCGCAGTGAAGATCGCCGGCATCCTGTTGGTCATCCTGGCCGGCATAGCGTACGTGAAGCCCGAGAACTGGCATCCTTTCATGCCCTTCGGATTCCATGGGGTGCTGACCGGCGCGGCGGTGGTGTTCTTCGCCGTCTTCGGCTACGACACGCTCACCACGGCGGCGGAAGAGGCCAAGGACCCACAGCGCGACCTCCCCTGGGCGGTGGTGCTGTCTCTGGGCATCGCCATGGTGCTGTATCTCGGCATGTGCCTGGTGCTGACCGGCATCGTGCCGTCTTCCACGCTCAACAACGCGGCGCCGGTGGCGAACGCGTTCGGCGCCATCGGGCTGCGCTGGGTGATGGTTGCGGTGTCCGTCGCCATCATCACGGGCATCACCAGCGTGCTGTTCGCCAACATGCTTGCGGGGGCGCGCATCGGTTTCGCCCTGTCGCGAGACGGACTGCTGCCCGCATGGTTCTCCGGAGTGCATCCGAAGTTCCGTACTCCGCACCGCGCCACATTGATCCTAGGCGTGCTTACGGCCGCGGCGGCGGGTCTGTTCCCGCTCACGGTGGTGGCGGAGGTGGTGAACTTCGGCATGCTGGCGGCCTTCGCGGTGATCTGTGCTGCGGTGATCCTGCTGCGCCGTGCGCGACCCGACGTGCCACGCACGTTCCGTGTTCCGCTAGTTCCGCTGTTACCCGCGGTGGGCGTGGTGTTCTGCCTGTGGCTGATCTGGGGTTTGCCGGTGGGCGTATGGCTGGGTTTCGCCGCCTGGATGGCTATCGGGGTGGTGGCGTATTTCACCTATGGCATACGGCATAGCCGCTTGGCACGCTAAACCTCGACAGCACCATAAGGTGGCGCAGAGGTGAGCGGCCCGGCACTGTAATCCGCGGATGCCGGACCCACGCGATGCGATGGGTGGCTCAGACGTTGACGCTCTTCACCCGGTCACGCCCGGTGCCCTTGGCCTGGTAGAGCGCCTGGTCGGCGCGGGCCAGGGCGGATCGCAGTTCTTCGCCTGGCCGCAGGGCGGTGACGCCGCAGGACATGGTGAGACTGACCGGGTGACCTTCCAGCAGGAAGGGCGTCGCCGCCACCTTGCGGCGGATGCGCTCCATGCACACGTGCGCTCCCTCGAGTCCTGTCTCCGGCAACACCAGCAGGAACTCCTCGCCGCCGAAACGACCGAAGTTCTCCTCCGCGGTGCCGCCGTCGCGGCCGACACGGTCCAGGGCGCGGATCTCCCCCAGCACCAAGATCGCGAACTGCCGCAACACCTCGTCGCCACCCAGGTGGCCGTGGCGGTCGTTGATGAGTTTGAAGTGGTCGATGTCCATGAGGCAGAGGCTGAAACCGCGGCCGGCGCGCTGCGCCCGCTGCTGTTCCTGCTCCAACACCTGCATGATGTGGCGGCGATTGTAAGTACCGGTGAGGTCGTCATGCACGGCGAGGCGACGGTTCTTGGCCAGCGCTGCCGCGAGCTCGCTGTTGCGTCGCGAGACCGTCTCTCGCAGCTTGCCCACATAGCTGCCGAAGAACGCCAGCCAGATGAGCGTGGCGGAGAGCACCACGAACTGCAATGCTTCGAGCGGGATGGGGACGCCTGACCCGTGCCGATACACGTCGCGCAGCACCACGAAGCCATAGCCGAGGACCACCAGCGCCGTGAGACCGAGATACTCGCCGCGTCGCAGCCGGAACACGCCGAACAGGAACACCACCACGTAGAGCAACAACAGGATGCCGCGCACCTTGGGCGCCAGAGCCATCAGCAGCATCACCCAGAACGTGGCGACGATCATCTGCGGCAGCGTGAGGCTGGGATCGGGCCAGTAGAGGTTCAGACCGGAGCGGATCAGCGCATAGAACAGCACGTTGCAGAGGAAGGCGGCTAATACAGCGAGGCCGAAGCCGCGAGCCGACACGTCCACCAAGCCAAGTGAATAGCAGTAAAAGGTGAGGCCCATCCACAGCACATAGGACAGCGCCGCCATGAAATAGCGCTTGAGCCGCAACGCCTGTCTGGCGTCTTCGGGAAAGAGTGTCCAGCTCACGACTCATCCGCGACCGCAGTTGTGCCAGTCTCAGGTTGCCATACGTCGTGGCCCTCACCTACGCGGCCTGTCGCGGGAATGCTACCGCTCAGCGGAGTTATGTCATCCTCGGACCGACCCACGGCGCCCTGCGGGACTTGGGCTGCCGCGGGCGGCGTGGCGATGCGGTGCCAAATCCCTGTCAGGGGTGCTGGAGGCCGCAGTTGCCGCGACGCCCGCCCCGCAGGTTGGCGGTCGCCGCCACCGCACAGAGTACCGGCAGGAACGCCTGCACCTGCTTGGGATCATCCCAGCCGATCATCAAGCCCGCCAGGACTACGGCCCCAGCCAGGATCAGCGCGGCCGGGGTCGGTCGCAGCGGCCAGCCCCGCAGGCGCGAGTGCCACACGTCGGCCGACAGCACCGCCACGGCCACCAGCAGCGGCGCGCCGAACACGATCCACCACCGGCCGGTGGCGTGCACCGCGATCAAGGCAGCCACCACCACGCAGGCCGCCAGCCACAGGTTGGGAAACAGGAAACGCGAGTCGATACGACGCATGGTCCACCTCCGGCTGGTTCAACCCAAGATCTGTTCGCGCTTGTAGAGGCGCACCGCTAGCGCGGTCAACGCGCCGCCGATGACGAGCGTGCTGCACACCGAGAGCGCGACGAACAGGGCATCCAAGGGCTCGCCCTTGATCAGCTCGGTGATGAGCACGTCCTGGCTCATGGAGGGCAGCAGCATCATCCACCAGGCCGGCTCCATGGGGAACATAACCATGCCCAACACCGGGATCATCGGCACCAGCATGATGAACGAAAGCCAGGTCTGCGCTTCTTTGTAACTCTTGGTGAAGGACGCAACCACCGAGAGCAGTCCCGCGACGAACAGGCAGAACGGCAGGCACACCAGGAAGGTGGCGACCGCGTTGGCCGGTGTGAAATCGACGGAGATGCCCACCTTGGCCGCCGGGATGAGCCGCTGGCAGTACACCAGCGCCGCGATATCGATGCCGAGGGACACCGCCGAGAACAGGGTCACCGCCGACAGCTTGCCCAGCACCAGGGTGCGGCGCGGGATGGCGGTGGTGAGCAAGGGCTCCAGTGAACCGCGCTCGCGTTCACCCGCGGTGGAGTCGATGGCCAGGTAGAAAGCGCCCAGGATGGCGGCGAACAGCAGGAAGTAGGGCATCATGCCGAGCAGCAGCACCGCGCGGGATTGTGGCGTGGAGACATCCGTGTCCTCGATGACGATGGGCGACACCGTGCGCGGATCCACGCCACGCGCCACCAGACGCAGAGCGCCGATGGCGCGCGAATAGTTTTGCAGAGCCACGCGGGTCCGGTCGATGTTCTTGCCGGCGGACTCGCGGGATTTGTCGAAGATGAGTTGCACGTCGGCGGGCCTGCCGGCGGAGAAAGCCGCCGCATAGTCCGCAGGGATGCAGAGCACCACGTCCAGCTTGCCGGTCTTCACCGCTTGGCGCGGGTCGGCCGGGGCTTTCTCGATGGCGAGGTTCTGCTGGCGCAAGTAGTCCATGAGGCCCGGCGCATTCTCGGCACCCTGCACCGCCAGGCTATAACGCTGATCCAGGTCCGCCACTTGGCGGTTGATGACGGTGCCCATCATCACCGTATAGAACAGCGGTCCGAACAGGGGTCCGAACACCAGTACCGTGAGCAGGGTGCGACGGTCACGCAGGTTGTCCACCGCCTCCTTGACGAAGACCGCCAGGTATTTCCGCACGTTCATGCCGCAGCCTCCTCACCCACCAGCTTGACGAAGGCTTCTTCCAGATCGCTCTCGCCGGTCTGTCTGCGCAGCTCGTCAGGCGTGCCGCGCGCCACGATCCGGCCACCGGCGATGATCACGATGCTGTCGCACAGCGCCGCGACCTCCTGCATCACATGGCTGGAGAAGAGCACACAGTGCCCGGCGTCACGCAGCTTGCGGATCAGCGCGCGCAGGGCCCGGGTAGCCATCACGTCCAGGCCGTTGGTGGGTTCGTCCAGCACCAGGTTCTTCGGTCCGTGCACCATGGCACGGGCCAGCGCCACCTTGATCTTCTGGCCCTGGGAGAAACCCTTGGCAGGGAGATCGGCGAACTCGCCGATCTCCAGCATGGTCACCAGCTCGTCGATGCGGCGTTTGAGCGCCTCACCGGAGACGCCATTCAACTCGCCGTAGTAGCGGATGTTCTCCCGGGCCGTGAGCCGCGGATAGAGGCCACTCTGATGCGGCAGTACGCCGAGCCGCATCCGCGCGCCGTTATCGTCGGCGAGCACATCCACGCCATCCACGGTCACGGTGCCCGCGCCGGGCCGCAGCACCGTGGATATGATGCGCAAGGTGGTGGACTTGCCGGCGCCGTTGGGACCGAGCAAGCCGGTGATATGGCCGTCCGGAGCGGAGAACGTCACGCCGCGCACCGCCTGCACCGCGCCGAAATCCTTCTTCAGGTCGATGACTTCAATCATGGTTTCGGCCCCGAGAAGCTCACGAAGAAGGGGAAGGGTTTCATGTCCTTCACGCAGGCGGTGTCCAGTCCTTTCACGGTCCCCGCATCCACGAAGTCCGCGGCGATACGCGGGATGCAGCCACGGAAGATGTTGCCGTGCCCCTGACCCGGCGTCACCAGCGAGAGACTGTTGGAGAGGGTCTGGGAGGCGTGCTCGGCGTCGGCCGGCGGAGTGATGGGATCGTCCTCGCCGGAGAGGAGCAGCACCGGCTTCGCGGAGACCACCGGCTGCTTGAAATCCGGAGCCATGACGCCCCTCGGCCAGACATCACATGACTTCACCAGGATGTCCATGCTGCTGGGCCCGAGATACGTGTCTTGCAGATGCTTGCCCTGCTCAGGGTCGGCAGGTATGAACGGTGCATCTTCGGTGCATACCACCGAGGCGCTCATGCCCTGGGCGAAGCTCTCGCTCAGCTGTCCCTTGAAGAGCAAGGCCGTGCTCATGAGCGGCAGGTAGTCATGCTGAGCCGCCGCCTGATGGATGAGCAACGGCAGCAGCGAGGCCGTCTCGCTCTGATAGCTCATGAGTCGCACCGTACCTGCCACCTGGTCCCAGTCCAGCTGTTCGGTGCGGGGCACTCCGGTGAGAGGATCACGCAGCGCCACGCTCACGGCGCGGTTCTCCAGGTCCTTCTGTAGCGCCGCAAAATCCTGCGCGAGGTCAGGGAACGACTGCTGGCAGGCCGCGTCTTCGCTGCAACGCTTGAAGATGAGGCCCAGCGCCCGCTGCGCATCCAGCGACACGTCAGGGCCCAGGGTACGGTCCGCGGGCACCACGCCGTCCAGGATCACGGTGCGCACCGAATCCGGATAGGCGCGCAGATACTGCAATGCCACGCGCGTGCCGTAGGAGATGCCATAGAGGTCGACCTGCGCGTAGCCCAGCTCCTTGCGCACGGTCTCCAGGTCCTGCACCGCCACCGTGGTGGTGTAGAAGCGTGGGTCACCGGGCAGATGCTTGAGGCAGGCCTGCACGGTGGCATGGATCTGGGCGTCGCTGGGATGGTCGCCGGCGCCGGTGGTGGGGCAGTCCAGGCGGTTGCTGCCGCCGGTGCCGCGCTGATCCACCAGCACGATGTCCCGTTCGGCGCGGATTCGGTCGAAAGCAGCGCTTTCTTCCAGGAAGGCCTCGGTGGAAGCCTGACCCGGTCCACCGGCGATGAAGAACAATGCATCCGGGCTGGGTTTGCTGGCGCGGGCTCTCAAGACCGCCACGTGCAGGCCGATCTTCCTGCCCTCTGGATGCGCGCGGTCTTCCGGCACCGTGATGGTGGTGCAACCGGCCTGCAGGCGTGCCGAGGAATCGGGGGCGCCGATGTGACACTCCTGGAATAGGGGCAGTGCCGCCGCGGCGCTCATCCCGGTGGTATCGGCGATGGCCGCAAGACCGTAGAGCAGGCCGACGATCGGGGTGTACATCAGGCGTGACATGATCATCCCTCGGTGGTGGGCGGCACCTGGTCCGCCTCGAACAGGAATATCTCTTCCATGGGCTTGCCGAACAGCCGCGCGATGCCGAAGGCAAGTTGCAGGCTGGGGTCGTATTTCTCGGTCTCCAGCGCGTTGATGGTCTGGCGCGAGACGTTGAGATGTTCCGCGAGTTCCGCCTGGGTCCAGCGGCGCTCCGCGCGCAGCACGTGGATCCGGTTCTTCACTTGTAGCGCCGCCACAGGATGCAGGCGCTGCCAGCCCACACCAGATCGATGACCATGAACACCCACCACAGCGGGATGTGCGGGAAGCCCGCCATGTCTTCCAGGAAGCCGTAGCTCAGACTCAGGAAGGCGGTCACGCCCGCTGCGATGGCCAGGGCTTCGATATGCACCCGGCGTTGCAGCTCGTCGGCGCGGCCAAGGTACTTGATGACCGCCCAGATCACCCACACCACGGGCAGCACCGGCAGGATCGCGAGGGTCACCCGTTCCGGGAGCGCGGGATGGGTCTTGAGGGTGGGTACCACGGCGGCCATGAGCGCCATGTAGATCACCATGGCCACCACCACCTCGGTCTGGTAACGACGGTTGGCCTTGGCGGGAGTCATACGGGGCTTGGTATTCATGGGTTTAAAAGTAGAAGATACTAGACAAGATGTCAAGTGTCCTTGACAATTAGTCAATCTATATAGACACTCCTATGTACGGAAGGTCCAGCCTGTACTCGAATGCCTGGGTCCGGCCATTATCCTTCGCATCAGGGGAGGGACGATGCCACGGGTCATCCATTTCGAGATCCACGCGGACGAGCCGCAACGCGCTATCCGCTTCTACCACTCGGTGTTCGGCTGGGAATTCTTCAAGTTCCCCAACGCCATCACCGATTACTGGGTCGTGAAGACCGGAGACGCCAGCCAGCCGGGCATCGATGGCGGCCTGCTCAAGCGTGACATCGCCTTCGAGGGTGTGGGCACCACGGCCTTCGTCTGCACCATCGCCGTGTCGGACCTGGATGTCTACCTCATGAAGGTGACCACCAGCGGAGGGCAGCTGGCGCGCGAGCGCATGGCCGTGGCGGGCGTCGGCTGGCTCGCCTATTGCAAGGATACGGAAGGTAACCTGTTCGGTATGATGCAGGCGGATGCCGCCGCCAAGTGACAGAATCACATCCACGCAAGTCTTCCCGAGGGAGTCGCATGAAGGGAATCAGCCTTCTCATGGCAGTGGCGTTGGTGCTCACACTTTGCGCTTGCGGCACTGAACCCATCCAGCAAGATCAGCCGCTAGCACTGGCCACTGGTCAGGGTTTGGCTGCTGTTGTCTTCGACTCCGCCGATCCATTGAGCCAAGTCGCATTCGAATCGCCGGACGCCAAGCTTGAGATCACGTCGTTGCCAGTCGGCGTGAACGTCTACTTGTTCCAGGCACCCGCCGGCAGTTATTGCCTGACCAGCTTCCAGTTCGGACGTTGGCACTTCTTTGCCAAGGACAAGCAGCAGCAGTTGGGTTGCTTCGAAGTAAAGGCGGGACAACTCGGTTACAGTGGTACGCTGGCGCCACGGGTGATCGATGGCCAGCCAGTGATCAATCAGAACATAGACCTGGCTTCGTTCCGCATGTTGATGAACTCGCGCTATCCGATAATCGCAAAGCAGTTTCTGCCGCCCGAGGTGAAAGCCTATACGGCTTCGGACCTTGCGACACCGGCTAGCACCACGGACGTACCGATCAACGCCACTGCGAGCATCGCCACTAACATCAAGCCACAGCATGCGCCGGCCTCGGGGACCGACCAGATCTCAGACTGGATCGAGGAAATCCCCGCTACCCGCGCACAAGTGGTTTTCTTTCGCAACAACACCGCCTGGCCCATGGAGGTCAGGAAGTTCGAGCTCTACGACTGCATAGCCATCAAGCAGACCTGCGGTGTGCAGAAGTTGAAATTGCTGTTGCAGCCGCATACGACCAAGCAGGCCATGATCGTGGAGCCCGACAACGATCAGGACGCTTATAGCTTCCGTTTCCGGTTCATCTATGGCTTTGTGCAGCACCAGTCTAAGCACTAAAGTACGTTCGCCATTGCAGAGACTGGCCGCAGCCTGTGCTGCGATGCTTCTAACGGCCTGCGCCAGCCTTGCGCCCCTGGCCCACGACGGTCCCGTGCAACTCAACGCCCATCAGGGATTGGCTGCATTGGTGATCGACACCCTGGATCCACTCATGGACGTGGAGGTGGTGTCACCCAGCGGCGGACCCAGGCTGATGGTGCGCAGCGTACCGGTGGGCCGCGACGTCTATCTGTTTGCGGTACCGGCCGGGACTTATTGCGTGACCCGTTTCAAGTACGGGACCCTGAGCCTGTCCGGACCCAATGGCGTAGTGGGGTGCTTCACAGTACGTGCTGGACAGCTGGGTTATAGCGGCACTTTGGCGCCACGGGTGGAGGATGGCAAACCCGTGACGCACCAGGTGCAAGATCTGCCTGGATTCCGCACCCTGCTGGAGCAGCAGTATCCCGAGGTGGCCAGACAATTCCCAGCATCGTCCGGCCCGTGAGCGTCAGCCTTGCACGCTGCCGCCCACCAGCGCGACACCAGCGGCGATGAGCACCGCTGAACCGCCTTTCTGCAATAGATTTCTCCAAGACATATCCTCGCGGCCCAGCGTCGGCAGGAAGAGGGTGAGCAGCACGCCGAAGCCGAAAACGAACAGCGTAGTGGTCCCCGAGATGGCCTGCACCAGGCTCAGGGGCGCGAGCATCAACGCATAGCGTGCGCCGAGGTTCCCTCCCAGGTTGATGAGTTCGTTAGCCGCGTTGATGCCCAATACCGCACCCGGATGGCGGCGGAACAAGCCGGAGAACTCCTTCCGCATGGCCGGCAACAGCAGTATCGCGAGGCCGAACACCGCTTCACCGATGTAGCTCCAGAAGGCGGTGGTCCAGAAACTGGTGTCCTGCGCCAAGCCCTTGAAGATCACCGAACTCACTGCCAGCGCCAAGGCCGCCGAAAGCATCAGCAGCAGGGTGCGCAGGCGGAAACGGTGACCTCCACCGAATTCGAACGAGACCAGTGCGCCGCCCACCACGATCAGCCCGCCGCCAGCGAGCTGGCGGGCCGTGAGGCTCTCATCCAGGAACAGCAGCGCCAGTACGTAGGCGAACAGCGGGCTGGCCTGGAAAAATGGCGCCACCACCGAAGCTTCCTCACCCTGCAATGCCCGCAGATAGAAATACATGCCGAGCATGTACAGGGCGCCCGAGCAGGCCACGGCCACGGCCGCTGTGAAGCCCGGCGTTAACGCATCCGGGTCGAAGCCGCCGATGAATGGCAGCATCACGAGGCCGATCAACGCCGTGAACACCAGGAGTACCGCAGGACTTGCGCCGCGGAAGTATTTCTCCAGTAGGAACTTGTCCACGTGGGTGGAGGCGGCCCACAGCACAGGGCCGGAGAAAGCGAACAGCAGCCAGACGGAGTGCATGGGCGATTCTAGCGCCGCGGCTCAGGCTGCACAGGCATGCCGTCGCCAGAGTGGTCTTTAGAGTGCCTCATTATGACTTCGTCTCTATAGATGATGCGGGCCCGGTGGCATAGGTAGTGAATATCCGGCTCCAAACTGGCTCACGGCGGCTTTTGTGCATAAAATGACCACCTTTCGCCTGCAGCCAGAATCTTCGACAGCCATGGACTTTCCCCAGTCATTCGATGTGATCGTGGTCGGTGGCGGCCACGCCGGCACCGAGGCGGCACTCGCCGCCGCTCGGATGGGCCGGCGCACGTTGCTGCTCACCCATAACCTCGAGACCCTGGGTGCCATGAGCTGTAACCCGGCTATTGGCGGTATCGGCAAGGGCCACCTGGTGAAGGAGATCGACGCACTGGGAGGCGCCATGGCCCGGGCCGCGGACCAGGCCGGGATCCAATTCCGCATCCTGAACGCCAGCAAGGGACCGGCGGTGCGCGCCACCCGCGCTCAGGCGGACCGCTCTCTATATAAGAAGGCGATCCGCGCCCTGCTGGAGAACCAGCCGAACCTCACGCTGTTCCAGCAGCCGGTGGACGACCTCACGGTGGTGGATGGCAAGGTGCGGGGCGTCGTCACGGCCATGGGCGTGAGGTTCACTGCGCCGGCGGTGGTGCTGACCGTGGGCACCTTCCTCGCCGGTCGCATCCACGTGGGACTCCAGAACCACGCCGGCGGCCGCGCGGGTGATCCACCGGCCCAGCGCCTGGCGGAGCGGTTGCGGGAGTTGCCCATCCGGGTCGGCCGCCTCAAGACGGGGACGCCGCCGCGCATCGACGGCCGCAGCATCGACTACGCCGGTCTCGCCGAACAGCGGGGCGACGCGCCCACGCCGGTGTTCTCCTTCCTCGGCAAGCGGGAGGAGCATCCGCGCCAGATCGCCTGCCACATCACCCACACCAACGAGCGCACCCACGCGATCATCCGCGCCGGTCTCGACCGCTCGCCCATGTACACCGGCGTCATCGAGGGCGTGGGTCCCCGCTACTGTCCGTCCGTGGAAGACAAGGTGATGCGTTTCGCCGACAAGGCCTCGCATCAGATCTTCATCGAGCCGGAGGGGCTCGACACCCACGAGGTGTATCCCAACGGCATCTCCACCAGTCTGCCTTTCGACGTGCAGTTCGATCTGGTGCGCAGCATCAAGGGCTTCGAGCGAGCGCATATCCTGCGGCCCGGATATGCCATCGAATACGACTACTTCGATCCACGTGACCTGAACTATTCCTTGGAGACCAAGGCCATCGAAGGCTTGTTCTTCGCCGGCCAGATCAACGGCACCACCGGATATGAGGAGGCGGCGGCCCAGGGGCTCCTGGCGGGCATCAATGCGGCACGTAAAGTGCAGGGCGACGACAGTTGGTGCCCGGGCCGCGAGGAGGCTTATCTGGGCGTGCTGGTGGATGACCTCATCACCCGCGGCGCACCGGAACCCTATCGCATGTTCACCAGCCGCGCCGAGCACCGCCTGATGCTGCGGGAGGATAACGCCGACCTGCGCCTCACGGAGCAGGGCCGCAAGCTCGGACTGGTGGACGACGCCCGTTGGGCTGCCTTCAGCGCCAAGCGCGAAGCCATCGAGAAGGAGAGCGCGCGCCTCGACGCCATCCTGGTGCGGCCGAGCGATGTCAGCGAAGCCGATGCGATAAGCCACTTCGGCGCGCCTTTGTCCCGCGAGACCTATGCCCTCGAGCTGCTGCGCCGCCCCCAAGCCAGCCACGCGGCGCTCACAGCACTGTCGGTGGTGGGTGATGCCGGCGTCACCGCGGAGGTGGCAGAGCAGGTGGAGATCCAGGCCCGCTATGCAGGCTACATCTCGCGTCAGCGCGAGGAAGTGGAGCGCGCGCGGCGCCAGGAGGAGACTGAGTTGCCGGCCGGTTTCGACTTCGCGGCGGTCGCCGGTCTCTCCACCGAGGTGCGCCAGCGCCTGGAGCAGGTGCGCCCTGCGACCCTGGGCCAGGCTTCCCGCATCCCCGGCATCACCCCCGCCGCCATCTCACTTCTGCTCGTGCACCTTAAGAAACGCGGCTTGCGGAAGTCTGCATAAGCTTCCCTTGTTCATGGGCTACCTCCAACACTTCCTGCTTTCCCTGGATTTCCTAGATTGGTGGTTGTTGGCCACCGTAATGGCGCTGGTCGATGTGTTCCTGTCGCGCCACCGACTGATGCCGCCTGCGGCCGCAGCCGGTTTCACCGGCTTCCTGCTGCTTTTGCTGCCCCAGCTGCATTGGGGCATCCAGCTGGCCTGCTTCCTGCTCGTGGCGGCGGGCATGCAGCTCGCGTATCTTTGGAAGCCTCGGCCGAGGAGCCAGCCCATGACCAGCTTCCACGATTTCACCGTCAGGACCATCGATGGGGAGACGAAATCCCTCAAGGACTACAGCGGCCAACCGGTGCTGGTGGTGAACGTGGCCAGTGAGTGCGGCCTGACCCCGCAGTATGCCGGCCTTGAGAAGCTCTACAAGGAATATAAAGACCGCGGCCTGGTGGTGTTGGGTTTCCCCTGCAATCAATTCGGTGCCCAGGAGCCCGGCAACGAAGCGCAGATTCGACAATTCTGCGAAGTGAACTACGGCGTGGATTTCCCGCTCACCTCCAAGATCGAGGTGAACGGTCCCGGTGCCGATCCGCTGTACAAATGGCTGCGTCGGGAGAGCGGGGGCGCCGACATCCAGTGGAACTTCGAGAAATTCCTCATCGGCAAGGATGGCAAGATCATCCAGCGGTACTCGCCGAAGACGGTGCCGGAAGACCGGCAGTTGAAAGCAGACATCCAGCGCGCTCTGTAGAGGAGATTCCAGGTCGGGGGATCAGGGGTAAGAAGTCATGACCAGGACCGCGGTTCTCGCGCTTCTATTGATGGCCTCTCTGGGCCTGAGCTTCAGCACACAGGCCGACGAAGGCATGTGGACCTTCGACAATCTGCCGCTCAAGGAGATGCAGTCGCATTACCAGTTCACGCCGAGTGCGGACTGGCTGGCGCACGTGCAGCACGCGGCCCTGCGAGTGAAGGACGGCTGTTCCGCCGCCTTCGTCTCCGCCGACGGGCTCATCATCACCAACCAGCATTGCATAGGCGAGTGCCTGGCGGGCCTGTCCAGTCCCAAGCACGACTACACCAGCGAAGGCTTCTACGCCTACGGCCATGACCAGGAACTGCGCTGCCCGCAGATGGAGATGGAGCAGCTCACCGATACCCGCGACGTCACCGCCCAGGTGGCCAAGCGCCTGAAGGGCCTGACCGGCGACGACTACGTGGATGCATTCCGCGACGTCAGCAGCGAGCTCGAACAGGCTTGCGCCGACGGCGATGCGCGCCGCTGGAACTGCGAGGTGGTGGATCTCTACCACGGGGGGCGTTACGCCTTGTACAAGTACCAGCGCTACCAGGATCTGCGGCTGGTGTTCACGCCGGAATATGCGGTCGCGGCTTTCGGCGGGGATCCGGATAACTTCAATTTCCCGCGTTACAGCCTGGACGTGGCCCTATTGCGCGCCTACGATCGCGACCAGCCGGTGCAGTCGGAGTACTTGGCGCTGGCGACTGATACACCCAAGGTGGGTGAGTTGGTCTTCACCGCCGGCAATCCCGGCAATACCGCGCGCGGCCGCACCCTCGCGGAACTGAAAGGCCTGCGGGATGATGACCTCACGCCTGCGCTGATCTACTACTCCGAGTTGCGCGGCCTGCTGGAGCAGTATTCCCATGAAGGGCCCGACCAGCGGCGCCTGGGTTACGCCAACCTGGGCGAGGTGGACAACCTCATCAAGTCCCACCAGGGACAGCTGGAGGCGCTGCAGGATCAGGCCGAACTGCAGCGCAAGGCCGCCGAGGAACAGGCGCTGCGGGACTGGGTGGAATCCGACCCGGCACGCAAGGCGGAATACGGCGATCCCTGGAGCGTGATCGCCGCCGCCGAGCAGCGCCAGCACGCCCTCATCACCCGCTATCGCATGTTGGAACAGGCCTGGGGCTTCGAGTCGCGGCTGTTCGATTACGCACGCCTGCTGGTGCGCGGCGCGGCCGAGCGCGACAAGCCAAACGCCCGGCGCCTGCCGGAGTTCCGCGACGCCAATCTGCCGCAGGTGGAGCAGCTGCTGTTCTCGGATGCACCGGTATCCTCGGACTACGAGGAGCTGATGCTGGGTTGGTCGCTCACCAAGCTGCGCGAGGCCTTGGGCGCCGATGATCCACTGGTGCGCAAGGTGCTGGGCCGCGACTCGCCTGGGCAGTTCGCGCGCCGGGCCGTGGAAGGCACCCAGTTGGATTCTGCCGTCACGCGGCAACGCATGTGGAACGACCCGGATTTCATGGACCTCTCCAACGACCCGCTGATCGTGCTGGCCGCCAAGGTGGACCAGGCGTCGCGCGACATCCGCAAGCAATACGAGCAGCAGGTGCTGGCGGTGATCCGGGCCCAGGGCGAGGTCATCGCCCGGGCGCGGTTCGCCCGCGACGGCACCGATATCTATCCGGACGCCACCTTCACGTTGCGGCTGTCCTACGGCCAGGTGCAGGGCTGGCAGGAGGAGGACCAGAAGATACCGGCCTTCACCGATCTGGCAGGCTTGTATGCGCGCGCCACCGGCAGCGCACCGTTCGCATTGCCGCCGCGTTGGCTCGCGGCGGAGCCGCAACTGCCGCCGGGGACGCATCTGGACTTCGTCACCACCAACGACATCGTGGGCGGCAGTTCCGGCAGCCCGGTGATCAACCGTGACGGCAAGCTGGTGGGCCTGGTGTTCGATGGCAACATCCATTCCCTGGGCGGAGATTTCTGGTACGACGCCACCGAGAACCGGGCCGTGGCGGTAGACGATCAGGCCCTGCTGGTAGCCCTGCGCAAGGTCTATGGCATGAATGCGCTTGCCGACGAACTGGTCACCGGACATATACAGACGGACGGCCTTGCCCCCAAGGCAGCCGGGCGCTAGGATACGCGCCCTCTTCGAGACCCCCTTCCAATGGCCCACCCCAGTACGTTCGCCCAGACCTCTCCGCGCGTGGGCTTCGTCAGCCTCGGATGCCCCAAGGCGCTCGTGGACTCCGAGCGCATCCTCACGCAGTTGCGCATCGAGGGCTATCAGGTGGTGGGCGGCTACGGCGAGGCCGACGTGGTGGTGGTCAACACGTGCGGTTTCATCGAGGCCGCGCAACAGGAATCGCTGGACGCCATCGGCGAGGCCCTGGCCGAGAACGGCAAGGTGATCGTCACTGGTTGCCTCGGCATGCGCGGCGATTTCATCCGCCAGCATCATCCTGACGTGCTGGCCATCACCGGTCCCCACGACTACGAGGCCGTGATGAAGGCGGTGCATGCGCAACTGCCGCCTCCGGCCCGCAATCCCTACGTGGACCTGATACCCGCGAGCGGCATCAAGCTTACGCCGCGCCACTACGCGTACCTCAAGATCTCCGAAGGCTGCAACCACAAGTGCAGTTTCTGCATCATCCCCAAGCTGCGCGGCAAGCTGGACAGCAGGCCCATCACAGACGTGATGCGCGAAGCCGAGAAGCTCGTGAAGGATGGCGTCAAGGAACTGCTGGTGGTATCCCAGGACACCTCCGCCTATGGCGTGGACCTGCGCTACGCCGGCGGTGAGTGGCGCGGCAAAGAGCGGCGTTCGCACATGACCGATCTGTGCGATGCCCTGGGGGAACTCGGCATATGGGCGCGGCTGCATTACGTGTATCCCTACCCCCATGTGGACGAGATCATCCCGCTCATGGCCGAGGGTAGGGTGCTGCCTTATCTCGACATCCCACTGCAGCATGCGAGTCCGCGTATCTTGAAATCCATGCGCCGTCCCGCCGCCGGCGAGAAGGCCCTGCAACGCATCCAGGCTTGGCGCAAGCTCTGCCCTGACCTCACCATCCGCTCCACGTTCATCGTGGGGTTCCCCGGCGAGACGGACTCGGATTTCCAGGAGCTGCTCGGATTCATCCGCGAAGCGGAACTGGACCGGGTAGGCTGCTTCGCCTACTCGCCCGTGGAAGGCGCGGATGCCAACGCGTTGCCCGATTGGGTGCCGGAAGACGTGGCCGAAGCGCGCCGCGCCCAGTTCATGGCGGTGCAGGCGGAAGTGAGTGGCAAGCGGCTCGGCCGGCTGGTGGGCCGCGAACTGCAGGTGCTGGTGGATTCGGTGGAAGGCGACACGGCCGTGGCCCGCAGTTTCGCCGATGCACCGGAGATAGACGGCGTGGTGCACGTCGCGGGTGCGGCCAGGCTCAAACCCGGGCAGTTCGCCAAGGTGAAGATCGTCGGCTGCGCCGAGCATGATCTCCAGGCATCTCTGACCTGAACTAACCCCGCGTTCCTGCCGGGTCCACGTCCTTCAAAGCCGCAATGACGCCGAAGCATCATCGCTTCCTGCGCTGCATCCGGATATGTCGGCTCTGCGTATAATCGCTGGAAACCAGTTACAAGAATCCTTCCAGGGAGCCGCCATGCCGAAGTCCCATCGCCTTGCGCTCGGCGCTGTCATTGCCGGCCTGCTGAACGTCTCCGCTGTCGCCGCTCCTGCCGCGACCACGGCCGTTGCCGCTGTGTCCGCCAGCAATCCGCCGGTCGGGAGCGTGGTCTCGGCCGTGCAGTCACCCGCGTGGCTGGTACACGGAGGCACCGCGACGCCGCTCAAGCCCGGCATGACCGTGACGGACGGCGACACGCTGCGCACCGCCGCGGGCGGCCGCGTGTATCTGCAATTGCCGGAACACAGCACCGTGAAGCTCGGCGAGAACACCGAGTTCATGACGCCGGGCATGCAGATGGCCAAGGACGAGCAGGGCAGCATGTTCAAGGGAGTGTTGCACCTCTTGAAAGGCGTGTTCCGTTTCACCACCAGCCTGGTGGGCCATAGCGAACGCCGCCACGTGGACATCCAGGTGGGAGTAGCCACCATCGGGGTGCGCGGTACCGACGTATGGGGACGCGCCGGCACCGATGGCTCGCTGGTCGCGTTGCTGGAAGGCAAGATCTCCATGGACATGCCGGGACATCAGGGCATGATGATGGAGCAGCCCATGCACTACATGACCGTGGCCGCAGATGGCGCCGGGACGAAGATGGGCATGGACGCCACGCCGGACAAGGTGGCGGACTGGGCCGCCCAGACCGATGTGGCTCCCGGCACAGGCGTGCTGTCGAGCGACGGCAAGTGGGCGGTGGCGCTGATGTCCTCCACCAGCGACGATGATGTCATCGATCTCACGGGGAAGCTCGCCGCGGCGGGTTACCCGTCCGAGGACATCCAGGTCATGGTCAAAGGGAAGCTATGGCACCGGCTCGTGATCGAGC
Organism: Gammaproteobacteria bacterium; assembly: GCA_035465695.1. Lineage (GTDB taxonomy): Bacteria > Pseudomonadota > Gammaproteobacteria > Natronospirales > REEB76 > DASUBN01. The sequence goes on from DATIVR010000010.1 coordinate 18,618, forward strand.
AGGTCACTACCTTCAAGGATGGCAGGGCGTTGGCGGCGAAGGTGGCGAAGATATCCCCGCTGATGAGTCCATGGGTATACAGACCCAAATGATGCGGGCGAACCTGCGAACCGGCGGCCGTATCAAGACTTAAGAGTCTCGCCGAAGCCAAGGAAGCGGCTTGGCTAGAACTCGATACCGGGACGAAGTACCAGCGTGGTGGAACTGCGCCTGTCAGTGCGCAACGGCCCTGAATATTCCTGGATGCTGTCCCAGATGAAGCCCACGTCCAGCGTGAGGGAATAGCCCCACTTCGGGAAGGGATACTTCTTGCCGAACACCAATTCCTCCCGGATCACCCGGCCGCCATACTGCGAGAACTCCACCTGCACGTCCACGTCCGAGTTCTTCAGCCAGCTCAGGAACGGCTGATTGAAATCCAGGTTAGTGCGGTGGATGCCGAAGTAGACGGTGTCGGTGATATAGGGATTGGCGTTGAACTTGCCGCCGAACCGGAAGCTCCAGGACAGTTTCTCGCCGCTGTCGTTGAGGTCGCCCTTGATCTTCCATTCCAGCTCGTACCAGAGATCCTGGATGAGCACGTTGTCCTTGATGTGCTGGGCGCCGGCGCTGATGAGGTAGCCCGTATACCCCAAGTTGTTGTTACCCTGCTGGTCCTCACCGGGGCGTCGCAGGTTGGCGATGTTGCCGAAGAACGCCGACATGGCCCAAGGCTCCTGGAAGCCGGCGGTGGCGGACTCGATCAGGTTCACGCCGGTACGGCTGATCTCACCCTGCTGGTACAGCCACGGCGAATGGCTCTTGATGTAGGTGCCGAGGATCGGCATCGGATAGACGCTCGCCTCCAACAGCATGTAGCGCGGCACCAGCGAACCTTCCACCAGGTCCCGATAGATCACCGCCTCGCTATCGGACTGGATGGTGGGGATGGGCGAGTCGGTGAGCGGGATGTTGAGGTCCACGTCGGAATAATAGGGGTCCTTGTCCCAAGTGACCTCGATGCCGCTGTCGCTGGCAGACGGTGGCGGCTGTTGACCGCCGGTAGCGGGGGTCGTGGGCGCATCGTCCGCCCAGGCATGGGTCGCGATGGCGAGGACGAACAAGCCGGCAAGCGAGCGGCGCTGCATGCGATACTGCGTGGAAGCCCCTAAGAATATGTAAAAGCTTAGCGTGTGAGTCCGTCGCCCACAAGCCAGGCAGGCTAGAATCGCGCCTCGCAACGTACATCCCCATGACATCGAACTCGCCCATCATCACTCGATTCGACCACGGGGTCATCGCCATAGATACTGGCTATGTACGACCGCGCCTGGACGCCAGCCATTTGATCGTCCGTGACGGCCGCGCCGCATTCGTGGACACCGGCACGAGTCATTCGGTGCCTCGGCTGCTGGATGCGATCCGCATCTCCGACTTGACGCCTGCGCATGTGGACTATGTGTTCCTTACCCACATCCATCTGGATCACGCCGGTGGCGCGGGTGAGCTCATGAAGCACCTGCCGCACGCCAAGCTCGTCGTGCATCCGCGTGGCGCGGGGCACATGATCCATCCTGAGAAGCTGATCGAAGGCACCAAGGCGGTGTACGGCGAGGTGGAATTCCGCAGGCTCTACGGCGATATCCCCGGCGTCCCGGCGGAGCGGCTCATCGAGTCCGCCGATGGCATGACGCTGAGGCTGGGGAGCAGCGAGCTCACGCTCCTCCATACGCCCGGTCATGCGCTCCACCACTATTGCATCGTGGATCACGCCAGTGAGAGCGTGTTCACCGGCGACACCTTCGGCATCTCCTATCGCATCTTCGACACCGCCAAGGGTCCATTCATCTTCCCCGCCACCACGCCGGTGCACTTCGATCCCGAGCAGGCTCACGCCTCCCTGGAACGGATCATGAGTTACAAGCCCAGAGCAGTATTCCTCACCCATTACAGCCGGGTCGGGGATCTGCCGCGGCTCGCCCAGGCCATGCATGAGGGCATCGACGCCCATGTACGGATCGCGGAAGACGTGCAGGGTGCGGGCGACCGCATCGATGAGATGAAGAAAGGGATTCACGCCTACCTGGTGCAGAAACTGCGCGAACACGGTTGCACGCTGGATCAGGCCATGGTGGATACTTGGCTGGAGATGGATGTCGACCTCAACGCCAAGGGTCTGAGCGTCTGGCTGGACCGCAAGAAGCGTTGAGCTAGATATTTCCACCCGGCGTCGCCGGCAAAGTCTCCATATCTTCCGGTTTCAGGTTCTTGGATTCGCGCAACACAAACCAGTAGTAATACACGTAATAGCCGATGAGGACGAAGAAGATGAGGCGCGTCACCGGATTGTGATAGATGCCGCCCATGCCGCCGAGATCACCTGGACCCATGTGGGTATCCATGGTGGCCACCGAGTATCCGCTTTGCGACAGCACCACCACCCGATACATGAGACGGCCCACGAATAGTGCCGTGACCACGATGCCGGTGTAGCTATGGGGGATGTAATAAAGCACGCCGTCCTCTTTCAGGAAGCGCGTATGCTTCGCGGCCCAGATGGCCAAGCCTAGCCCGATGGCGCCACCGATGAGGGTCATCACCAAGACTTCTCTCGAGAAGAATGTAGGGATCAAAAGCAGCGCACCTAGCACGCACAGGAGCACCATGCGGAAGATCATGTATCCGCGGTTGAGCCGCTGGCGGCCGAAATTGCGGCGCACGCGCCGGTACAGGATCAACAATACGACCCCGATAGTCATGAGACTGCCGATCAGATGTTGTGCGTCGAAGTGCATTTTTCCCTCAAGCCTCCTCGGCCGTGAGCAAGAGATTAAGGCCTTCCGGCGTGGTCAGGTGTATGCCGCGCGTGTCGTGTTGCATCGGGAGGCCACGCATCTCGCAAAGGGTCGCGGCCACATCCAGGTCGCTGTTGGCGAACACCAAGGTAGGATGTGTCCTGCCGCTGCGCCTTTCCAGCGCGATATTGATGCCAGCCCACGACACCCGCGCCTGTCCCTTCTCGTCCGTGTCGGTCATCAGTCCTAAGTCGCCCCAGAACTTGAGCATCGCGGCCTCGTCCCGCACCGCCACGCGGTACTCCAGGAAGTAGCCGCAGAGCGTAGGCACCTCGTCGTGCAGCGGCGAATAGGTGCGCGCTTCCAGCAGGTTCACCAGGCCGCCCTCGGGGTCTCGAAGACCCACCTCGTTGAAGCGATGGAGTTCGATGTTGCAGAACTCGAACTCCATCCCCAGGGACTCCAGGTTCGGCAGCTGCTTGCGCAGCTCCGGCAGGGCGAAGCTCAGTGCCGGCGACACCGCCTCGCGCTTGTGCAGGCCCAGATAGACCCGCCCATCGGTCATCACCGTGTAGGGATGCCGCCACGCGTCACGTGCCGACGCTTCCACGAAGCCGAGTTTCTTGTAGAACTCCAGGGATTCCAGCATGTCGCTGGTCGCCAGGCTGAACTCCAGGAAGTCGCCGAGCATCAGCCCGGCCCCGCAAGTTGCGCCGCCAGCAATCCAGCTAAGGCCTGCACGTGGCTGTCACGGTCATTGAGGGCAGGGATATAGCGAAAATCCTCGCCGCCGGCCGCACGGAAGGATTCGGCATAACGCAGGCTGATCTCTTCTAGCGTCTCCAGGCAATCCGCGGCGAAACCGGGGCACAGCACATCCACCTGCTTGACGCCTTGGCTGGCGTATTCCCGCAGTGCATCTTCCGTGTAAGGCTTCAGCCAGGCAGCGGGTCCAAAGCGGGACTGGAAGGTCATCCGCCATTCACCCTGCGCGAGTTCCAGCTCTCTTGCCAGCGCGGCGGCGGTGGCGGCGCATTGACCTGCATAAGGATCGCCGGCGTCCGATACCTGCTGTGGAATGCCATGAAACGAGATGATCAGTCTCGGCGCGCGACCTCTGCGTCTCCAATGTTCCCGCACGCTCTCCGCCAGGGCCGCGATGTATGCCGGGTCTGCATGGTAGTCACGGATCATGTGAAGAGGCACCGACCAACCCAGGCGCTTCAGCGCACGCGTCACGGCGCCGAAACTGGAAGCGGTGGTGGCCGCCGCGTATTGCGGGTATAGCGGCAGCACCTGCAGGCGGGTTGCGCCATCGCGCC
>DATIVR010000011.1:0-3181 GCA_035465695.1 Gammaproteobacteria bacterium
TGCCGGGTGGCCTCAAGAACCTGCTGGATTGGGTGGTGGGCTGGGGGGAACTGGCCGAGACTCCCGTGGCGCTGTGGCATGCCTCCGTGTATGGAGAACACGCCAAGGCGGCATTGGCTGAGATCCTGAAGACCATGTCGATGCGGCTGGTGCCGGAGGCATCTTTGACGCTGCACCTGCGCGGCAAGAAGGCTCCGGAGATGGAGCCGATCCTGGCGGACCCGGAGACACGCAAGCTGTTGCATGACACCGTTGCCGTATTCGCGGGCTCAATACTCGCGCGGCCACGCCCCAACCTGCGCAGCGGTTAACGTATACTCGTCCCGTCCTTCTTTTGGGGGTGGGATCATGAAGAGACTGCTGCTGCTCGCGCTGATGCTCAGCCTCTCGGGCTGCGCCACCTATGCCGCCGGCGAGGACGACTACGGCCGCCAGTTGCAGGGCACGGGTGAAGACGTACTGCAGGCTGCCCGCAACTACATGGATGAGACCACTCGGGTGCCGAATAGCCTGAATGAGCTCGTCCCCAAGTACATCGCGGCGCTGCCCAAGGAACCGAACGTCCAATACGACCGGAAGAACAGCACGCTGTTCTTCACGTATCAGCAGAAAGGCCCCAACGGCATGTCCGTGATCTGCCATGCGCTCCTGGGCCAGCTGCAGTGGGTGTGCGTCTGAGTCCTAGCGTACCGCTGTGGCGGTGAGCCGCAGTCGCTCACGGCGCACGCCGAGACCGAACAGACGCGCCGGGATCCGGCGCACCCAGCGGAACTTCAGCAGGGATCGCGCCAAGCCGGGCAGCCGTGGCGGTGGACCCTCCGGACTCAGGATTGCGTCGATGACGCGCCGCTGAGCGGCGACCTGCACGGCCTGGATGATGCGCGTCGGCAGGAGCCGGCGCGCCTGTACTTTGGCCAGCAGTCCATCGCCGATGGGTCCGCCGTCCCGCAAGGCCGGGCCGACGATGTTGGCGGTGGCGATCGCGTCCTGGATGGCGAGGTTGATACCGACGCCGCCGATGGGCGACATGGCGTGGGCGGCGTCACCGATGAGCAACAGACCCCGCTGGTGCCATCGTTCGAGCCGGTCCACCGTGACGGTGAGCAGGCTCACGTCGTTCCAGGATTTGATCTCCCGCATGCGGCCGGCGAGGAAAGGTGCGATGCGCGCCACTTCCGCGTGGAATTCGGCGATAGGACGCCGGCGCCGTGCTTCGCCGCTGCCTTTGGGGATGAGCAAGCCAAGCTGCCAGTAGTCGTCGCGGTTCACCACCACCATCATGCTGCCACGCGCCACGATGCCGAAGGTGTTGTCCAGGTCGGCCGCTTCCCGCGGCAAGCGGAACCACAATACGTCCATGGGCGCGCCGAAATCCCGGGTCTTGAGCCCGGCTGCTTCCCGCAAGGTCGAATGCCGGCCGTCGCAGGCGACCACGAGGTCCGCACGCACGGTGAGCGGTCCGTGCGGCCCCTGGGCCTGAACCCCGACCACCCGTCCGTCCTCGCGCAGGAGCGCGGTGGCTTGCGTGTCCATCAGGAGGCGATGACTGGGGTAACGCCGCGATTCCGTGGCGAGCAGATCCAGGAAATCCCACTGCGGGACCAAGGCCAGGAAGGGGAAAGGCTGGAGACCGCGGAAGTCGCCGATGGTCACCAAGCCGTCGGCGAACGACGCGAGTAAGGTCTCCTCGCGCCGGTGCGGCAGGGCCAGGAACTTGTCCAAGAGGCCGATGTCGCGCAAGAGCTCCAGGGTGGAGGGATGCACGGTGTCGCCGCGGAAGTCGCGCAGGAAATCGCCGTGCTTCTCCAGCACCATCACCGAGACGCCCGCGCGCGCCAGCAACAATCCCAGGACGATCCCCGCGGGTCCGCCGCCGACGATGCAGCAACGCGTATCGAACAAGGACTCGTGTGCTCCGCTCATGAGGCGATTTTACGGGACCTGGCCGGTACAAATACGCGGCCGGGCGCTAGAATAGCCTGCGCATGCTTTTCCGAAGCCCTTCATAACAAGGCGTGGAAATGCCCATCCTGAAGTCGAGCCTGGACCGCAACTCCAAGGAATTCCTGGCCAACCGCGACCACATGCAAAAGCTGGTGGCGGACCTGCGCGCCACCCAAGCCAAGGCCGCCCTGGGCGGCGACGAGAAAGCCCGCAAGAAGCACACCGACCGCGGCAAGCTCCTGCCGCGCGAGCGCATCGAGGCGCTGTTGGACCGGGGCTCGCCGTTCCTGGAGCTTTCGCCGCTGGCGGCCCATGGCATGTACGACGGAGATGCGCCCTGCGCCGGCATCGTGACCGGCATCGGCCGGGTACACGGCCGCGAGGTGCTGGTGGTGGCGAACGACGCCACCGTGAAGGGTGGCACCTACTATCCCATCACCGTGAAGAAGCATCTGCGCGCGCAGGAAGTGGCGCTGGAGAACCGGCTGCCTTGCGTGTACCTGGTGGATTCCGGCGGTGCGTTCCTGCCGCTGCAGGACGAGGTGTTCCCGGACAAGGAGCACTTCGGTCGCATCTTCTACAACCAGGCGCGGCTCTCCCGCGAGCGCATCCCGCAGATCGCGGTGGTGATGGGTTCCTGCACCGCGGGCGGCGACTACGTGCCGGCCATGTGCGACGAAGCGATCATCGTGCGCAACCAGGGCACCATCTTCCTGGGTGGTCCGCCGCTGGTGAAGGCGGCGACGGGCGAAGTGGTGGATGCCGAGACCCTGGGCGGCGGCGATGTACACAGCAAGATCTCGGGCGTGACCGACCATCTGGCGGATGACGATGCCCATGCGCTGCAGATGGCGCGGGACATCCTCGGGCATATGAATTTCCGCAAGCCGCAGTGGCTGGCGGAGCGGGAACCGGTTGAACCGCGCTTCCCGGCAGACGAGCTCTACGGCGTGGTGCCGCAGGAGACGCGCTTCCCCTATGACGTGCATGAGGTTATCGCGCGGCTGGTGGACGGCTCGGAGTTCCAGGAGTTCAAGGCCAACTACGGCAAGACGCTGGTGACAGGCTTCGCGCATCTCTACGGCAAGCCGGTGGGCATCGTCGCCAACAACGGCATCCTGTTCTCCGAGTCCGCCCTCAAGGGCGCGCACTTCATCGAGCTCTGCGAGCAGCGCCGCCTGCCGCTGGTGTTCCTGCAGAACATCACCGGCTTCATGGTGGGCAAGAAGTACGAGCA
>DATIVR010000012.1:0-3585 GCA_035465695.1 Gammaproteobacteria bacterium
CATGGGGGTCCGCGTGAAACGCCCGGTCGCCGATGACGCTGCTGGCACCGAAATCCAGGTCCACCACCGGCGCGAAGCTGAGATCCACCCCGCAGGCACGCAACTCGGCGGCCAATAACCAGGCGCAGAGCTCCGTGAGGCTCGCGGCTTCCTTGGGGTCCTGGTCGTGGACCTGGCCGAACAGCCGTGCCGGCGGCAGCACCGTGAACTCTTCGCGGAAACGCTGCACCCGGCCGCCTTCATGGTCCACGGTGACCAGCAGGCGCGGTTCGCGCAACCCGTGGATATCCCGCACCAGGGCCTGCAGTTGCTTCACATCCGCGAAATTGCGCGTGAAGAGGATCACCCCGCCCACCAGCGGGTGCTTGAGCAGTTCACGGTCCTCTGCGGCGAGAGAGATGCCTGCGACGTCCACCAATAACGGACCCAGACTCATGCCTTGCCTCGTTCGAAGACGGCCATGGATTCCACGTGGGTGGTGTGGGGGAACATATCCAATATACCTGCGCGTGCGAGGGTCCAGCCCTGTTCCACCAGCATCTTCGCATCGCGCGCCAGCGTGGCTGGGTGACAGGACACATATACGATACGGTGCGCGTCGAAATGCGGGAACTGGGCGACCACCTCGCGCGCGCCCGCCCGCGGCGGGTCCAGCAGGATACGGGCATACTGCCGCTTCGCCCAGGTGCCATGCTGCTTCGCATCGAACAGGTTCGCCAGCTCGAAATCCGCATTGGCGATGCCGTTACGCGTCGCATTCTGGCGTGCCCTTGCCACCAACCCCACCTCACCCTCCACGCCCGTCACGGACCGGGCACGGCGCGCCAGCGGTAGGGTGAAGTTGCCCAGGCCCGAGAAGAGGTCCAGCACATCCTCATCCGGCTTGGGGTCGAGAGCATCCAGCGCCAGTTTCACCAGACGGCGGTTCATCTCGCCATTCACCTGTATGAAATCCGCGGGCTGGAAGGATATGGTCACATCCGATTCCGGCAGGCGGTAAGTCAATTCTGGAGAGTCGCCTTCCCCCTGCAGTACGATGCGTATCCCATGCCGCTCACCGAAACTCTGCAACTGCTTGCGATCGGTGTCGCTGGAAGGCGCCATGACCCGTATCACCAGCACCACATCATCATCCCCCGCGGCCACTTCCACCTGTGGGATCTTGTCCGGGATGCTGAAGCTGCTGAGGAGCTCAGAGAGTTTGTCGATCAGGCCGCCCACCCTCGGATCCAGCACGTGGCAATGCCAGACGTCTGTCACCCGGTGCCGGTGCCGCTCGGTGAATCCTACGAGCACCTTGCCGCCTGGCTCGCGGTAGGCCGAGAGCCGGGCGCGCCGCCGGTAGCCCCACACCGGGCCGAGCAGTGGCGCAGCCACCGTGCGGGGCTTGAGGCCGCCGATGCGTTCCAGGTTATCCAACAAGGTCTGCTGCTTGGCGGCCACCTGGGCCTCGGGCGCCAGGTGTTGCAGGGCACAACCCCCGCAGATGCCGAAGTGCCCGCAGCGGGGTTCGACCCGCTGCGGAGAGGCCAGTAATACCTCCGTGACTTGGGCTTCGTCATACTCGCGGCGTCGCTTGAGGAGACGGAAGCGTACGCTTTCACCCGGCAATGCATCTTCGACGAACATCGTCTTGCCGGCGAGACGCGCGATGCCGCGGCCTTCATGGGATAGGCCCGTGATCTCCACCACGGTGCCCGGCGCCGGCACCGGCGCGTTACGAGCCCTCACCCGACGGGTGGCCATGCCGCCAGGAATTCGTCCAAGTGAGGCTTGGCCGCCTTCTTCAGCACATCCCGCACCACCGCGCATTCACGCTTGAATTCCTCGTCCCCCAGGTTGCCGCGCAGAAGCTCGAAGCGCAGGAACAGGAGGTAGGTATTGAGGGTATCGGTCTCGCAATAGTCACGGATGCCGGCGATGTTGCCCTTCAGCCAGTTCTCCCACACATGGCTGCCGTGCATCCCGAGTTTGCCGGGAAAGCCGCAGAGCTGGGCCATCTCATCCAGCGGCACGCCGGCGCGGCCCTGATAGAAGCCCAGCACGTCCATGAGGTCCGTATGGCGCCAGTGATAACGGGAAATGTAGTTATTCCACTTGAAGGATTGTTCACCATCACCCATCTCCCAGAACCGTGGTGCGGTCAAGCCATGGCGTAGTGCCCGGTAGTTGAGCACCGGCAGGTCGAAGCCTGAACCGTTCCAGGAGACCAGATCGGGACTGAACTTCTCGATCCCTTCGAAGAACCGGGCGATGATCTCCCGTTCGTCGGACTCCGGGGTGCCCAGCGTCCACACCTTGAACCCGTCGCGGTTACGCAGGGCGATGGACACCGCCGCCACGCGCTGCAAGTGCAGCGGCAGGAACTCGCTTCCGCCCGTGTCCTGTCGGCGCTTCTGGAACATAGCGCGGCCCACGTCCTCGTCCGAGAGGCCGTCGAAGCCATACAAGCACCTGCCGCCATCCAGGTCCGGGATGGTCTCGATGTCAAATGCCAGGATGTTCATCCGTCCAGTCTAACAAAGGCCCCTCGCCCTTTGACCCGCATCCTGAAAAGCCGCACCATGGGATCGGGTCGGGATGCGAGGAAGGCGCATGGCAGAAGACCACGATGGACTCGCCGCGGCGCTGGCCGCACTGCCAGCCGAGATCCGCGCGATGCTCGCGGAGGACTTGCCGCTTGACCGGCAGCGCTGCGAGGAAGCCTTCGCCGCTGGACGTTGGGGACAGCTGCGGGAACAGGTGCACCGGATCAAGGGGTCAGCACAGTTCTGCCACCTCGACGCCCTGCATAAAGTCTGCTTGCGTATCGAGGAACAGGCCGGGACGGGTCAGGCGCCCGACGGCAATGACATGCGGATGTTCACCGCAGAAATCGGGCGGGTCCTGGAAGCCATAGGGGACTGAAATTCCGGCTGTAATGCAGGGTTAAACCAGATTCTGTAAACTTGCCTGGCGCATGCCCGCGGCCTACAAAGGGGCCCAGGGAACGGACTGCGCCCCCCCCAGAGGGATCCCGCACACACCTTAAAGACAAGGAGTATGACCATGGCCGGCAAGAAACCCGTCTCCGCTGCTAGCTTCCACAAGCAGACCCAGAAACGCGCCAAGAAAGCCGCTGCTAGCGCAAAGAAGCGCGCCCAGCACTATGCCAAGGGCGACAAGCTCGTGAAGCAGGTCTCCAAGACTCTACAAACCATCGCTAAGAGCCATCCGAATCCGAAGGCCAAGAAGCAAGCGAAGCTCGCGCTCAAGCAGCTCAGTCAGGCCCATAGTGAGTTCGGCAGCGCCGGCCAGTGCGCCGGCGGTGACGTGTTCGACAGCAACGGTTGACGCCAAAGACGGTATCCATGCCGATGATGAGGCGACCGCAAAAGACGGTACTCCTCTGCACGCTCGCTATGGTGCTGGCATGGGCCTGCATAACGCAGGCCCATGCCGCGCCACGCTTCCGACACCTCACCATGGAGGATGGACTCTCCAACAATGAGGTATATGACATCGCCCAGGACAAGAAGGGCTACATCTGGCTGGCTACCGCAGACGGCCTGGACCGCTACGATGGTTATGGGTTCACGGTATTCC
>DATIVR010000013.1:0-11359 GCA_035465695.1 Gammaproteobacteria bacterium
CAGACGTTCACGGGCACGGTGTCTTCGTGCGTCCACTCCGCCTGGTGGATGTAGAAGTTGCCGTAGATGAGGTGCTTGCCGTCGCTGATGATCCCGGCATACTGGCCGTGGTAGGAATCCAGAGGATTGCTGAGCACCGGACGGCCATCGGCGGAATGTTGCCGCACATAGGTGTCCAACGCCGACTTGAGTGCCTTGACCTGGTCGTCGGTGGGCGTCCAATAGTCAGAGACGTTCTGGGGCGCCTTGCGCGAGCACTGCTTCAGGAGCTGCGCGCCCTGCTGTGCAGGAAAGACGTAGACGCTGCGCGTCACCATGGGACCGCCCACCCCCGGCGGCGCACTCATGGCCGGAGCAGCGGTCAGAGCAAGTACCAGAAGCAAACAGGGTGCCGACAATCTATGCGTATCCATGGCTACTCCTCTTTATCTAAGGCGGACTAGAGCACCAATCCGCGGGCTTCCGAAAGGATCTTGCTGAGGAAAGTGGTGAAGCGCGCTGCTGCGGCGCCGTCGATGACCCGGTGGTCATAGGAGAGCGACAGCGGCAGCATCAGGCGCGGCTGGAAGGCCTTGCCGTCCCACACCGGCTTCATCTGCGACTTGGAGACGCCGAGGATGGCGACTTCCGGCGCGTTCACGATGGGCGTGAAGGCGGTACCGCCGATGCCACCGAGACTGGAGATGCTGAAGCAGCCGCCCATCATCTCGTCCGCCTTGAGCTTGCCGTCGCGGGCCTTGGCGGCCAGCTCGCCCAGTTCCTTGGCGATCTCGAACACGTTCTTCTTGTCGGCATCGCGGATCACCGGCACCACCAGGCCGTTGGGCGTGTCCGCCGCAAAACCGATATGGATGTATTTCTTGTATACCTGGTTCTGGCCGGAGGGATCCAGGGAGGAATTGAAGTCCGGATATTCCTTGAGCGCGGCGACGCTGGCCTTCACCAGGAAGGCGAGCGGCGTGAGCTTGGCGCCGATCTTCTCGGCGTCGGACTTGAGCTCCTTGCGCAGGTTCTCGAGATCGGTGATGTCCGCTTCGTCATGCTGCGTTACATGGGGCACGTTGACCCAAGCCGCTTGCAGGCGCGGACCGGAGATCTTCTTGATGCGTGAGAGCGGCTTGACCTCCACCTGGCCGAAGCGGGCGAAGTCCACTTCCGGCACCTTGGGCAGGCCGCCGCCTGCACCACCGCCTTGCATGACGGCCTTCACGAAGGCCTTCACGTCATCATGGGTGATGCGCTCCTTGCGACCGCTACCCTTGACGCGCGTCAGGTCCACGCCGAGTTCGCGGGCGAACTTGCGCACCGAGGGGCCGGCATGGGCTTTGCCGAATCCGGCTTCGTTGATGGGCGGCAATGAAGCCGGCTGCGTCCGTATGGGCGCAGCTGCTTGCTGCTGGGCAGTAGTCGGCTTCGGCGTTTCCCTCGCCGGGGCGGCGGGTGCCGCGGCCTTGGCCGCTGCGGCAGCGGGCTTCGCGGCAGTTTCCTCGGCATCCATGGTGAGTACCAGGGACCCTTCGGACACTTTGTCGCCTTTCTTCACCGCCACGCTCTTCACGGTGCCGGCGAAGGGCGCGGGCACATCCATGGCGGCCTTGTCGGTCTCGAGCGTGATCAGACCCTGCTCGGGCGTGATCTTGTCGCCGACCTTGACCATGACCTCGATGACTTCGACATCCTTGAAGTTGCCGATGTCCGGGACTTTGACTTGTTTCTCTGCCACGGCGCCTCTCCTTACACCGTGACCGGGTTGGGCTTGGAAGGATCGATGCCATATTTCTTCATGGCCTCCGCCACTTTCTTGGCATCCAGCTGGCCCTCATCTGCCAGGGATTTCAGCGCTGCCACCGTCACATAACGGCGGTCCACCTCGAAGAAGTGGCGCAAGCCGGTGCGGGTGTCGCTGCGGCCGAAGCCGTCGGTACCCAGCACCGTGTAACGGCGCGGGATGTATTCGCGCACCTGGTCGGCGAAGAGCTTCATGTAGTCGGTGGCGGCGACGACGGGTCCCGCGTGCTTCTCCAGCATCTGCGTTATGTAGGGGACCTTGGGCTTCTCGCCGGCATGGAACAGGTTCCAGCGTGCACAGTCCTGGCCCTCGCGGCGCAATTCAGTGAAGCTGGTGGCGCTCCAGACATCGGCAGACACGCCCCATTCCTTCTCCAGCATCTCGGCGGCGGCTTCCACCTCGCGCAGGATGGTGCCGGAACCCATGAGCTGCACCCGCAGCTTGTGTTTCCCACCCTCCTTCAACAGGTACATGCCCTTCAGGATGCCCTGCTCCGCGCCCGCCGGCATGGCCGGCTGCGCGTAGTTCTCGTTCATGCAGGTGAGATAGAAGAAGACGTTCTCATGCTCCTTGAACATCCGGCGCATGCCATCCTGCACGATCACCGCCACCTCGAACATATAGGTGGGATCGTAGGACACGCAGTTGGGGATGGTGGAGGAGAGGATGTGGCTGTGGCCGTCCTCGTGCTGCAGGCCCTCGCCTTCCAGCGTGGTGCGTCCGGCGGTGCCGCCGATCAGGAAGCCGCGGGCCTGGATGTCACCTGCCGCCCAAGCGAGATCGCCGATGCGCTGGAAACCGAACATGGAGTAGTAGATGTAGAACGGCACCATCTGGATGCCGTGGTTGCTATAGGCGGTGGCCGCGGCGATCCAGGAGGCCATGGAACCGGGCTCGGTGATGCCCTCCTCGAGGATCTGGCCGGACTTGTCTTCCTTGTAGAACATCAGCTGGTCGGCGTCGGCGGGCTCGTAGAGCTGGCCCACCGAGGAGTAGATGCCGATCTGCCGGAACAGACCTTCCATGCCGAAGGTGCGCGCTTCATCCGGCACGATGGGCACCACGTGCTTGCCGATGCCCTTGTCCTTCACCAGTGCCGTGATGATGCGTACCAGCGCCATGGTGGTGGAGATCTCGCGGTCGCCGGTGCCTTCCAGGAAGGTCTTGAAGAAGTCCAAGCCCGGCACCGGCAACGCCGGCGCCTCGTGCTTGCGCTGCGGCAGGTATCCGCCCAGGGACTTGCGACGCGCCTTGAGGTACTTGATCTCCTCGCTGTCCTCCGGCGGACGCTTGAAGGGGATATGGGCGATCTCGTCGTTGCTGACCGGGATGTTGAAGTTGTCGCGGAAGGCTTTCAGCGCCTCGTCATCCAGCTTCTTCTGCTGGTGTGCCCCCATGGCGCCCTGGCCGGACTTGCCCATGCCGAAGCCCTTGACGGTCTTGGCCAAGATCACGGTGGGCTGGCCGCGGTGCTTCACCGCGGCATCGTAGGCCGCATACACTTTGCGCGCATCGTGGCCGCCGCGGTTCAGGTTCCAGATCTCCTCGTCGCTCATGTTGGCGACCATCTCCAGGAGCTCGGGATACTTGCCGAAGAACTTCTCGCGGACGAACCTGCCGTCCTTCGACTTGAAGTTCTGATACTCGCCGTCCACCGCCTCTTCCATGCGCTGCTTGAGCAAGTCCTGCTTGTCACGCTCCAGGAGCGCGTCCCAGCGCGATCCCCAGAGCACCTTGATCACGTTCCAGCCGCTGCCGCGGAAGTTGGCTTCCAGCTCCTGGATGATCTTGCCGTTGCCACGCACCGGGCCGTCCAGGCGCTGCAGGTTGCAGTTCACCACGAAGATCAGGTTGTCGAGCTTCTCGCGGGAGGCCAGCGAGATGGCGCCCATGGATTCGGGCTCGTCCATCTCGCCATCGCCCAGGAAGGCCCACACCTTGCGGTCACTCTCAGGGATGAAACCGCGATGCTCCATGTAGCGCAGGAAGCGTGCCTGGTAGATGGCTTGCAGCGGTCCCAGGCCCATGGACACCGTCGGGAACTGCCAGTAATCCGGCATCAGCCAGGGATGCGGATAGGAGGTGAGGCCATCCCGCTCCACCTCGCGGCGGAAGTTGAGCAACTGCTCTTCGGTGAAGCGGCCTTCGAGGAACGAGCGCGCATAGATGCCCGGAGAGGAATGGCCCTGGATATAGATCATGTCGCCGCCGTGCTCGGGCGTGGGCGCACGCCAGAAATGGTTGAAGCCCACTTCATACAGAGTTCCGGAAGAAGCGTAGGTAGCGATGTGGCCACCGATGCCGCTGTTCTCCTTGTTGGCATGCACCACCATGGCCATGGCATTCCAGCGCAGGTAAGCCTCGAGGCGCTTCTCGATGGCCCGGTCGCCGGGATACGGCGGCTCCTGGTTGGCGTTGATGGTGTTGAGATAAGCGGTGTTGGGGCTGTACGGCAGGTAGGCGCCGGAACGGCGCGCTTTGTCTATGAGCCGCTCGATGAGGTAATGGGCGCGCTCGGTGCCTTCGGTCTCGAGCACGGAGGCGAGGGCGTCGAGCCACTCGTGGGTCTCGAGTTGATCCAGGTCCTGCATGTTGTCGTTCGCCATGGCCAAGGGATGCCTTGTGTTGATCTTCGCATTGAGGGGAATAAAAACCCCGCCGCCGCGGGGTGTACGGCCGGTCACGGCCGTCCCGATGCCTGAATCTCGCTTTCAGCAGGGCCGGAAGCCCTATATCATCTCCGGACTCACGGTCCGGATCTTCCCGATGCCCACCACACTGCCACGGTTCCCGAAGCTCGAGATCCATCAGCCGCTGGCGGCGGCGGATACATCCCGGGTGGAGGCCCTGGGGGCGCTCATTATACTGCTGCCGGAAAGCGCGCTCCAAAAGCGCTGGCCGGAATTTGCCCACTCTGAATGGCTGCACAAGCGCCTGCCCAAAGCCAAGAAGTCGCTTCCCCCCACTCGCTTGGACCTTCCCAACCGGCCCGGTACCGCCACGATCCTGGCGACCTACCGATCCGATTCGGATTCCTTTCAGTTGCTGACGCTGGCGCGCAAATGTGTGGCCAAGGTGCGCGAGACCGAAACAGTCACCGTGGGCGTGATGTTGCCGGGGGTGGACGCCGCGTTGCGCCTGCCACTGCTGGACGCGGTGGTCTCGGCGGTGGCGGCATCCAACTTCGATGCGCCCAGTTTCAAAAGCGAGGCTGCGCAAGTAAATCACATCCAGCGCCTGACATTGTTCGATGGCAACCGAGCGTTGGATTTCGACCGCCGCTTGGCGGAAGCGGAAGGCAATGCACTTGCGCGTTGGCTGACGCTGCTGCCGCCCAACCACCTCACGCCGACCCAATACCGCGCCTACGTGCAGACGCTGGCCAAGCGCGAGGGTTGGAAAGCGGAATTCCTGGATGAGAAAAGACTGAAGTCCCTCGGGGCCGGCGCGTTCCTGGCAGTGGCGCAAGGCAGCGCCGAGCGCGATGCCGGCATCATGCACCTCAGCTATAAGCCGAAGAAGCCGGTGCGTGACGCGAAGTCCGTGGCGCTGGTGGGCAAGGGTATCTGCTACGACACGGGTGGCGTGAATCTCAAGAGCGCCAAATCGATGTTCGGCATGCATGGCGACATGCAGGGCTCCGCCGTGGCGCTGGGCACGTTGCTGGCGCTCACCCGTATCGGCGCGCCGTTCCCGGTGGACGTGTGGATGGCCATGTCCCGCAACGAGATCGGCCCCAAGGCTTACACCCAGAACGACGTGGTCCGCGCTTCGAACGGTGTCACCATCGAGATCGTGCACACCGATGCCGAAGGCCGCATGGTGCTCTCGGATACCTTGGCGCTGGCGAGCAAATCGAAGCCCGGCATCATGCTGGACTACGCCACCCTCACCGGCAGTTGCGTCGTGGCGCTGGGCACCCGCTACAGCGGCGCGTTCACCCGCAGCGGCGAGCTCGGCAAGGCCGTGATCGCCGCCGGCAAGCACAGCGGCGAACGGGTCTGGCCGCTTCCGGTGGACAGCGACTACGACGCGGAGATCGAGAGTGAGATCGCGGACGTGAAGCAGTGCATCATCGAATCCCAGGCGGATCATATCCTCGCGGCTCGCTTCCTGGGGCGCTTCGTGCCGGACAGCGTGCCCTGGGTGCACGTGGACATGTCTGCAGCCGAGCATAAGGGCGGGTTGGCTCACATCCCCACCGACGTGACCGGCTTCGGCGTGCGCTTCACCTTGAATCTCCTGCTGGACCAGCAGTTCGCCGCCCGATGATCCAGAAACTCACCCTCACCCGCCCGGACGACTGGCACCTGCATCTGCGGGACGGCGACTTTTTGCGGGATGTGTTGCCACACACCGCGGCTCGTTTCGCGCGCGCCATCGTGATGCCGAACCTCAAGCCGCCTGTCGTCACGATGAAGCTGGCGCTGGAATACCGGGAGCGCATCCTGGCGGCAGTGCCGCGGGGCGCGGACTTCACGCCGCTCATGACCCTGTATCTCACCGAGAACACCAAGCCCGAGGAGATCCATCGCGCCAAGGCGGAGGGCCATGTGTACGCGGTGAAGTATTATCCCGCGGGCGCTACCACCAACGCCGACTCAGGCGTGACCGACATCCGCCGTTGCGACCGGGTGCTGGAGACCATGGCCGATGTGGGATTGCCACTGCTGGTGCACGGCGAGGTGACCGATTCCGCCGTGGACGTGTTCGACCGTGAGACCGCGTTCATCGATCGGGTGCTGGCACCGCTGGTGCAGCGACTGCCCAATCTCAAATTGGTGTTCGAACACATCACCACCAAAGTGGCTGCGGACTTCGTGCGCCAGGCTCCGGCCAATGTGGGCGCAACCATCACGCCGCAGCATCTGCTGCATAACCGCAATGCGATCTTCAAGGGCGGCATCCGGCCCCACTATTACTGCCTGCCTATCCTGAAGCGTGAAGGGGACCGCGAGGCCTTGGTAGACGCCGCTACCGGCGGCAATCCCAAGTTCTTCCTGGGGAGCGATAGCGCGCCACACGCGCAACACCTGAAGGAAAATGCCTGCGGCTGCGCCGGCATGTACAGCGCTCACGCGGCACTGGAACTCTACGCCGAGGTGTTCGAGCAGGCAGGAGCGTTGGACAGACTGGAAGGATTCGCCAGCTTCCATGGCGCGGACTTCTACGGCCTGCCGCGCAACACTGCCAGCATCACGCTGGTAAAACGCCCTTGGACCGTGCCCGAGAGCTATGGCTTCGGCGGCCACAGGCTCGTGCCGATGCGCGCCGGCGAGGCAGTCGCCTGGAGCATCGAATAGACGTATCTTCCACTTCGCGCTTGCCTCATACTGCGCGCATGGACGAGAGTTTCATCCCGCATCCTTTCTCAAGGCGCTTCCGCGGGTTCCTGCCGGTGGTGGTGGACGTGGAGACCGGCGGCTTCAATGTGCAGACCGATGCGCTATTGGAGATCGCAGGAGTGCTGCTGGAGATGGATGACTCCGGTCGCCTGAAGCGCGGTTCTACCCATAGCTTCCACGTGCAGCCCTTCGAGGGCGCCAACATCGAACCTGCATCCATCGCCATCACCGGAATCGATCCGCATCATCCGCTGCGTCCAGCCTTGCCGGAACGCGAGGCATTGCGGCGCCTGTTCCGGGAAGTGCGCAATGACCTGGACCGCTACGGTTGCACCCGCGCCGTCCTGGTGGGACACAACTCCTTCTTCGACCTCAACTTCCTGAACGCCGCGGTGCAGCGTAGCGGCGTGAAGCGCAATCCGTTCCATCCCTTCTCCAGCTTCGATACCGCGACCTTGGGCGGCGTGGCGGTGGGGCAAACAGTGCTGGCCCGGGCGGTGGAAGCACTGGGCCTGAGCTGGGACAGCAGCGCCGCCCACTCCGCTTCCTATGATGCGGAGAAGACCGCTGACGTCTTCTGCGAGATCGTCAATCGCTTCGAAAGCATCTACCGGACGGCGACAAAGGCCTAGTTCCTGCGGGTGAGCGCCGGCTCTGACGGTTTAGGGCTTGCAGACCTGTCCTTTTGGGCTAAACTTCCCATAGGCTTTAGGCCAGGACCAGTCTCAACGGGGAGATCCATTCACTCTGTGATGCCTGCCACGACGGCGGGTATGAGACATCTCCATGCCGGAAGCCGCAGGGAAGACAACAACAAGAACAGGGAGAGTCGCCATGAAGCCGCTACGCCTATTCGGCCGCGAAGAGGCCAATAAGCCCGCCAACGCAACGCCCAAGCAATACGCGCCGGGGACCCAGCTCGCGTATGACCCGGAGCTCCCGCAACGCCTGCAGCAGCAGCATCGCAACATCGAGACGGTCTTGGAAGAGATGCTCGCCGCCGCGGAGGACGGCCGGTACCGGCAGGCGAATAACCTGCTGCGTGACTTCCGGCAGCAATATGAAGGCCACTTGTACGAAAAGAAGCAGAGGTTCATCCCGTATCTGAATCATTGTCTTGCCGGAAGCGACAAGCACAGCACGCTTACGCTCAAGATCAGTGCCGTCAGCCGGCAACTGGAGCACCGTGTCATGGCCGCGGTGCGTCCTTACGAACAGGACGGCATCAGCGGTGATAACCACGCCCACTTTAGCCGGGAGTTGCGTGACATCCAGAAGGACTTACTGCGCCATATGCAAGAGAAGGAGCAGTTCATCTATCCGATGTATCAGCCGCCCCAGGCTTAACAGGTTCATTCGGCCTGACAAGAAAACGGAGCCATGAGGCTCCGTTTTCCTGCAACTGCAATGGGTGCCCACCGCGTTCTCAGCCGTGCTTGATGCCCTTCTCGTCCAGCAGCTTCTTCAACTCGCCGGACTCGAACATCTCCACGGTGATGTCGCAGCCGCCGATGAGCTCGCCCTTTACGAACAACTGAGGGAAGGTAGGCCAATTGGAGTAACGTGGGAGGTTGGCGCGCACCTCAGGCTCCGCCAGCACGTTCACATGACCAAACTCCACGCCCAGGTTCTTCAGCACCTGGGAGGTACGGGCCGAGAAACCGCACTGAGGGAAATCCGGCGTACCTTTCATGAACAGCACCACCGGCTTGCTCTCGATTTCCTGCTTGATGCGTTCAACCACGTCCATCGGCCCACTCCGGGCCCGCGACGGCGGGCCTAGGAACCTGATTTTACCTCAATATTGTTGACCACGCCCTTCACCCCCCTGACGCTCTTGGCGACGCTCACCGCCTGATCGCGAAGCGCTTGGGTGGGCACCACGCCGATCAAAGTCACCACCTGGTGATCGGTGATCACCTTGATGTCGAAGGACTTGAGTCCCTCGTTGGCGGCGAGCTTGGTCTTCACGGCGGTGGTGAGATATGAATCATCCATGAAGGCGCCGGCGCGCTGGCCCGGCATCGGTTCGTTATTGGAGCAACCGACCACGGCGGTGCCCAAGAGGGCGACGGCCAGCAGGGCCACGAAGCTGATCTTGTTCAAGTGCATGGTGTTCTCCTTGGTATGCACGAAAGGCGGTAGTATAGAGGCCGCGAGCCAAAGGTGTGATTTTAACCGCGGAAGGCGTGCCCGAGCCCCGGCGATCGGGTAGGTCTCGCCGCGGACAGAAGGTCTATAATGTCGATTGAACAGATGCCGTGATCGGACGAATCACGGTTCCGTCCCAAGGGGCTCGCAAGATCCTAGACAGGAGTATCTGATGAATCCGCTGAATAGCATTAAAGGCACCCTCATCCTGGGGTTCGTGCTCTCGATCATCCTGGCGCTGATCCTGGCCATGGGTATCGGCAGCCTGAATTGGCTGACCCTGATCCGCTGGATCCATATCCTGGCGGGTATCACCTGGATCGGCTTGCTCTATTACTTCAACTTCGTACAGACGCCCGCCATGGCGGAGGCCGGTGCCGACAAAGGCGGCCCCGGCGGCGCGGGAATCAGCAAGTATGTTGCTCCACGCGCACTGCTGTGGTTCCGCTGGTCGGCGCTGCTCACCTGGGTCATGGGTTTCTGCTACCTCGCCTACAGCGGCAACCTGTGGGCCTTCGGCCTGGGGCTCGAGAGCACGCCGGTGAACATGTACCAGCTCACCATCGGCGTAGGCGCCTGGCTCGGCACCATCATGCTGTTCAATGTGTGGGTGCTGATCTGGCCGAACCAGAAGAAGATCCTCGGTATCGTCCAGGCCGACGATGCGCAGAAGGCCAAGGCGCGCAAGGTGGCGGCGCTGGCTTCCCGCACCAACACCATGCTCTCAATCCCCATGTTGATGTGCATGGCCTCGGCCTTCCACGGCCTGCCGTTGATCCACGGTTGAGGCAACCGGGCGCCCCGCGCCGAAGAGCCCGGCCGCAAGGCCGGGCTTTTTTTTGCCCCTGGAACTGCTGTGTCGCATTTATAATAGACGGCTTCGTAGCCGGGCTGTCCTCTATGTCCACTGCTCTTCCTACAGACATCTCTGTCACGGTGAGCCGTGCACTCGCCGAAGACGTCGGCGCTGGCGACCTGACGGCAGCGCTGGTGCCGGAGACCGCGCGGGCTCAGGGGCGCGTGATCTCCCGTGAGGAGGCTGTACTCTGTGGCGCCGCCTGGTTCGACGAGGTGTTCCGCCAGGTGGATGACACCGTCCAGGTGCATTGGCAGGTGCAGGACGGCGACTCAGTACACAAGGACCAGGTGCTGTGCCGGCTGGAAGGTCCCGCCCGCGGCCTGCTCACCGGTGAGCGCACTGCCCTCAATTTCCTGCAGACGCTCTCCGGCACCGCGACCGAGACACGCCGTTACGCGGACGCCGTGAAGGGTACTCACGCCACCATCCGGGACACCCGCAAGACCGTGCCGGGACTGCGTAATGCGCAGAAATATGCCGTGCGCTGCGGCGGCGCCCACAACCTTCGCATGGGCCTGTATGACGGTATCCTCATCAAGGAAAACCACATCATGACGGCGGGCGGCATCGCACCGGCGGTGCGCGCGGCCCGTGCTGCCGGCGTGCAGGTGCCGGTGGAAGTGGAAGTGGAGACCTTGGAACAACTGCGGGAGGCGCTTGCGGCGGGCGTGGACCTCATGTTGCTGGATAATTTTGACCTGGCGGGGATGCGCCAGGCCGTGGCCATCACCGCTGGACGGGCCAAGCTGGAAGCGTCGGGAGGAATCGACCTCAAGGCGCTGCGCCAAGTAGCCGAGACGGGGGTGGATTACATCTCGGTAGGTTCGATCACCAAGCATGTGCAGGCGGTGGACCTGTCCATGCGCTTCGAATTCGGGAAGACCTGACGTCATCACGGCAGGCTTCAGCGCCTGCCATGTTCATCGAGGGATACACATGTACGGACTCATCTTCGCGCTCGTGGTCATCGCATCACTGTGGGCGTTGGCTTATTACGCGGCTCCGCTCTGGGCCTGGACCCTGACGGTGGCCGTCGCCATCGGCGCCGAGGGCATGCTATGCCACAGCCAATCGGTGCCGGCGTGGATCATATTTATCGTCCTTGCCGTCATCCTGAACCTCCGGCCTCTGCGCCGGATGCTCATCACCGATCACCTGTTGAGCTGGTTCCGCAAGGTGCTGCCGCCCATCTCCGAGACCGAACGCGTCGCCATC
>DATIVR010000014.1:0-7915 GCA_035465695.1 Gammaproteobacteria bacterium
TATATGGCGAAAGTTTCCGGTCCCGATCTCAGCCAAGGTGTCCCCGCGGGCGATATCCGGCAAGGCAGCCCGCTCCTGGGCCACGTAGGCGAAAGCGGTGTGCTGCTCGCCAACCTGGGCGATGCCTTCTCCGCGGTAAGCGCCGAATGCACGCACTATCACGGCCCCCTGGCGGAGGGCCTGGTGGTGGGCGAAACCGTGCGCTGTCCCTGGCACCACGCCTGTTTCAGTCTGCGCAACGGTGAACTGCTGGCCGCGCCCGGGCTGAATCCCCTGCAGCGCTGGAAAGTGGACCGGCAAGGCGACCGGCTGTTCGTGCGCGAGAAGCTGCCCCCGCTCGCTGCCAGTACGCGCCAGGCGCCGGCCAATGCCAAGCACCCCGAATCGGTGCTCATCGTGGGCGGGGGTGCCGCCGGCGAGGCCGCGGCCACCGCCCTGCGCTTCCACGGCTACAAAGGACCCGTGACCATCATCAGCGCCGAGGCGGGACTCCCGCCGGACCGGCCGAACCTCTCCAAGGATTTCCTGGCCGGTACCGCGCCCGCCGCCTGGGTGCCGGTACGCGGCGAGAAGTACTTCAAGCAACACGACATCACCCTGTTGCACGCACGGGTCGAATCCATCGACGCCGGCAAGAAGCTGCTGCGTACTTCCGATGGCCAGGAACTCCGTTTCGGCGCACTCCTGCTCGCCACCGGCGCCGAACCCGTGAAGTTGCCCACGCCGGGAGCTGACCAGCCTCACGTGCATTACCTGCGCACCCTCGCCGACAGCGAGTCCATCATCAAGGGCGTGGAGGTCGGCGCCAAGCGCGTGGTGGTGATCGGCGCGAGCTTCATCGGTCTGGAAGTCGCGGCCTCCTTGCGCAGCCGCGGCCTGGAAGTGCATGTGGTGGGGCCGGAAGCACGGCCGCTGGAACGGGTGCTGGGTCCGCAGCTGGGCGACTTCGTGCGTCGCCTGCATGAGAAGAAGGGCGTGATCTTCCACCTGGGCCAGACCGTGAGCGTCATCGGCAAGGATGCGGTCACGCTGAGCGGCGGCACCACGCTCGGCGCCGAGCTGGTGGTGATCGGCGTCGGCGTGCGCCCGGTCACCGCCCTCGCCGAACAGCTGGGCCTCAAGCTGGACAAGGGTGTGGTGGTGGATGCTTATCTGCAGACCAGCATCCCCGGCATCTACGCGGCCGGTGACATCGCCCGCTGGCCGGATCCGCGCAGCGGCGCGATCCGCGTGGAGCACTGGGTGGTGGCGCAGCGCCAGGGCCAGACCGCAGCGCGCAACATGCTGGGCTTCCAGGAGGCCTTCGACTCGGTGCCCTTCTTCTGGAGCCAGCACTATGACGTGGCCATCAACTACGTGGGCCATGCCGAGAAGTGGGACGAGATCGCCGTGGATGGCGACCCTGAGCATCTGGATTGCGCGGTGAGTTACAAGCAGGGCGGCAAGCTCCTGGCATTGGCCACCATCTACCGGGACAAGCAGAGCCTCGAGTGCGCCGCGCAGATGGCGGGGGGCTGATTCGCCTCGCCACCGCGCGACGGATAGACTTGTGCCGATGCGCTGCCTCACCACCGCCCTGCTCGTCGCCGGCCTCTGCGTCAGCACCGGCGCCCATGCCGCCCCGGAGGAGATCCAGGTGTACCTGGACGACCTGGTGGGCACCGGCAACTTCGGCGTGGACGTGCACAACAACTACGTAATTTCAGGGAATGCGCAGCCGGACTATCCCGGCGGTGAGGCACCGCTGCATCTCTATCGGCTCACGCCGGAGTTCTACTACGGCCTCAGCGACACCCTGGAGCTCGGCCTCTACACGCTCACCACCACCCAACCCGGGCGTGACCCGACCTTCGATGGGCCCAAGCTGCGCCTGAAGTTCATCGCACCGCACGATGCCGAGCGCGGCGCCTTCTGGGGCGCGAACCTGGAGATCGGGGACACCAGCCTCAGGGTCTCGCCGCAACCCTGGGGCACGGAGTTCAAGGGCATCTACGGTTATCGCTGGCCGCGCTGGCTGTTCGCCGTGAACCTGAACCTGGACTGGACCGGCAACGCCCCCTTCGCCGGTCCCGTGTCCCTGGACGTGGACAGCAAGCTGGCCTACCAGACCGATGCGGGCTATCAACTCGGCTTCGAGGCCTACAACGAGCTGGGACAGGCCTCGGGGCTCGGGCACTTCTCCCGCGACAGCGAGACCTTGTTCGCCGTGCTCGACACCGATCTCGGCAAGAAGATGGATCTCAACGCGGGCATCGGCCGCGGTCTCAACCCGGCCTCGGACCGCTGGATCCTGAAGTTCATCCTGGGTTTTCACTTCTGAGGCAGGGCCGCGATGCGCATATCGGACATCCCTTTCGGCACCACCGATTGGTCACAGGTGGAGCGCACCCAGCATAGCGGTGAGCGCGGCACCGCCTGGCGCCGCACCCGCCAGTTCGGTGAGATCCGGGTGCGGATGGTGGAATACAGCCCTGGCTATCTCGCGGACCACTGGTGCCGCAAGGGTCACATCCTGTTGTGTCTGGAAGGCGAACTCGTCACCGAGCTGGAGGACGGACGGACGTTCACGCTCAGGCCCGGCATGAGCTATCAGGTGGCAGACGAGGCCGAAGCCCACCGTTCCAGCACCGTGACCGGCGCGAAGCTCTTCCTTGTGGATTAATAACTGAGGCCAACGCTGGCCGGCGCGCTCAGCCGGCCAGCATCCTCCCCGGCGGTGGCGGCGCAGGCCGGTCTAGAATAGTGCCGGTCCATCCATCCCGGGGGCATCATGAAGTCGGTCCTGCTGCCGCTGCTCTGTCTCGTCACCTTCCCCTGCTCGGCGGATACGCAGTTCGATTTCCCGTCGCAGGCGGTGGATGATCCCGCAGTGCTGGCCAAGGCCATGCCGGCCCTCGCGCAAGCGGTGATCCCGGTCTACCAGGATCCGGATCGGCAAATCTATCTCGACAATCTGTTCCGGCTGCAACTGGTGGCGGCCCGCTACGGGGATGCCTTGCAGAGCCTGGCGGAGCTGCACGCCCTGCGCCGCGACCTTGCCCATCCGCAGTCCATCGCCACCGACCTGCAATACGACATCTATGCCAAGGCCGAGAATCAGAGCAAGACAGACGGCGGCTTCGATGTGGCGTTACGCAAGGCCTTCCGCCAGGTCGTGACGAAACTGGATGATCGCAGCTCGGCGCTATTGATGCGCGAGCTCAACATCGAACCCGCCGCCAACGGCAGCCTGGTCGTGGACCTGTCCGCCATGCAGCGCGACGTGACCGAGGCATTGCGGCAGCAGCAAGGCAAGCAGGAGATCGGCCTGTCGGACGCCTTGACCTTGATACACGCCTATCAGGTGCAGCAGGTTTACCGCGCCCTGGCCGGCCCTACCTTGAGTTCCCTCATCAACGACGACGACAACCGCCGCTACGACATCACCCGCAACATGCCGGTGAAGACGCCGGACGGCGCCACCGTCTGCACACTGCTGGTGCGCCCGCGGGTCGGCGAGACCAGGCTGCCCACGCTGCTGGAGTTCACCATCTATGCCGACGCCGGCAGCCTCATGAGCGAGGCACGCCGCACCGCCTCCAACGGCTATGTCGCGGTGGAAGCCTTGTCCCGTGGCAAGGGTACCTGCGGCAGCAAGGACCCGCCGGTGCCGTACGAGCACGATGGCCGCGACGCCGATGCCGTGATCGCCTGGATCGTGAAGCACGGTTGGAGCGACGGACGGGTCGGCATGTTCGGCGGCAGCTATGACGGTTTCACCCAGTGGGCCGCAGCCAAGCACCTGCCCAATGCCCTCAAGGCGCTGATGCCCTCCGTCAGCGCGGCGCCCGGCATCGACGTGCCGATGGAGGGCAGCGTGTTCCAGACGTTCAGCTATTACTGGCCGCTCTACGTCACTGCCGGCAGCGGCCTGGACGCCGCGCTCCTGAACGACTATCCGCGCTGGAACAAGTTGCAGCTGGAGTGGTACAAGAGCGGCCGCGCCTATCGCGACCTGCCCAGCATGGACGGCACGCCCAATCCCATCTGGCAGCGATGGCTGGACCATCCTGCCTACGATGCCTACTGGCAGTCCATGATCCCCTACGGCAAGGAGTTCGCCGCCATCGACATCCCGGTACTCACCACCACCGGTTATTACGACGGCGGCGAGATCGGTGCGTTGTACTACTACCAGGAACACCACAAGTACCGGCCCAAGGCCGAGCACTACCTGGTGATCGGCCCGTATGACCATGTGCGCGGCCAGCGCGGCACGGTGGGCGTGCTGGGCGAGGATCGCTCATCCCTATGGGGTTACCGCTTCGATCCGGCGGCGCGCATCGATCTCGGCGAACTGCGCTATCAGTGGTTTGACTACGTGTTCAAGAAGGCCAGGAAACCCGCCATCCTCAAGGACAAGGTCAACTATGAGGTGATGGGCGCGGATACCTGGATGCACGCGCCCTCGCTCGCAGCCATGGCGCAGACCCGCCAGAAGCTGCACTTCGGCGCCAAGCAGGATGACGGCACCTACGCGCTCACGGCGGCGCCGGACAAGGGCTCCCAGATGCAGACCCTTGACCTCACGGACCGCAGCGACGTACTGCGCCAGGCGCCCGGCGGCGGCATCCTGGACAAGGACCTGGACACCTGGAACAGCCTGGAGTTCGTCAGCAAGCCCTTCGCGCGCTCCTTCGACCTGAGCGGCCTCTTCCGGGGCCATCTCGACTTCGTCACCAACAAGCGGGACTTCGACCTCTGGGTGGGACTGTACGAGCTGACCGCGGACGGCCACTACTTCGAGTTGAACTGGTACCTGCAGCGCATGAGCTACTTGCAGGACCGCAGCCAACGGCATCTGCTGACGCCGGGCAAGCGTACCGTGCTGGACTTCCAGAACAGCCGGCTCATCAGCCGTCGCTTCGCGCCGGGGAGTCGCCTGGTGGTGCTGCTCAGCCTGATGCGCCAACCCAACGCCGAGATCGACTATGGCAGCGGCAAGCCCGTGGCTGACGAGACCGTGAGCGACGCCGGCGAACCCTTGCGCATCGAATGGTCCGGCGAGAGCTACATCGAGATCCCCATCCATCACTGAGAGGACCCGAGACCGTATGCGCACCCGCATCTTCCAGGTGGACGCCTTCACCACCCGTCGCTTCGCCGGCAATCCCGCCGCGGTACTGCCGCTCCCTGAATACCCGTCCGACGACGTGATGCGGGCCGTCGCTGCCGAGAACAACCTGGCGGAGACCGCCTTCCTGGTGAAGGACGGCGGCGACTACCGGCTGCGCTGGTTCACACCGGTGCTGGAGGTGCCGCTCTGCGGCCATGCCACCCTGGCCAGCGCCGCGGTGGTGATGGAGAAGCTGGAGCCGGGCCGCCGTGAGGTGGTGTTCCATTCCAAGAGCGGACCGCTCACCGTGCGCAAGACCGATAGCGGATACATGCTGGATTTTCCGGCGCGTCCTTCGGAGATAACCTCCGCGCCCCAGGGCCTGGCCGGCGCGCTGGGCGCCGAGCTCGAGGAGGTGGCGGTCAATCAGTTCAACTACCTGGCACGGGTGGCGAGCCTCGAAGTGCTGCGCAGCCTCAAGCCGGACATGGCGGCGGTGCAGCGCATCGACCGCCCCGGCATCATCGTGACCGCACCGGGCGACGGCAGATACGATTTCTACAGCCGCTACTTCGCGCCGGCCAAGGGCATCCCCGAGGACCCGGTCACCGGCGCCGCCCACTGCATGCTGGCACCCTACTGGTCGCAGCGGCTCGGCAAGACCGATTTCCGCGCCTTCCAGGCCTCGCCCCGGGGCGGCGAGGTGCTGTGCCGGCTGCGCGGCGGGCGCGTGGAACTGGAAGGCAGCGCGGTGTTCTACATGGAGGGCGAGGCGGAGATCCCATAAGGCCGCCGGACAGGACGTCATGATTCGAGTGCCAGGAATCGGGAGCTGAGAGATGCGACTGCCGATCGCGATCGCCGGGTCCGCCGTGTTCTTCGCCCTGGTCTTCGGTGTGGTGGTGGTGTTCGTGCCATGGCACTTCACCCACTGGCAGATGGGCCCGCCGCTGCTGGGCTTCTATCCGTTCCGTATCGTCGGCGCTCTGCTGATGCTGGCCGCATTGCCGGTGTTCGTGGACGGCTATGTCCAATTCGCGTTGCGCGGCCTGGGCACGCCGGCGCCGGTGGCGCCGCCGCCGCGACTGGTGGTGAGCGGACTCTACGCTCACGTACGCAACCCCATGTATGTGGCCATCGTCGCCATGACCCTGGGCCAGGGTCTGATCTTCGACGACGGCAGCGCGCTGCGTTACCCGCTCTACCTGTGGGTCGGCTTCTTCCTGTTCGTGTATTTCTACGAGGAACCGGTGCTGCGCCGCAGGTTCGGTCAGGCCTACCTCGACTATTGCGCGCGGGTGCCGCGCTGGATCCCGCGCCTCAAGGCATATTCTCCCGACCAATGAGCAGCCCCGCTTGCGCGGGGCTGCTCGTCCGGTTCCTCACTGGCTCAGTGCACGGGCTTCTTGAAACGCAGCACGAACTGGTCGGTCTTGCCGCGGATGGCCGGCTTGAACACGTTGTCGGTGCGCGGGTCAGCCTTGTTGCGCAGTACGTCGCTCTCGCCGTCGAGCACGAAGCCGGCGGCCTCCACCTCCTTCTTCACCGCCTCCTCATCGACGCGGTGCAAGGTGTTGGTCGCATCGAAACCGGAACCCGCCACCGCGCTGTGGTCGATGACCACGAACACTCCGCCTGGCTTGAGCGCCCCGAACACCTGCTTGTCGAAGTCCGTCATGTCCACCGGGCCCATGAAGCTGTCGTGGTAGTCGTGATAGTTCTGGGAAGTGAACACCACGTCCACCGGTTCCGGCACGCTGAGCTTGGCGGCCGGCTGCTGCAGCAGGCTCACGTTCTCATAGGGCGGCTTCTTCACCAGCTCCTGCCAGCTGGCCAAGCTCTTGACGGTGAACTTGCCCATCTCCTGGGGCCAGATGGTATAGACGTGGCCTTTGGGTCCCACCACGCCGCTGAAGATGCGGGTCCAATAGCCTTCGCCGGGGGCCAGTTCGGCGATCTTCTGTCCGGGCTTGAGGCCGGTGAAGGCCACCACCTCGGCCCCATGGCGGCGGACATCGTTCGCGGCGTCATCCTTGCGCGCCGGGTCGTTGACCGCGGCGGTGACATAGGCGGGTACCGCCGTAGCGGCGGGCATGGTCGCGGCCAGGGCAGCCAAAGGCGCCGTGATGGCCAGTAAGGCGGCAACGTTGCTCAGTCGCATGGCTTTCGCTCCTGTCGGGAAAGGTGGGAAGTGTAGCTATAGACCCGGCATCGCGGCAGGAGATTCCGCCCGGCAGGCCGCCGTCCCAAGCCTATCCCCCGCGGCCCCGCCGCCTGACAGGCCTGTAGGGATTCGCCCTACATAAAACTCCCCCGTCATGGCCGAATCTAAAGCCATGGAATACCTGCCTGGCCGCCTGACGAGCCCTGTGCCAGATCCCTTCGAGGATACGGAATACGCCATGTTGATGTCTTTCTTCTCGCGCAAGGCCAAGCAAGACGGGGTGGCAGATGCCGCCGGGGCCGCGCCGCGCGATCTGCCCTATGACCCGGCCCTGGTGGCGGCTCTCACCCTGGAGCATCGCTCCCTGGTGTCGCTGCTGGTCCGGGCCAAGGCCCTCGCCCAGCGGGAATCGTATGGCGAGGCGATGGATACGTTGCAAGAGTTCAGCCAGGGGTTGGCCGGACACCTGAAGCGGGAGAGCGCCGAACTGCACCCCTACCTCACTGCCCATCTCCAGGGTGAGGACAGGGACCGCATCTTGAGGGAGATGCGTGCCAGTTCAGCGCATGTGGAGAAGGCCGTGGAAGGGTTCCTCAAGCATTACGCGGGCTATCCGGTAGGCGAGAGGAATGTGGGGATCTTCGTGATGGAGATAG
>DATIVR010000015.1:0-3396 GCA_035465695.1 Gammaproteobacteria bacterium
TTCTCGGCGTCGTTGTGGGCCGCATCGGCGTTGCTCTTGCCGTTGGTCCAGAAGCTGCCGTTGATGTTGTAGTAGCTCAGGTCCTGGAACTGCCGCGAGTACAGCATGGTGAGCTGCAGCAGCGTGATGTTGGTGGTCACCTGCGTCAGCGTGCGGCTGGTGTCGTGGGTGATGCCGACGCCCCAGAACAGGCTCTCGGGCTGGGTGCGGATCTGGGCGTATTGCCAGGTCAGCCCCGAGTTCTGGGTGCTGCCGGTGATATGCGCGGCGGCGAAGGCGCCGCCCACATGGTAGAAGGCACGGTTGAAGTTCGCCGTCAGGGTACTGGCCTCCCCGAGCGGGAACAGATAAGCCAGCTTGCCGAAGTTCAGCAGGTTGGCTTCCGAATGCGTGATGCCGGCGGAGAGCTGGTCGGCGCTGCCGGTGAGGCTGTTCACCGCGGCGTCCGCGTTGATGCGCCAACGGCCGATGCTGGCGCGGCCGTAGTCGTCCACCGAGAAATCGCCGCTCATGGCGCGCTCATCCACGTTGAACGCCACGTCGGAAGTGCCGTAGTCGGCGCCGGGACTCAGCACCGCGCGGGCCGTCACGCCCGGCAGGTCGTTCATGAGCAGCACGGCGCGTTCGGCCGCCGCGTCCGTGTAGAGAGCGCCGCTCTGCAGACCGCGGGCGCGCTGCGCCAGCACCGGGGTACGGGTGCGGCTGTTGCCCTGGATGTTGATGTCGCCGATCCGCCCTTCCACCACCTGCAACTTCACCGTGCCGCCGGAAAGCTTCTGGGCGGGAGGCGCCACGTAAGCCAGGCCGTAGCCGCGGGCGCGATAGTAGCGGGTCAGCACATCCGCCACGTCGTAGAGCTGGGACAGGGTCAGGGTCTGGCCAAGATAGCCGGCGATCTGGGCCCGGAGCTCGTCGGTGGGGATGGCGGTGTTGCCCTGGATGTCGAAGGCATTGACCTTGAAGGCCGGTCCGCCCGGCGCGATCCCTGCGGCGTTGGTCGGTCCGCTGGGCAGCGCAGGCGCTTGGGCCTTCTTGGGCTGGGGAAGCTGGGTCGGGAGCGTGGACTGCACCTGACCGGGAGTCGGTGCCGCGGGCGCGGCCTGCAGCGAGACGGAGAATATGGAAACTGCGCCGAAAGCGGCGGCGGAACGCAGGAAACCTCCCTTCACGAACCCCTCCCCAAAAGACTTGTTGAATCGGTCAGCCGGACCCAGGGCACCCCTGATGTGCCGCCGGCCGCCCCGGCCGGCTTGGGAAACCCAGCCCTTGGTTACTCTACTGGAAAGGTCATTTCCAGGATATGTTTTATCAATATACCTGTCGTAGAGTGTGACCGCCGTCACACTGTCTAAGTGCTTTGGACCCCCTGTAGAATCCGGGGTCGGCCGCGGTAGGCTCCACTGCATAAAACAGCCCTAAAGAGTATAGAAAACAATGGCTTCCAAGAAGCGCAACGCCTTCTACGCCCAGTCCGGCGGTGTCACCGCCGTCATCAACGCTTCCGCCTGCGGGGTCATCGAGACCGCCCGCAAACACAAGGCCCGCATCGGCAAGGTCTATGCCGGCCGCAACGGGATCATCGGCGCCCTCACCGAGGACCTCATCGACACCAGCAAGGAGAGCCCGGCGGTGATCCGCGCCCTGCGCCATACACCGGGCGGCGCCTTCGGTTCCTGCCGCTACAAGCTGAAGGGCCTCGAAGAGAACCGCGCCCAATACGAGCGGCTGATCCAGGTGTTCAAGGCCCACGACATCGGCTACTTCTTCTATAACGGCGGCGGTGACTCCGCCGACACCTGCCTCAAGGTCTCCCAGCTCTCGGAGAAGATGGGTTACCCGCTGCAGGCCATCCATGTGCCCAAGACCGTGGACAACGACCTCGCCGTCACCGACTGCTGCCCGGGCTTCGGCTCGGTGGCCAAGTACGTGGCGGTGTCCACCAAGGAGTGCGCCCTGGATGTGGCCTCCATGGCCAAGACCTCCACCAAGGTGTTCATCCTCGAGGTGATGGGGCGCCATGCGGGCTGGATCGCCGCCGCAGGGGCCTTGGCGGCCGAGAAGGCCGGCGACGCGCCGCACATCATCCTGTTCCCCGAGATCAAGTTCGAGCGCGAGGCGTTCCTGGCGCGGGTGAAACAGTGCGTTGAGCAGTACGGCTATTGCGTGGTGGTGGCCTCGGAAGGCGTGCGCAACCCGGACGGCGGCTTCCTGGCGGAAGCCGGCACCCGCGATGCCTTCGGCCATGCCCAGCTCGGCGGCGTCGCCCCCACCCTCGCCAACATGGTGAAGGCGGAACTCAAGCTCAAGTATCACTGGGCGCTGGCGGACTACCTGCAGCGCGCCGCGCGCCACGTGGCCAGCAAAGTGGATGTGGAACAGTCCTACGCGGTGGGCAAGGCCGCGGTGGAGCTGGCCCTCAAGGGCCACAACGCCATCATGCCCACCATCGTGCGCAAGTCGAACAAGCCTTATAAGTGGTCCATCGGCATGGCCAAGCTGGCCGAGGTGGCCAACCATGAGAAGTTCATGCCGCGGGAGTTCATCACCGAGGATGGTTTCGGGGTGACCCCGGCCGGCCGCCGTTACCTCGCCCCCCTGATCCAGGGCGAGGACTATCCCCCTTACAAGGACGGTGTGCCACAGTACGCCCGGCTCAAGAACCTGGGCGTGCGCAAGAAATTGAAGGATGAGTTCAAGGTCTGACGGTTCGTAAATAACAGCTCTTAGGGAGACAGCTCCATGTTCGAAGGTTACATAGCATTCGCGCTCGTATGCGCGATCCTCGCCATCGTGTATGGCGCGGTCTCGGTCACCTGGATCCTGCGCCAGCCGGCCGGTAACGAGCGCATGCAGGAGATCGCCGCGGCGGTGCAGGAAGGCGCGCGCGCCTACCTGAACCGCCAGTACACCACCATCGGCATCGTGGGCGTGGTGCTGTTCGTGGTGATCGGCCTGTTCCTCAGCTGGTACACGGCCGTGGGCTTCGCCATCGGCGCGATCCTGTCCGGCGCCACCGGCTATATCGGCATGAACATCTCGGTGCGCGCCAACGTGCGCACCGCGGAAGCCGCCCGCAAGGGCATGAACGCGGCGCTCGCCGTGGCCTTCCGCGGCGGCGCCATCACCGGCATGCTGGTGGTGGGACTGGGGCTGTTGGGCGTGGCGGGCTACTACCTGATCGCCAGCCGTATCGCCGATACCGACACCGCGCTGCATGCGCTGGTGGGCCTGGCCTTCGGCGGCTCGCTGATCTCGATCTTCGCGCGCCTGGGCGGCGGCATCTTCACCAAGGGCGCCGACGTGGGCGCGGACCTGGTGGGCAAGGTGGAAGCCGGCATCCCCGAGGACGATCCGCGCAACCCGGCGGTGATCGCCGACAACGTGGGCGACAACGTG
>DATIVR010000016.1:0-8443 GCA_035465695.1 Gammaproteobacteria bacterium
GGGTGTCACCCTGCCGGGCGGCGCGCGGGTGCCCGGCACCAGCTTCGAGCTAGATCCGGTGCAGGCGGCCTTCAACATCGGCGCCATGGTGCGCTGGCTGGACTTCAACGACACCTGGCTGGCGGCGGAGTGGGGCCATCCTTCCGACAACCTGGGCGGTATCCTGGCGGTGGCGGACTACGTGTCGCGCCGCAATATCGCCGAGGGCAAGAAGCCGCTCACGATCAAAGACGTGCTTACAGCCATGATCAAGGCCCATGAGATCCAGGGCGTGCTGGCTCTCGAGAACAGCTACAACCGCGTTGGCCTGGATCACGTGCTCCTGGTGCGGGTGGCTTCCACGGCGGTGGTCACCCACATGCTGGGCGGCAGCCGCCAGGACGTGGTGAACGCCGTGTCCAACGCCTGGATCGACGGTGGCGCACTGCGCACCTATCGCCATGCCCCCAACACCGGCTCCCGCAAGAGCTGGGCCGCGGGTGATGCCACCAGCCGGGCCGTGCGTCACGGCTTGATGGCCTTGAAGGGCGAGATGGGATATCCCTCCGCCCTCAGCGCCAAGACCTGGGGCTTCTACGACGTGTTGTTCAAGGGCCAGCCCTTCAAGTTCCAGCGCCCGTATGGCAGCTACGTCATGGAGAACGTGCTCATCAAGATCTCCTTCCCGGCGGAGTTCCACGCTCAGACCGCGGTGGAAGCGGCCATGACGCTGCACGCCAAGGTGAAGGACAAACTCGGCGACATCGAGAAGATCGTCATCGAGACCCAGGAACCCGGTGTCAGGATCATCGACAAGACCGGCGAGCTCGCCAACCCGGCCGATCGCGACCACTGCATCCAGTACATGGTCGCCGTGCCGCTGATCTTCGGCCGCCTCACGGCTGAAGACTATGAGGACACGGTGGCCAAGGATCCGCGCATCGACAAGCTTCGCTCCAAGATGGAAGTACGCGAAAACGGCAAGTTCACCAAGGACTACTACGACCCGGCCAAGCGCTACATCGGCAACGCCATCCAGGTGTTCTTCAAGGGCGGCGCCAAGACCGAGCGGGTGGAGGTGGAGTTCCCCATCGGCCATCGCAAGCGCCGCGCCGAAGGCATCCCGGTGCTGGTGAACAAGTTCGAGAAGGCCATCGCCGGCAGACTGTCGGCGCGTCAATGCGCGGCCATCAACGCCGTGTGCGCAGATCAGAAGAAGCTGGAAGCTTCGTCTGTGACAGACTTCATGTCCTTCTGGACGGTCTAAAGGACCGCGCATCGTCCACCGCCCGCCTGGCTGCCAGCCATTTCGTTGGCAGCCAGGCTCCGGTCTCCTGGACCGACATATGAGTGACCAGGATCAGGCCCGCCGTGGGCCTGCGCGCTGGTATCATCCAGCCAGGGAGAGATCAGAAAGGGCTTGTCGATGTTCCATTCCTATTTCTGGATCATCAGCGTCGTCATCGAGATCGTATTCATCGTGCACGCCATAAACCGGCGGCAGGATTATTTCTGGATCTTCATCATCCTGTTCTTCCCGCTGGTGGGCTGCGCGGTATATGCCTTGATGGTATGGATACCCGATGCCAGACATTCGCGCACTGCGCGGGGCACTTCCAAGGCCGTGCTCTCCCTCGTGGACCCAAGACGCGAGCTGCGTAACCGTCTCAGCCATCTCGATGTATCGGATACGGTGGAGAACCGGGTCTCGTTGGCCCGGGAGCTCGCCCGCCACGGCATGACGCAGGATGCCCTGAGCCTGTATGAGCGCTCTCTGAAGGGCGTGTACGAAGACGATCCCTATCTCCTGCAAGGTTATGCCGGCGCGCTCTTCGAGGCGGGCATGCTGCAGGACGCTCGTGCCGCGCTGGAGAAGCTCCGCGCCACTAATCCCACCCTCAAGTCCCAGGAGGCGCAGCTCCTGTATGCGCGTGTGCTGGACCGGCTGGGTGAGACCGTGCTTGCCGATAAACAATATGCCGCCGTGGTGCAGGCATTCGGCGGCATGGAGGCCAAGTGCCGGTATGCCCTGTTCCTGAAGCAGCAGGCCAGGAAGGAAGAGGCCCGGGATCTGTTCGAGGATATCTTGCGTGGTGCCAAGCACACCAGCGGCCATAGCCGACGCCTCAACAAGGAATGGATCGGGACTGCCAAGCGCGAATTGGCCTGAGATCCCTGTCCAGACAACTGACGCGCCGCGAGGTGCCGGGATAAGATGGACGCCCGCTACCTGGGGTCCATAGTCCCGTGAAGAACCGTAAAGCCGCCGTCGCCTTCATCCTCATCACCGTGGTCATCGACATGCTGGCCTTCGGCATGATCATCCCGGTGCTGCCGCTCCTGGTGGAGAGCTTCATCGAAGGCGACCCGGTGAAGGGCGCCGAGGTCTACGGCCTGTTCGGCACCGCCTGGGCCATCATGCAGTTCCTGTTCTCGCCCATGCAGGGTGTCCTCTCGGACCGCTTTGGCCGCCGCACCATCATCCTCATCTCCTGCACCGGCCTCGGGCTCGACTTCCTGCTCATGGCGCTCGCGCCCACCTTGAGCTGGCTGTTCGTGGGAAGAGTCATCTCCGGCATCTGCGCCGCGAGCATCAGCACCGCCGGCGCCTACATCGCCGACGTCACCCCCAAGGAGAAGCGTGCCGGCGCCTTCGGCATGATCGGCGCGGCGTTCGGTATCGGCTTCGTGCTCGGACCCTTCGTGGGCGGCGTGCTGGGGCATATCTCGCCACGCTTGCCGTTCTGGTTCGCCGCGGGGCTTGCGCTCGTCAATGCAGCCTATGGCTTCTTCGTGCTGCCGGAATCCCTGCCGCCGGAGAAGCGTTCTCCGTTCGCCTGGAAGAAGGCGAATCCCGTGGGTGCGCTGGTGCTGTTGCGCTCGCATCCCATCCTCTCGGGTCTCGCCACCTCCCAATTCCTCATGAACGTGGCCCATGCGGTACTCCCCAGCACCGCGGTGCTGTACATGGCCTATCGCTACCACTGGGATGCCCTCTACGTGGGCTATATGCTCATGGGGGTCGGCATCTGCGCGGTGGTGGTGCAGGGCGGACTGGTGAAACCCATCGTCCGCAAACTCGGTGAGCGCAAGGCGCTGGTGGCAGGCCTGTTGTTCGGCGCCGCCGGATTCGCCATCTACGGCCTGGCACCCACGGGCCTCTGGTTCTGGCTGGGCGTGCCGGTCATGTCCCTGTGGGGCATCGCCAATCCTTCCGCCCAGGGCATCATGACCCATCTGGTCGAACCGACCGAGCAGGGCCAGCTGCAAGGCGCGCTCTCAAGCCTCATGGGCATAGCGAGCTGCATCGGTCCCGGCCTCTTCACCCAGAGCTTCGCCATCGCTATCGGCGCCTATGCCGCCTGGGGCATCCCCGGCGCGCCCTTCCTGATGGCTTCGCTGCTCTTGCTGTGCGCGGCCTTCATCGCTTGGCGCACTACGCGTCCAGGACACCTCGAGGCCATGACAGCCACTCAACCGGCGGCGGGCACATGAAAATGCCCATGGCACTCACCGCGGCAGACTGTGCCGCACGACCCTTGGACCAAGCCACCACTCTGCCCGGCTATATGTACGCCGACCCGGCTTTCCACGCCTTCGACGCGGAGCGTATCTTCGCCAGGAGTTGGCAACTCATCTGCGGCGGACAGAAGCTCGCCACTGTCGGTGACCATGTGGTGGCGGAGATCGCCGGCAAGCCGGTCATCCTGGTGCGGGGCGACGACCAGGTCCTGCGCGGCTTCTTCAATGTGTGCAAGCACCGCGCCGGTCCCCTGGCGCTCGCGGACGGCAACGCGCGGCAGCTGCAATGCAGATACCACGGCTGGACCTACAAGTTGGATGGCCAACTGCGTGCCGCCCATGAGATGCAGCAAGCCAAGGATTTCGATATCGGTTGTATCCATCTGGATGCCATCCAGGTGATGGAGTGGGAAGGCCTGGTATTCGCGTGCGTAGGGGAGCCGCAGGTCCCGTTGGCGACGCTGCTGGCGGGCATCCGCGAACGCATCCAGCCCATCGACCTCAAGGTTTTCCGCTACCACTCCCATGTGGCCTACGACGTGACCTGCGACTGGAAGGCCTACGCGGACAACTACCTCGAGGGATACCACTTGCCGCACGTGCATCCGGGCCTGAACAAGCTCCTGGACTATCGGCAGTACACCACCAACCTGGCGGAATGGTACTCCTGGCAGCAAAGCCCTCTGGACGGCGACCAGGGCCCTTACACCGCTGGTGAAGCCCATTACTACTTCATCTACCCCAACATGATGCTGAACATCCTGCCGGGACGCCTGCAGACCAACCGCGTGGTGCCGGTGGCCAGCGGCCGTTGCCAGGTGTTGTTCGATAATTTCTACACCGATCTGGAATCGGATGCGGCCAAGAAGATGATCGCCGAGGACTTCACTTTCAGTGATGAAGTACAGAAGGAAGACATCGGCATCTGCGAGCGGGTGCAGAAAGGGCTGGCGTCAGGTGCTTACACGGCGGGACGGCTCTCGCCCAAGCGCGAGTCCGGCGTGCATCATTTCCAGGAATTGGTGCGGGCTGCATATAGGAACGCGGTCGAATAGCACCGCTCGGCTTTCTGTTCCGCATCCTGCTCCACAGAAAGTCCAGCCCGTACATCCCTGTACGGGCGCTCGCAGCTTTGCTGCTCGCCCACGCTCAGGCGATGCACCTGGAAATAGGCGGGGTCGGAATACTCACGCGCCAGCACCTCGCCGTAGGCGGCCCAGCAGGCTGGCGAGGATTCCATGTACCGGTGAGTAGGGCCTTCCCGCCCCGGGAATTCCGCGCTGCAGCCGGGGCAGCGGCTCACGCCTTGGCTTTGGCCTTGCCGGTCTGCCACACGTAGAGCGGCAGGCCCGCCAATAGCATCAGGGTGCCGTAGAACAGCGAGTCCTTGCCGGTGCCATAGCAGGCCCAGATGCCGAACAGGAAGGCCAGGGAGGCGATCACCACGTCCCACACCCGCACATTGCTGGGCCGCTTGTCGCGGCGGCTCAGCACGATGTCCGCCAGCGCGCATAGCATGTAGGGCACCAGCGTGAAGAAGGTGGTGATGAGGATCAGTATGTTGAACATCTGCACCAGTGCTTGGCCCAAACCGCCGCCGCCGATGCTGCCAAACATGCTCATGAGCAAGAGGCCGCTGGCGATGAGGCTGGAGATGACCAGCGCCACCACCGGCGTGCCGAACTTGGATTCCTTGGCCAGCGCCTTGGGGAACAGCCCGTTGTTGGCGACTGCCTGCGGCAGTTGGCCCTGCATCAGGATCCAGCCGTTCAGCGCGCCGAAGCAGGAGATGAGTGCGGTGGCGGCGATGAGCTTGCCGGCCCAGCCGCCCCACAACAGCGCGGCCGCGTCGGCGAAGGGTGCGTTGGACTTGGAGAGCGCATCGGCGGGGATGATGCCCATCACCACCGAGGTGCACACGATGTAGAACGCGCCGGCGATCACGGTGCCGAGCAGGGTGGCGCGCGGGATGGTCTTCTCCGGATCCTTCACGTGGTCCGCCGGCACCGTGGCGCACTCAAGGCCAAGGAAAGCCCACATGGCCAGCGCGGCGGTGGAGTTGATGGCCGAGAGCGGGCTCTCGCTGGTGTGGCCGGAATTGAAGGTGGCGCCGCTGAAGTGGCTCAAGCCGAACACCGCCAGCACCACCAGCGGCGTGAGCTTGAGGATCACGGTGATGAGCTGCAGCCGGCCGGCCGCTTTCACCCCCAGGATGTTGATGCCGGTGAGCACCCAAGTGGCGGCCAAGGCGGCCAGCGTGCCGTTCACCGGGCTCGCGGCCAGGGAGGGGATGAATGTCACGAGATAGCTGGCAAAGGCCACCGCGATGGCGGCGTTGGTACCGACGATGCTCAGCCAATAGATCCAGGCGATCTGGAAGCCCGCGAAATCACCGAAGGCTTCGCGGGGGTAAGCGTAGGGACCACCGGCCTTGGGCAGGCGGCGCGACAGGTTGCTGAATACCCAGGCCAGGAACAAGGCGCCGACGGTGCTCACAGCCCAGCCCCACAGGCTATAGGCGCCGTACGCTGCCATGGTGGCGGGCAGCAGGAACACGCCTGAGCCCACCATGTTGCCGAGCACGATGGACGTGGTGGTGGCGAGCCCGAGGCTGCGGCGTTCGGTGCTCATGGTCGCGGTGGCCATAGATACCCCTAAAGAATCGGTCCAGATTAGGCCGCGTCCCAGGGCGCGGTTTGCCCGATGCTACTAAAAAAGACATAGTTCCGGTACGAAAATTCATCGATAAGGGGTCGAATTTTGTACATCGCACTGGTCCGCGACGTGAGCCCCTCGCTGGAACGCTGTGAGCTCAGCTTCCAGGATCGCGTAAGCATCGACCTGGAAAGAGCGCGGACGCAGCATCGCGTCTATGTGGAGATGCTGGCACGGCTGGGCTGCCGAGTGGAGACGCTGCCGACCCTCCCGGAGAATCCGGACGCGGTGTTTGTGGAGGACACGGCGGTGGTGCTGGATGAGATCGCGGTGATCACGCGTCCCGGCGCGGAATCGCGTCGCGCCGAGGTGGATTCCACGGCCGAGGCTTTGGCCCGTCACCGCAAGCTCGCTTATATAGAGGCCTCCGGCACCCTGGATGGCGGCGATGTGCTCAGGGTGGGCCGCACCCTGTACGTGGGTAGCTCCGCCCGTAGCGACACTTCCGGCATCGAACAGTTGCGTGCCCATGTGAAGCCTCATGGGTATGACGTGAGGGCCGTGAGACTTACGGGCTGCCTGCATCTCAAGACCGCCGTCACCCAGGTGGCGGAGCAGATCCTGCTCATCAATCCGGCATTCGTGGCCGAGAGCGCCTTCCCCGGTATGCGCTTCATCCACGTGGATCCGTCCGAACCCGCTGCGGGGAATGCGGTGTGGCTGGAGAGCGGCGTGGTGTACCCCATGTCCTTCCCCCGTACCCGCGGCCGCCTGGAGCGTGAAGGCCTCAAGCTCCATATCGTGGATATGTCCGAGACCGAGAAGGCCGAGGGTGGCGTCACCTGTTGCAGCGTGATCTTCCGCCAACCTTGAAATATGCCGGGCCGCCGCCGGGTCTCCTGTCCATGCAAACCCTGATACGCACCGTGAAAAACACCGTCATCTTCATCTCACTGCTGCTGGTGGCCGGCGCCATCCTGGCGGCCCTGCGCTGGTCCGGCGGTTCGGCGCCCCTGGCCGCCGCCGCGGCCGGCATGCCCGACGAATTCCTCGGCACCCAGGCCGCGCCGGAGTTCCCCACCGGACTCGACTGGATCAACACTGGCGGCAGGCCCATCACCCTCAAGGAGCTGCGCGGCAAGGTGGTGGTCCTGGATTTCTGGACCTACGGCTGCATCAACTGCTTCCACATCATCCCCGACCTCGAGAAGCTCGAAGCCAAATACCGGGACAGCCTGGTGATCATCGGTGTGCATTCCGCCAAGTTCGCCACCGAGGGCAAGACCGCGCACATCGCCGCGGTGGTGCAGCGCTACGGTCTCACTCATCCGGTGGTGAACGACCACGACATGCAGATCTGGAACGCGTACGGTGCCGAGGGCTGGCCGACGCTCACGGTCATCGACCCGGCCGGCAACGTGGTGGGGCAGGATTCCGGCGAAGGCCACTACGCTCTGATGGACAAGGTCGTCGGCACACTCACCCGGGAATTCGCCGCCAAGAAGCAGTTGAACACCAAGCCGCTCTGGTTCGCGGGCCTGAAGGAGAAGATGCCGGCCACGCCGTTGCTGTATCCCGGCAAAGTGCTGGCGGATGAGAAGGGCGGAAGGCTGTTCATCGCGGACTCCAACCACGACCGTATCGTGGTGACCACGCTGCAAGGCAAGGTCATGCAGGTGATCGGCGACGGCAAGGCGGGACTCAAGGATGGCGGCTTCGCCACGGCCGAGTTCCACTATCCCCAAGGCTTGACGCTCGCCGATGCTGACACACTGTACGTGGTGGACACGGACAACAGCGCGCTGCGGCGCGTGGACCTGAAGCAGCGCACCGTCACCACCGTGGCGGGGAACGGCAAGCAGGTCTACATGGAAGACGGCGAGCAGCCGGCCAGCCGGTCCGCACTTAACACGCCGTGGGACGTGCTCTATCATGACGGCCTCGTATACATCGCCATGGCGGGACAGCATCAGCTCTGGACGTACGATCCGGCCAGACGGTACGTCAGCCATTTCGCCGGTTCGGGCCGCGAGGGCATCAGTGATGGCGAGTTGGCGGACGCCAGCTTCGCTCAGCCGAGCGGACTCACCACGGATGGATCGGAACTCTACGTGGCCGATCCCGAGGCAAGCGCGGTGCGCCAAGTGGATCTATCCGGCCACTTCGCCCGCGTGAAGACGCTCGTCGGCTTGGGCCTGTTCACCTTCGGTGACGTGGACGGCAGCGGCGATACCGTGCGATTGCAGCATGACCTGGGGGTCGCCTGGCATGCCGGACGCATCTATAT
>DATIVR010000017.1:0-64134 GCA_035465695.1 Gammaproteobacteria bacterium
CACCAGCGCGGCCATGATGAGTGTGGCCGCGATGCCGTACCCAAGTCGTCTCACATCAATTGCGGATGCCATCGAAGTATCTCCGGAACGAGCGCTTGTAGAGCGCACGGAATTGGGCCGGGCTCACCGCCATGCGGCCGCCGAGGTAGAGCATGATCAATCCATGGGAGAGGGCGCCCATCTCGAAGGTGATCTCCCAGGGGTCGTCCTGCCTGAAGGCGCCCTGTCGCATGCCCTCGGCGATGACGTCAGCCATGAGGGTGGCGGTGGGGGACTTGCGGGCCCTGAAGTCCCCGGGGTACTGGCGCGCGCCCTCGCGCTTGGTGAGGAACATGAGCTCGAAGAGCTTTGGATTGACCATGGCGTGGTCGAGATAGAGGTCTGCCATCTTGGCCAGCCGTGTTTCCAGGTCCCCGCTGAAGCGCTTGGCCGTGAGGCTCTCCGCCAGCTCCTGGAAGCCGGTGTCGGCGAGCGCATTCAGCAGCGCCTCCCGGTCCGGATAGTGCCGGTAGATGGCCATGGGCGTGATGCCCACCGCCTTGGCCACGGCACGCATGGTCACCGCCTGCGCACCTTCCTTATCCAGGAGCTTGCGGGCGGCCGCCTGGATCCTCGCAGCCGTAGTAGCGACCATGTATACAGTGTATACCTATCACGGCGGAAGGCAAGCTGGGAGTACCGTCGTAGGCCGGGAGTCACTGGTCGTCAGTAGTCCGCCGTATCCCCATGCTCGTCTTCGTAGGGGAACTTCAGGTGGCCAAAGCGCACCACGAACACCGCCAGGGCCAGGATCAGGATGGCGCCCGTGATGAACAGGGCATGCACGTCATGGGCGTCACTGGTGTCGAGGATGAGATAACGGGCCATGGACACCATGGCGATATAGAGTGGGATGCGCACCGGCAGCTTGCCCAAGCGCCAGTAACTCTCCACCATGGTGATGACCTCCAGCAGGATGAAGATTAGCAATAGGTCAGCCAGTTCCACCCGCCGGTTGCTGATCATCTCCCAGGCCGCCTGGCC
Source organism: Gammaproteobacteria bacterium (assembly GCA_035465695.1). Lineage (GTDB taxonomy): Bacteria > Pseudomonadota > Gammaproteobacteria > Natronospirales > REEB76 > DASUBN01. Next base: position 1,024 of record DATIVR010000017.1, read on the forward strand.
GATGGCCCAGGTGGTGGCCAGCAGGATCAGGACCAGCCCCAGATCCTCGATGATGGCTATGAGATGGCGGCCGTTCTCGCGGACAGTCTTGCGGTGCAGCATGGCTTGGCCCTCCCTTCCCCCTGATGTGACTTAAGCTTAGCGCAAGGTTGCATCCTGTCGCCCCCTAGGCGCCCTCATGCGTTTACGCTAGGTAACAGCCCGGAGAATCCCATGCCACGCATCTTCGCCCTGTTGTGCCTCATGCTCCTGCCGGTATTGGCCCAGGCGGCTGGCGACCCACGGATCGAGATCGAATATGCGGGTCTCGACCGCAGTTACCTGCTGCATATGCCCAGTCCGCTCCCCAATGACCCGTTACCGTTGGTCGTGGTGTTGCATGGCGGTGGCGGCAGTGCCGAGAGCGCCGCCAAGATGACTGGCTTCGATGCCGAGGCGGATAAAGAAGGCTTCATCGTCGTTTACCCCAATGGTACCGGCAAGGCACGGCCATTCCTGAATGCCCTGGGCAAACCCGGATTTCTCACCTGGAACGCCGGGAGTTGTTGCGGTTACGCCTATGAGAAGCAAATCGACGATGTGGGCTTCATCCGCGCCTTGGTGGTGCAGGTCATCAAGGACAACGCCGCGGACCCGAAGCGGGTGTATGTCACCGGTATCTCCAACGGCGGCATGATGGCCTACCGTCTGGCCTGCGAGGCCAGCGACTTGTTTGCCGCTATCGCGCCTGTATCAGCGGTGCAAGAGGTGGCGAGCTGCAAGCCCAGCCAGCCGGTGTCGGTCTTCCACATCCATGGTGCCAAGGACGAGAACGTACCGCTCGATGGCGGCGTAGGCAAGAAGGCCATCGAGAAAGAGGACCGCAAGCCGGTGCAGGACAGCATCGATTTCTGGGTGAGACAGGACGGCTGCAGCGTGACCGTGCATTCCCAGGAACCGGACGTGCTCATGACCAACTACGGCGGTTGCCAAGCCGGCAGCGAAGTGAGCTTCTTCCTCATACAGGACGGCGGACACGCATGGCCTGGTGGTCAGCGTATCGCGCGTTTCCTGGACCCGCCGAGCCGGGCGCTGGATGCCACGTCGGAGATATGGGACTTCTTCAAGTCCCATTCCAAACCCTGACTGTCAGCGGACGAAGCCGTCGTAGATGAAGCCGACGAAGAGTGTCGGGCTGCCGGAACGGTCTACGATGGGGCTGTTGTGGATGGCACTGCCGAAGCGTTGATAACTGATGTCTCCCCTGAACTGCCAATGCGCGCTCATGGACGTCGCCACGCCGAAGCTCACGTAGGGACTCGCGGCGCTAGCAGGCGAGTAGGCAGGGCGCCCGGGCCGCGCTTCCGCCGGGTTCACGCCATAGTAATAGTCGGTGAGGTTCGAATCCTGCCAGCGCAGCCCGATGCCAGGACTCAGGGTCCAGTCGCCGGTGCGGAAAGGAAAGCGGTAATCCAGGTTGGCGCCGGTACCGTTGTTGCGGTCCAGCAGATCGTGGAACAGGCCCAACTTCAAACGTCCCCAGCCACCGAAAGTCTCCAGGCTTGCGCCGCCCGCGAGCGACCACTGACGGCTCTGGATGCCGGCCAGTTGCGGAGAATCGCTGGATTTCAGGCGGTTCAGGGTTGGCTGCACCACCAGCGCCAGGCGGTAGTGACCGCCATCGGAGACCAGGTATCCGGCGCTGATGCCGGCAAAGAACAAGCGCCCATAGTGGTAGAAGATCAGCGGCAATGGGGTCACTTGCCGCGAGAAACCGACGTAGCCGGGATCGGTCACTGCCACGCCGCCGCCCAACAGCCAGCCGGAGCCGGTCTCCGTGGCCGCCGCCTTGGCGAGTTCCTCCTGCGGATCCTCACCATCCGCCAGTACGGCGTTTGGGATGGACAGGCAGGCGAACAGCAACAGCAGATACAGCAGCCGGATCATGCGTTCCCTAAGATAAGCGGGTTATCGAGTACGTACCGCACCACGTCGACCTCGGGATACCGTTCCACCAGGTCATGGGCATTCACTACCGCATCGTAACGCATGCCGATCTTCTGCATGATGCGGATCGAGGCCAGGTTGGGGACATCGGCCACTGCCACGATGCGCTTCAGCTTCATGGTACGGAAGGCATGGTCCTTGAGGGCCGAGGCAATCTCGGTGGCATAACCCTTGTTCCAATGCTCCTTCCAGATGGACCAAGCCAGTTCATAGTCACCGGAGCGGTCCTGGGGCTGGATGCCCGCGCCGCCCACCACCAGGCCACTCTCCTTAAGGACCACTGCACCCACGCCGCAACCCAATTCCCCCAGGAAGCGGCGCTGGCGCTCGAAGTAGGCGTCGACCTTGGCATCGTCCCAGGCCTTGCCATGGTTGATGTAGAGCATCATGTCCGGGTCCTGCACGAACCTCTGCATGAATACCGGCCGGTCGCCGGGCCGCCAGGGGCGGGCGAAGAGGCGCGGGCTCTCCACTTCGAAGCGCATGTCGGAGCTCAGAGGATCAAGGGTTCAGGTTCGAGTGTCACGCCGAAGCGCTGCGCCACGGCGTCCCGGATGCGCACCGCGAGTGCCCACACCTGGGTGCCGGTGGCATGCCCATAGTTCACCAGTACCAGCGAGTGCCTGTCTGAGACACCGGCGTCTCCATCGCGCACGCCCTTGAAGCCACAGGTCTCGATGAGCCATGCGGCGGAGAGCTTGATGGTGCCTTCTGCTCCGGGCCAATGGGGCAGTGCAGGGTGGGCGGCGATCAGCGCGGCTGCCCGTCCGGCTGGCAACAGCGGATTCTTGAAGAAACTGCCGGCGTTACCGATGACAAGGGGATCCGGCAACTTGCGCCGCCGCAAGTTCTCCACGGCGGTGGCTACGTTCACCGGAGTAGGATCCTTCACGCCCATGGCCTCCAGCTCCTGACGCACGCCGGCATAGTCGAGCCGGAGCCCGTGACGGCGCGGCAGCAGGAAGTCCACGGCGGTGACGATGAAGCGGCCGGGCTCGCGCCTGAACAGCGAATCCCGGTAGCCGAAGGCGCAGGCCGTATTATCGAACTGCACGAATTGGTCCTGCTGGCGATCGAACGCTTCCACCATGGCGACAAACTCGCGCACCTCGGCCCCGTAGGCGCCGATGTTCTGGATCGGCGCCGCACCCACGGTGCCGGGGATGAGTGCCAGATTCTCCAGTCCGGCGAATCCGTGCTTGAGTGACCAACGCACGAAACCATGCCAACTCTCGCCCGCGGCCACCCGCACTCTCGCGGTGGTGCCGTCCTGCAGCACCTCGATCCCGGTGGTAGCCATGTGCAGCACCAGACCCTCATAGTCCTTGGTGAACAGCAGATTGCTGCCGTCGCCTAGCACCAGCACAGGCAGGCCCTTGAGTTCACGGCGCTGCAGCAGTTCCGGCAGGGAACCGGCGGAGCGAAGTTCGCTGTAGCGGGCTGCCTTGGCGGGGACGTGGAAGGTATTGCGACCTTCCAGCGGTGCGTCGCGCAGCAGGAAACAGGTGACAGGGGCGCGTTCCGATTCCATTCAGTGATCTGTCGATCCAATACCGGCGGGGCGCGAGGCCGTCGACCGCCGCAGTTGATGCCTTACTTCCTCGGTCGCCCTCATCGCGTCCCCTCTCCTCGTCACTGCTGGACCGCCAGGTACGGCTTCATCGCGCTGTAGACCTCATCTGCCGAAGCCGCCACCTGGTGCACCTGCTCCTTGATCTCGGCGGTATCCAGCGTCCGCACCGTGACATCGGAGCGGACCGCGGCGTCGCCATCGTCATCGATCTCCACCTTGATCCGGTCCATCTCGTGGTTCAGCTGCAACATCTTGTACTCGAGTTCCGCGGTACGCGGTATGTCCGCATCACGGGCGATGGTAACGAATATCACCAACAGGCCGTCGCCGACCGCAAGGATCTCGCGGAAATCCCCCAGGTTATCGCCATGCTGTTGGATGACCCACACGGTATCGCCTTTCTTGGTGAAGGCGTAACCAGATTGCTTCAGCAGCTTGTCGACCCGCGCCGCATCGGAGGTGTCGTCGGCCCGGACCGGCAAAGCAAGACCCAGTGAGAGCACGACGGCGACAGACGATAAACAACGTACCAAGCGGTTCATGGTGCACCCCCCAAGTTACAGCCTGTTTCCAGCATACACTCGCAGGCGACCGATAGAGCGTTCGGATCCGATAGCCGGCCGATAGTGCCGGACCTCAATAGAGGACACGGAACCTCAGCGTATGAGGGATGTTGCGGATTTCCTCCAGCAGCGCGTCGGAATAATCGGCATCGATGTCGGTGATGACGTAGCCCAACCGCTCTTGGGTCTTCAGATACTGCCCGGAGATGTTCGCGCCATGGGCTGCCAGCGCCTGATTGATGCGCGCCAGGATGCCTGGCACGTTCTCATGCAGATGGATGAGGCGGTGCGCGCGGGCCTGGGGAGGCAGGCGGATGGCGGGGAAGTTCACGCTGTTCTCGGTGCTGCCGGTATTGATGTAGTCGATGACGCGGTGGCTGACGAAACGTCCGATGTCCTGCTGCGCCTCGAGCGTGCTGCCGCCGATATGCGGCGTGAGGATAGCCTCCGGTATCTCGCGCAGCGGGTGCTCGAAGCGTTCCCCGTTGCGTGCCGGCTCCTCTGGGAAGACATCGACGGCCGCGCCAGCCAGACGCCCGGACATGAGATGGCTGCGCAGGGCATCGAGGTCCACGACATGGCCGCGGGACAGGTTCAGGAACACCGCGCCCTCACGCATGCGCGCGAACTCGCGGACGCCGATGAGCCCGGCATTCTCCTTGCGGCCGTCCACGTGCACGGTCACGGCATCGCTGTTCTCCAGCAGTTCCTCCATGCTGGCGCAGCGCTGGGCGGTGCCGAGCGCGAGTTTTTCCGCCACATCGTAGAAGCACACCTGCATGCCCAGTGATTCCGCCAGCACCGACAGCTGCATCCCGATGTTGCCGTAACCGATGATGCCGAGCCGTTTGCCGCGCACCTCATGGGCACCTTCTGCGGACTTGTCCCAGCGGCCGGCATCCATCAGGCGCATCTTCGCCGGTATGCCGCGCAGCAACATGATGAGTTCCGCCAAGGCCAGTTCCACCACGGAACGGGTGTTGCTGAAGGGCGCGTTGAACACGGCCACGCCGCGGGCATCGCAGGCCGGCAGTTCGATCTGGTTGGTGCCGATGCAGAAGGCGCCGATGACGAGCAGGCGTCGCGCTTCCGCGAGCAATCCCGCGTCGATCTGCGTCTTGGAGCGTATGCCCAGGATGGCGACGTCAGCCAGGCGTGCCGCCAGCTCCTCGCGGGACGGGCTGCCTTTCAGTGACTCGACCATATAGCCTTCGCGCTCGAAGGCCGCCACGGCCTCCTCGTGGATGTTCTCCAGCAGCAGCACCTTGAGGCGGTTCTTGGGATACGACACGGCTCCCCGGAAACCGCAGTCGTAGAGCACCTCGTCGAAATTGGGCGCCGGGTGGATGCCACGCGCCGCGAGCACTTCCGCGCGCTGCACGTTCTCGGTGAAGGCATAGAAGCGCTGGGCCGCGCCGGCGGCGAAGATCTCGTAGTCGCTCCAGCCATCGCCCACCGCCACGACCTCGCCGGGAAGCTTGAGGCTGCGCACTATCGCGACTTTGCCGCCATCACTGGCCAAGGGGTTCTGCCAGTCCACGCCATCGATGTAGCCATCGGGGCCGAAGCGCAAGGTATTGGCGAATAAGTTCTCAGGTCTGAGGCCGAGGCTCTTGATAACCGGCAGCGTCACTTCGCGGAAGCCGCTCGTCACCACGTAGATGTCGGCCGCGTGGGCAGCCAGGAAGGCACGGTTGCGCTTGAAGGAGGGTGTCACTTCCTCTCGTAGCAATGCTCCCACCTGCTGCAGCTGGTCACGATGCAGGCGCACGATCTTCAGGCGCTCGCGCAACGCGTCCTGGAACAGCATGCGGCCGCCCATGGCGGCATCGGTCAGCTCACGGATGCGGCCACGTATCTTGGGCGCATCCGGCATGAGGTCCGCCATGAGTTGCAGCGTCTCGGCACGCACCAAGGTGCTGTCGAAGTCGAGTATGAACTTGATGTTGTCGGCCGCCATCGGCTTTCTTCTGAGGGACCCCTGCGAGCATCTTACCTCGCGCCAGGGGATTTGATGCGGAATTCGGGGTCGCCGGCCAGGCCGTCGGCCCAGCGGGTGGTCTCCGGCAGCCGGTAGCCACGGCAGCAACCGAGCACCCATCGCACCGCCGCATCGAGTCCGATCTTGTGGCCGGACGAGACGAACAGTGGTGCCACCCCATCCCGGGTACGCAACACGGTGCCGATCACCTCCTCCTCATCCATGAGCGGCGCGCGCGAACCCGCCTTGCGGCCGGGTTCCCGATGGGTGCCGATGAGACGGGACTTGGCTACGCCGATGCTGGGGATACCCGAGGCCAGTCCAAGATGCGAGGCGAAACCCAGCCGCCGCGGATGGGCATAACCCTGGCCGTCACAGAGAAGGAGGTCGGGACGGGTCTTGAGCCGGCCTAGAGCTTCCAACAGCGTGGGCACCTCGCGGAACGACAGCAGGCCGGGTACGTAGGGAAAATCGGTGGGCCGCTCCACCACGGACTTCTCCACCAGTTCCAATTCCGGCCACGCCAGCACCGCCACAGCGCCGCGGGTGATCAGGCCGTCAGCGGGGAAGGCGCAGTCCACCCCAGCGATGTAGCGCACGCGCTTAGGATCGCCACGACGGATCAGCCTGTGGCGCAACCGTTCCTGCTCGATGCGGGCAGCGGCGGGAGTGATGTAGTAGGGATAGCGGGCAGGCACAGGCTGCAATCTGGACCGTCAACGCCATCCCGTCAAATCACTGGTACAAAAATAACGGGCCCGCTTAGGCGGGCCCGCGACCGATGCACTGGTGGGGCGATCAGTCCTTGCTGAAGGTCACATCCCCGGAACCCGCTTCCAGTTGCGCGGAACCCTTGCCGCCGTTCACGTCGGCCCGGATGGAATGGTGATGCGCCGAGACGTTCTGCATCCCCGGAAGATCCACATCGACATCGCCGGAGTCCGAGGTGGCGGTGATGTGCAAGGAGGGCACGCGGCTGGTATGTATCACGATGCTGCCGCTGCCACTCTCGGAAGTGAGCCGTACCAGGTCGCCCAAGTCACCGCTCAGGGTCACGTCGCCGCTGCCGGTGCTGGTCTCGATGACCTTGGTGGCGGTGAGACCGGTGGCTTTGATGTCGCCGGAACCTGCGGAGAGCTTCATGGAGCCGCTGGCGTCGTCTATGGTGATGCCACCGGAACCGGTGTCCAGCTCGACGCCGTTACCGGTGTACTTGCGCAGTTCCACGTCGCCAGAGCCGGTACCGCCGCTGACGGTGCCGGCGATATCCTCCAGCTTCACGTCACCTGAGCCGGTCTTGACCAACACGTCGCCACCCTTCTGGTGGCGCATCTCCAGGTCGCCGGAACCGCTATGCAGGGTCACTGCACCGGACTGGGTATCGACGGTGACATCGCCGGAACCGGTCTCGGCACTCAGGCTACCGCTGCCGTCCTTGGCCTGGATGTCTCCGGAGGCGCTCTTGAGGGCGAGGGACGAATCCACGCCGGAGGCGTCGATCTTGCCGACCTTGTTTTCGATATTCACGGTCAGGCCTTTCGGCGCATGCACCGTGAGATCGACGTGCAGGTTGGCGCCGGAACCGAAGGTACCGTTGGTGATATGCACACGGGTGTCTTCGTAGGAGGTGCTGGTCTCGCCCATACCGATGACGAATCCACTGCCATGGGCATAGTAGTAGGTCGTGTAGTCATCCAGCGGATAGTGGACGAACATCGTCACCTGGTTGCCGCTCACCTTAGTCTCGATGTTGATCTTGCCGGCGAGGGCCTGGGCCCCCTGGTCGGAACCGGCCGCCGCCACCACGTGGCTGTCCACCGCCAGGACGCCATCGCCGGCCGCCACCACTGTCACGTGTCCCACCAAGTTGGTCAGATCCAGGCTTCCGCCCGCCTTGATGGCCGGGTTACGGTAAGTGGCGCTCTTGGTGAAGCTCTGGGCGGCGGCTACAGGCCCGGCGGCTAAGCCCGCCATCAGAGCGACGCAGATAAGGGTGGAGGTGCGCAGGGACATAGGCGGCTCCTTGGTCTTAGCCCAAGCAGGGCGTATTAGTGTATTATCTTACTATAACACACCTGGGAGTTCAAGCATCCAGAGTGCGGTGGCTGCCCGTCTAAAGGCAGCTACCCTCCTTGGACGTCGCGGCGGTCCGGAAGGTTTAGTCGGGGGGTCAGGGCAGGGTGAACTCGATCCGCCTCGCGCTACCGTGCGCTCCCATCACCAAGAGCGACAAGCTGTGCTTGACCTGATCTACCCGCAGGGTGATGGCGGTATCCGCCACCTGGATGCTGCCGGCCGCGGCGTCTACGTGGCTTTGATCCAGCAACTTGTCGAAACCCGCGTGGTCAGCCACGAAAGGGCTGCTGAGCAGGCTGAAATTGCGCTGATCCAGCCCCACGGCATCGAGTTCTACCGACAAGGCGGTGGTGAGGGCCCGGTCCAGAGTCTGCATGCCAGGACCATCAGGCAAGGCATCCGCACCGATGAAGGCCGCTTCCGGGCTGCCGCCATGCAGCGCGTACCACTCGCGCACCAGGATGTCGGTGTAGGGATCCACGTTGGCAGTGCCCGATCCCGCGGCGATGCCATAGAACACACGGCCGTCCGGCGTCTGGGCCTTCAACAGGAAGGGTCCAGTCATCCCGACCACGGGAATCGAGAAGTTACCGTTGGCATCGGCGCTGGCGGCGGAATATTGCCCTTGCGCGTCCCGCAGACTCACGCTGGCGCCGGCCAGCGGCGCACCGGTGGCGGCCGTGCCTTGCACCGCGGCCGTCACGGTCAATGTGGCCCCATTGCTGGAGATGCTCTCCACACCTTGACCTGCCTGCTTCGGGAAACTGGCCGTAGCGGTGATGGTGGCAACACCTGCTGCCACGCCGAGGAAGTTTCCGCCTCCCACACTGCTGGCAATCTGGGTATTGGACGAATGCCACTGGAAATTGACGCCCGACACCACGTTGCCGTTGGCATCACGGGCCTGCGCGACGAACTGACGGATACCCCCCACCACCACCGAAGCGGTGCTGGGAATCAGCAGGATGGTGAAGCTTGCGCCACCCGGGGAGCTGGTCGTGCTGCTGCCGCTTCCTCCGCAGGCAGTTAGGGCGGCAAGCAGGATCAAAGCCGAGGTACGGAGCAGGTTACGCATGGCTAGGCCTTGGAAAACGAGGGGATTCCGGCTTGGCCGGGCCCATAGATAATCGCGCGAACGGTGGACCCGTGTACCGCATCGGCAGCGTTTTATGCCGCGGGGGATGGATACTGCGGTCAGCGTTACAGTACGTCACACCATAATAGGTCCAGGACCCTTCCCCGGCCAGCAGGCCAGGTCACAGAATAGCCCTCTCGCGATCCGACCGGAGCCCACCATGAAGCCCCATGCCTTGCCAGTTCTGCTGTGTTTCCTCGTATGTGGCGCCGTGGCTGCCGACGTGGCGCCGGCTCCCCCCGATGAGCATCCCGTGCTGGGTGAGATCGCCCAAGCCATGGATCCCGCCCGGCTCCAGTCGACTCTCACCACGCTGGTCGGGTTCGGCACCCGTAACACCCTCTCCGATACCAAGTCTGACCGGCGCGGCATCGGGGCGGCGCGGCGTTGGGTGCAGGGACGCTTCGAGCAGATCTCCCAGGATTGCGGCGGCTGCCTGCAGGTCATCACACCCTCGCAAGTGTTCACTGGCGAGCGGATGCCCAAGCAGGGAGTGGAAGTCATGGATGTGGTGGCGATCCAGAAAGGAGCCACCGATCCGGACCGCTATGTGGTGATGACGGCACATCTGGATTCGCGGGCGAGCGACGTGATGGACATCAAGTCTGATGCGCCCGGCGCCGACGACGACGGCTCCGGTGTGGCTGCGGTGCTGGAGACTGCGCGTGTCCTCAGCAAGTACAAGTTCGCCGCCAGCATCGTGTATTCCGTGGACAGCGGCGAAGAGCAAGGACTCTATGGCGGCAAGGTCATCGCGCAGTACGCGCAGGACCATCACTGGCAGGTGGAAGCGGACCTCAACGACGACATCGTCGGCAACAGTCGAGGCCAGAACGGCGTGACCGACAACACGCTGGTGCGGGTATTCTCGGAGGGGACACGCGCGCTCGAGACACCCAAGGAGGCTGCTGACCGGCGCTATCACGGCGGCGAGATCGATTCGCCTTCTCGCAACGTGGCGCGGTACGTGCAGATGTTGGGCGAGCGATATGTCCCTAACTGGCACGTGATGCTGGTATATCGCACCGACCGTTACGGCCGGGGTGGCGATCATACGGCCTTCAATGCCTTGGGTTATCCGGCGGTACGGATCACCGAGTCCCATGAGGACTTCACGCATCAGCACCAGGATGTGCGGGTGCAGGATGGGGTGCATTATGGGGATGTGCTTTCGGGCGTGGATTTTCCCTATCTGGCCAAGGTGGCGGCCACCAATGCCATCGCCCTCGCCAGCATGGCCTGGGCACCGGCGCCGCCGACCGGCGTGAGCATCGCGTCTGATCCCGCTCCGGGGCTGTCCGGCGGCACCGACACCGTCTTCGACTGGAAGGTCTCGGCTGGCGCCGCTGGATATCGCCTGCATTGGCGCGCCACCACTGATCCACGTTGGAATCAGGGCCGCTACGTCGGACCGGTCCAGCACTACGTCCTAAAGGATGTGAGCATCGATGACTGGTTCTTCGGTGTGGCGGCCGTCTCGGAGGCTGGCTTCGAAAGCCCGGTGGTGTTCCCTGGGCCGGCCGGTGCCTTCTTCAGTCCGCCGCCGGCCGGACCCTAGGATCACACGGCGCGTCGCCGGCGCGCCGGAAAGGCCCCGGGGATTAATGGGTATAATGGCGCAGGGACAGACGGCCATATACCCGCTCCGGTCGGACCTTCCTCCAGTTAATGCCTTCTCGTCGAGGAACACATGCATAGCAGACGATCACTGCCCAGCGTCGTCCTGGGCCTAGCGGCCCTTGCCTGCTGCGGAGCGGCCGGCGCCAAGGATCTCTTTCCCACCCAGTTCGTCGGCACGCTCAATAGCCCCGGCTCGGTGGTGATGGCCGACCTGAACCACGACGGTGCCAAGGACTTGGTCGAGATCGGTGCCGACGGCACGGTGGCGGTATTGCTCAACGACGGCAGTGGCACATTCAAGCCGCCGGCCGAATATTACGTGACGAGCTCCAATGTGGGCACCACCGCCTTCCCTGATCCCAGGGCAGTCGTAGCGGCCGATGTGAACGGCGACGGCATACCGGATCTGATCGTGGTGAACAGTGCCGCCAACTCCGTATCCGTTTTGATCGGCAGAGGTGACGGCACCTTCATCGCGCAGACTGCCACCCAAGCAGTCGCCGGTATCGGTACGCCGGCGCCGAGCTATCCCGTAGGCCAGGGCGCGACATCAGCGGCCGTGGCGGATCTGAACGGCGACGGCAAACCCGACATCGTGACCGCCGATTTCAGGGACAACACGGTCAGCGTGCTGCTCAACAAGGGCAATGGCACCTTCGCCGCGCGCAGCACCGTGCTGGTAGGAAATGGGCCGGATTTCGTCACTATCGCCGACCTCAATAAGGACGGCAAGCCCGACGTCATCGTCTCCGACAGCAGCGACGACTCGTTCACCGTGCTGCTGGGAAAGGGTGACGGCAATTTCACTCTGGAACCGGAAGTACGGGTAGGCCCGTCGCCAGGCCGCCCCACCCTGCAGATGGTGGTGGTCGAGGACTTCGATAACGATGGCAACCCCGATCTCATCAGCACCAACACCAATCCCAACAGCTCCATCGTGATGTACTACCCGGGCATGGGCGACGGCACCTTTGGCGCGCCCCATGGCATTCTTACGGGTCCTGACACTCTGTTCCTTCAAGCTACCACCCTGGATGCGAGTGGCAACCTGGGTTTCATCGCGGGCAGCACCGCCGATGGGGCCATCCACGTGATGTTCGGCAAAGGCAACGGCGGCTTCGCGTCAGGCGCGAAGTATCCAGCGTTCGGTCTCAGCACCAGCCTCGCCAGCCAGGCGTTCGCGGTGGGAGACGTCAATGGCGACGGGAAACCTGACGTGGCGGTGGTGAACTCCACGGGGTCTTTCGTGCAGATCCTCTATAACGACGGTAATGGCGGATTCCATCAGACCAACTCCTACGATCTGGGTTCCCAGCCCGCAGACATGCGTGCCTCCGATCTCAACGGTGATGGGCACGATGACGTAGTGGAGGTAAATTCGGCGGACGGAACTGTCGGAGTGCTCTTGGGGCACGGTGATGGCACCTTCCAGGCCATGCAGACGTATCCGGTCAGCGGCCATCCAGTGCGCCTGGCGCTGGCGGATGTGAATGGCGATGGCAAACTGGACGTGGTCACCGCCAACAACGACGGCGTCAACGGCACCATCAGCGTCTTGTTGGGTAACGGTGACGGCACCTTCCAGCCAGCATTGAATCTGCCGGCCGGGGCGAATCCCATGGACGTGGCAGTGGCCGATATGGACCACGATGGGAAGATGGACATCGTGGTCGGTAATGCCACTGTAAACACCGTGAGCGTCCTCTACGGCAAGGGCTCTGCCACCTTCAGTCTGCCAAAGAGCTTCCCGGCAGGCAGCCAGATCAACGCGCTGGCGGTCGGCGACCTGACGCATGACGGCTTCCCGGATGTGGTCACCGTGGGCGGAAACGTGGCAGTGCTGAGGAATGACGGCCAGGGCGGACTCGTACCGATCGTCCTGAACAAGAACGGCCGCAGCCAGGACACCTACAGTGCCATAGGTAATCGCATCGTCCTCAAGGACGTCAACGCCGACGGCGATCTCGATATGGTGATCGCCGACTATAGCAACAGCGAATTGACGGTGTTGCTGGGCAACCGTCTCGGTTATTTCACCCGCGTCCCTCTGGTGTCGCCCACCTGCTCCAATCCCAATAACCTCGCTGCTTCCGACATCAATGGCGATGGCCACATGGACGTGGTCGTGAGTTGCGCTGGCAGCAGTTCGATTGGCGTCATGCTTGGCAATGGCAGAGGCACATTTATTAACGGTACTTATCCCGCGGAGCTGAATCCGCGGGGCGTGGCGACGGCCGATTTCAATGAGGACGGAAACCCCGATATCGCGGTGATAAACGGCGACAGTGACAATATGAACGTGCTGTTGCAGATACCTGGCGTAGTAGCCCATGACAACGCGCCGCGTGTCATTAGTGCGCCATTTAGCGTGGTAGGTAGTGTCACCGCCGCCAGCGGCCTCTTCGAGGCGGTCGACGCTGACGGTGATGGCCTGACATACATCGTTGTCAATCAACCCGCAGAAGGTTCGCTTAGCTATAGCACCACCACCGGCACCTTTTCCTACTTGGCGAACCCGGGTTATGTCGGTCCTGACTCGATGACTTTCGAAGTGAGTGACGGTGTGAAGCTTTCCGGGATCGGCACCGTCAATATAGACGTGCGTAGCAGCGGTGGTAGCAGCAGCAGCAAGCATGGTTTCCTAGGTGGCCTGGGTTTGCCTCTGCTTCCGTTGCTGGGCATCCTGACTCTGCTGCGCCGCCGTCGCTGACCGGCCGATTTCGAGTTATTCGCGGCGCATCTGGAGTGCGCCGCTCGCTTTCAATGCATCGCCCACGAGGCGGGCTAAGATTGCCTGCTTGAGGCCGCGCGGCCCGCTGAGCCCCATTCGTTCCAGACAAGCGGCAGCCTCGGCCGGCGGCGCTTTCAGCACCGACGATCCCAGTCGCAGTAGTCCAGCAGCGCTGGTGCTCTTGGCCTGCAGATATTTAAGCGCCTTGCCGAGCTGCAATTCTTCCGGGGTGAAATCGGAGCCGAAGGGCAGATCCGGGAACAGCCCGGCCTTGATCAGCGGCGCGAGGGAAGCTTTCAATCTTTCCGGCGTGTTGCGGCGGAATGCCTCCGGGATGGCGTGATCCGCCGGCAACTTGCCGGCACGCTTCGCCGTATCCATCAACGCCGCCTGGAAGCGCGAGTCCGCAATATTCAGCATGGCGGCGATCACTTCGCTGTCCGTCTTGCCGCGCAGGTCAGCGATGCCGTATTCCGTGATAACCACGTCGCGCAAGTGCCGTGGGATGGTGGAGTGCGCATATTCCCAGACGATGTTCGATTCGACCTTGCCATGATCCCTGTGGGTGCTGCGCAACAGGAGGACGGAGCGCGCTTGGCGCAGGGCATGCGCCATGGCCACGAAGTTGTATTGGCCGCCGACACCGCTCACCACGCGTCCGTCGTCCAGGGAATCGGACACCGCGGAACCTAGCAGGGTCATCTTCATGCAGATGTTGATGAATCGCGCATCGCGATGCTGCAACTTCTCCAAAGCGACGTCGCTGAACAGCTCATTGACTTTGGAAACGGCCTCCATCGCAAACAGGCGCCGCTCGGCTTCGGGCATGGCATGCAGCGCATCGTAGAACCACTGACTGCCCAGGAAGAATGCGCCATGCACCAGCACGCCGCCGTTGAGCCGCGTCCCCAGGGCAGGGATGAGCCTCGCCGCAGTGGCACGGCTTGTCAGGTCCACTTCGACCCAGGCGCCATCCGGCAATTTCAGGCGGCCTTCCCGGTACTCAACCTCAGGCTGGAACACACCAAAGTGGGCGAGCTCTTCTACGTCCTGGACCGAGAGGCTCCTCTGCACATATCCGGCTTCCCGCAACGCCAGCAAGGTATCCACGCTGACGTGTTCCGAGATAGCGCCTCCTTCCAGCAGCGCCTGCAATCCGGCGTGATCATAGACGCGGCGTTTTAGCACACCGGCCTCATACAGATGTAACAAGCCGTCGCCGAACATCTCGCTGCCCGCATAGAGGCCCTTGGCGAACATGTCCAGCCCGCCCAAAGGCTCGATATGCACCCGGCCCTTGGCCAATACACCGGTCGCCTCTATCGCCTCGCGGTACCGTGGGTTGTCCTGGTGGCGCAACCGGATGGCATGGATGCAGGCATCGCCGAGCGACCCGATCCCCACCTGCAGGGTGCCGCCGTCTTTGACGAGCGTGCTGGCGTGCAGCCCGATCATGTGCGCTGCGGGGTCGATGGGCATGTTGGGGACAGCGAAGAGGTGATGGCCCGAGCCGCCATCGTCCACCACGAAGTCGAAGAATTCCGGCGCCACTTCAGCGGCGCCGAACATGAACGGCAGCTTTCGATTCACCATGGCGCATACCGCCACCGCGCGTCCGGCCCGCTCGGCTTCACGCAGGCCGGGGTAGATATCCAGCGTCACATCTGGATTGGAGGACAGGCTGTAGCGCGGCCCAGGCAAGGCCGCTACCGCCTGCAACACCACGTTGGCTCCGGCCGCCAACATGTCGCGGGCCACATGGGTATAGTTGCTGCAGATGTAATGCTGCTGGGCCGCTGGCACACCCAGCATGCTGCCGGACTTGAAGTAGAACTCCGAGAGTTCCACGTTGGACGCGAGCCTGCCGGCGCGCAGCGCCTGCATGTATTCGAGTTCCGGATAGTCGCCGAACACCCGCGCGGCGAAAGGATCGAGGAAGCGTCTCTCGAGATCACTCCTGCCGCGTGGCCGTTCCAGCGACAGAGCGGTCACCAGTCGCAGGTGCAACGTGGAGTCCGCCGCGACGCGGCGGTAGAGGGCGTTCAACAGCAGGTTGGGCTTGCCGACGCCGAGCGGAGTGCCCACCACCAGATGCCGGCCCACCCTGGCGATGATGGCCTCGACGCAATCTTCGGGACTGATGAAATTCCTGGACGCCATGAGAATTGACCCCGCTTTCGGCGGGGTCAATCTTATCAGCCTTAGGCTGTGATCTTATTGCGGATCCACGTAAGTATCGAACTGCCGCCAGATGCGGCGGTACTCGTCGAGCCAGCTCGCCGCATCGTGAAAGTCGTGGTGTTCGGTGGGATAGAACATCACATCGAAGTTGGGATTGCGCAGCTCGATGAGCTTCTGGGTCATGTGCACGGTGTCGATGAAGAAGACGTTGTCGTCCTCGATACCCTGCATGATCAGCAGGTGGCCCTTCAACTGGCCTGCGTAGTTGATGGGCGAGCTGTCGTAATACGCCTGCGGGTCGACGTTGGGACGATTGAGGATGGCGGCGGTGTAGCCGTCGTTGTAATCGGCCCAGTCACCCACCGGGCGCAACGCGGCACCGGCCTGGAACAGGTCAGGGGCACGGAACATCATCATGTAAGTCATGAAGCCGCCATAGGACCCGCCCCACACACCCAGCCGTTTCGGGTCGGCGCCATAATTGTGCTCGAGCCAGTGCACCCCATCGGTGACGTCCTCCACTTCCGGGTGCCCCATCTGGCGATAGATGGCGGTGCGCCAGTCGCGGCCATAGCCCGCCGAGCCGCGGTAGTCCATGTCCATAACTATGTAGCCGTGCTCGGTGAGGAAGGTGTCGAACATGAACTCGTGGTAGTAGTAGGACCACCCTGAGTGCGCGTCCTGCAGATAACCCGCGCCATGGATGAACACGATGGCGGGGTAACTCTTGCTGGGCACATAGGTCTTCGGAAGATATAGGCGGGCGTAAATACCATGTGCCGCACCATGGGTCGAAGGTACCTGCACTATCTGCGGCTTCACCCAGTCGATGCCGGCGAAGGCGCTGGACACGGTGTAGGTGAGGCGCACCGCCTTGCCATTGGGCTGCGCATCCACGGCATAGATCTCCGGCGGCCGATCTGTCATGGAGTGGTAGACCATGAGCTTGCTCTCGTCCGGCGATAGCGTGAAGCTCTCGTTGGCGTGCAACGCCGGCTGGATGCCATTGATGCCGCCAAGATCGGTGACTGCCTGCATGTCGCCGCGGGCGACGTCCACCCGATAGATCTCCCAGGTGCCCGGCGCAGTCTTATTGGCGCTGACGAAGAAATACTTGTCGTCGTGGGTCAAGAACACCCCTGGATCGATCTCAAAGCTGCCTTTGGTGAGCAGCCTGGCAGTTTTGGTCGACGTGTCTTTCACATACAGGTGCGACCAGCCGTCAGCCTCCGACAGGTACCAGAGGCTATGGTTGTCATGCATCCAGCCGAAATCGTTGAAGGTCCAGTTGATCCAGGCGTCGTTGTGCAGGCGTTCCTGGGTGACCAGCGACTTTCTGGCGAAGTCTACGGTGGCGAGCCAGCGGTCCTTGAAGTCGTTGGCGATGAACTGCATGGCCATGCCCGAACCGTCATCGCTGAACTCCAGGTCGTTGACCGAGACCTCACGCACCGCCGGCGCCTTCACCGAATCCTCCGCGGTGCTCTTGGCGATGCCATGCTGCATGTCCCACTCCACTGCGCTCTTGCGCAGGGCTGCGAGCGGATCGGTTTTGATGCCAGGGAGCTGTGTCAGGTCCAGGTCGAAACTGGAATGGTTCAGCAGATCCAGCACCTTCACCTGCTGCGCGGGCGGCGGGTTCAGCCCAACATAAGTGTGTTGCTTGCTGGTCTCGACGTAGCCGCTGTCGGTGATGTAGTTGGGCATGATGCCCGGCTCGCCTTCCTGGTAGTCCTTGGGCTGCGTCACCACTGCCAGCCAGCGGCCATTGGGCGAGAGCGCCGTAGCGGCGATGTCCACACCCTTGCCGAGATAGTACGGGGCAGGTGCCCGGGTGGGATCGGCACCCTGCTGTGTCGCCTGCTGTTCGACATAGGCCTGTTTGTTGGCGGCGCGGGTGGAGAGGAAATCGAACAGCCGCGGCTGTTCCGCCTGCAGGTAGTTCTGGGGAGGCTTGTGCTTGTCCGGGTCATCGGAGGTACGCAAGTCTGCCGCCTCGGCGGTCACGCCGTTGTCCAGGTCATAGACATAGATATCGTTGCCCTCATGCCACTGCACATGCCTGCCGTCTGCCAGGAAGGCGGGTGCATCCTTCTTGCCCTTATAGCGGGTGAGCTGGCGCAACCGGCCGGTAAGCACGCTGCGCACGAACACGTTCTCGTCGCGCACGAACACTTGTTCGGTGTGGTCACGATTGAAACTGCCGTTGCGGCCCGGCGCGTCGGCAAGTTCCGCGTCGCTGAGCTTCTTCGGATCTCCCCCACCCACGCTCACCTGGTAGAGGTCCTCGAGCTGGCTGCCGTCGCGTTTCTGGTAATAGAGGATGCTCTTGCTGTCCTGGCTCCAGTACCCCTCCACCGGAGGATTACCGATCCAGTCCCGGTCAGCCATGATCTGTTCCAGAGTCACACCGGTGGTGGCAGCCGGGGCTGCCAGGACGGGGAGTGCGGCGACGGCGCCGGCGAGGAAGGCAAGGATACGGCGATGCATGGCGGGTCCTTAAGGTTGGTTCATCCGGATGGTCAAGAGAGAGCCTGGGCAAGGTCGGCGATGAGGTCGTCGGGATGCTCCAAGCCCGCGGAGATGCGCAGGAGGTTCTTCGGAGTCGGGCTCTCGGGTCCCTCCACCGAGGCGCGATGTTCGATCAGGCTCTCCACCCCCCCTAGACTGGTCGCGCGGGTGAAAAGTCTCACCTGGGCCGCGCAGCGCAAGGCCGCTTCGGCCCCGCCGCGCACGCAGAAAGACAGCATGGCGCCCGATCCGCGCATCTGGCGCTTCGCCAGTGCGAACTGCGGATGTGACTCGAGACCCGGATGGAAGACTCGCTCCACTTTAGGATGCTTCTCCAGCCAGCGGGCGATGGCCAGCGCGTGCTCAGACTGGGCGCGCACCCGCACATCCAGCGTGGCCGTGCCGCGTAGCAGTAGCCAGCAGTCGAAGGGCGAGGGCACCGCGCCGCCGGCACCTTGCAGGAAGCGCAAGCGCTCCGCCAAGGGACCCGCCTCGCGGGCCACCAGCACGCCGCCTACCACGTCGCTGTGACCGCCCAGATACTTGGTGGCGCTATGCATCACCAGGTCCATCCCCAAGGCCAGTGGATGTTGCAGCGCGGGCGTGGCGAAAGTGCTGTCACACACGGAATAGGCGCCGGCAGCGCGGGCGATCTGCGCCACCGCTGCGATGTCGGTGAGCTTGAGCAGCGGATTGGAGGGCGTCTCGATCCAGATGAGGCGTGTGTCGCGGGTCACCGCGGCCTGGAGGGCATCCAGGTCGCTGGCATCGATATAGCTCACCTTCAGGTTCCAGCCGCTCATGATCTCGCGCAGGATACGTAACACACCGTGATATGCGTCGCGGGTGCAGACCACATGGTCGCCGGGCTTCAAGGCCTGGAACACCGCGCTGGCAGCAGCGCTGCCGGAACCGAAGGCGAAGGCCTCAGCGCCGCCTTCCAGCGCGGTGAGGCAGGTCTCGAGTTGCTCGCGATTAGGGTTGGTGCTGCGGCTATAGATATAGCCTTCCGCGCCGTAGTCCGGCTTGCGCTCGAAGGTGGTGGAGAGATGGATGGGCGGGGCGACGGCACCGGTGACAGGGTCGACACGGCGTCCTGCATGCACGCACGTGGTCTCGAAGTGAGCGGGTTTCTCGGACATGGGGACTCCGTGGCGGATGGACTACGACCGCGTCAGGAATACGACATCGCGACGACGCGGTTCCGTCCCTGGTTCTTGGCTTCATAGACTGCGCGATCCGCGACCTTGAAAAGGTCGTCGAAGCTCACGTTCTTGCCCAACGGACGCGCCGTCAGGCCGATGCTGGTGGTGACCGGGATGCCGTCCGGCCTCAGCTTCTCGACATACTTACGCAACTTCTCGGCATGGCGGCCGGCTTCCTCGGCGCTGCACTGGTTGAGGATCAACACGAACTCCTCGCCGCCCACACGCGCGGCGAAGTCACCCTCGCGGCAGGCTTGCTTGATGAGCATGCCCACCTTAGCCAGCACCTTGTCGCCGGCCACGTGGCCGTGGTTGTCGTTGATCGCCTTGAAGTGGTCCAGGTCGATGATCAGCAGGCTGAGCTGGGTATCGTATTCGGTGGCTTCGCTGAAATACCGCGGCGCGAACTCATTGAGACCGGTACGGTTGTAGAGGCCGGTGAGCGGATCCTGCATGGCGAGCTGGTAGAGCTGCCGGGATTGCTCCTGCACACGGTCAAAGAGCTGCTTGCTGATGATGAGGTTACGCACGCGCGCGCGGACCTCCTCTTCCACCGGCGGCTTGGCGATGTAGTCGTTGACTCCCAGGCGGAAGAGCTCGATGCGCCGGGATGTCTCGTCCATGCCGGACAGGGCCAGGATAGGCACGCGGCGCTTGTCCGACAGGTAGCTGCGCACCCGGTTCACCAGCCCCACCCCGCTCATCACGCCTTCCAGCAGGATGTCGCTGACGATCAGGTCGTAGTCGTGTTTCTCGAAGGCTGCCAGCGCCTCGTCAGCACTGCGGAAATGGTCCACTTGCAGGTTCATGTGACGCAGGATCTTGATCATGATGTGGGCGGCCACCATGCTGTCCTCGATGTACAGCACGCGGCCGGACAGTTCCTGCTGTTCCTCGGACAGGTACTGCTTGAGGCGCGCCTCCAGCTGCTCCTTGTCCATCTTCTCCTGGATCTCGGTGACGCCGGCCTCGAATGCCTGCTGGCGCAACGTCTTGTCCTGCGTCGAGGTGAGCAGGATGAAAGGTGTCTTGTGATGTTTGGGTAGCGCACGGACCTGGCGGCAGAAGCCGATGCCGCCTTCGCCGGGCAGCGACAGGGAGGCACAGATGAACTCCACTTCCTGGTCCTTGAGTACATCCATCGCCTCCTCGGCGCTGGAGACCGTGAGGCTCTGATGCCCGAGGTCAGCCACCATCTTGTTCCAGACGGTGCGCACGACCTTCGAGTGATCGACGATGAGGATGTGCATGGCTTGTTATAGGAATAATCCCGGCGGTGGACCCGACCGCCGGTGCCATTTGATTCTACCCGCCATGGGCGGACGGGGGTAGGCGAACCCCCGTCTGTGCGGATATTTCTGCTTGTTTAGGCTTTATTTCGGATGCTGAGCATCGCGCTCGGCCTTGAACGGCGACCCGGGCTTCCAGTCCGGCCATTGGCGCGAATCTGCCAAGACTTGCCCGGTGTCGTACATGAGCGTCAGTTGTTGCAGCATGCCGCTCAGGTCCCAGGACGGGTCGTATACGTCAGCGGGCTTGTGGTAGCGGTGAGCGGTGTAGTCCTGCTGTTGTTGCAGGCCCCAGCCCGCGGGATGGCCCACATAGTCCGTACCCAGTGCGATGCTTAGGGCCGGGACCCCGGCCTTGGCGAATTCGAAATGATCGGCACGGAAGTAATAGCCCTTCTCGGGCTGCGAATCCTGCGCGAGTGTCATCCCCTGGGCCTTGGCTTGGGCCGCTAACACGTCGTCCACGCCGGACATGAAACGGCCACGCACGGTGATGTCGCGGGTCTTGCCGAAGGTGTCCAGCACGTCCATGTTCAGGTCCGCCACGGTATGGGAGAGCGGGAACAGCGGGTGCGCCACGTAGTAAGCCGCGCCCAGCAGGTCCTGCTCCTCTGAGGTGGTGGCGAGAAACAGCACGCTGCGTTCCGGTTTGGATCGCGCTGTGACGCGCGCGATCTCCAACAGGCCTGCGATGCCTGAGCCGTTATCGATGGCGCCGTGGAATATTTGTGGCTTGCCATCCTGAGTCTCACGTTGTCCCAGGTGATCCCAGTGGGCCGAATAGACCACCACGTCCTCCGGCTGTTTGATGCCTTTCACCAGGCCCACGACGTTGTGGGAGACGATGTCCTTGACGGTGTCGTGCAAGGTGATATTGGCGGCGAGCTTGAGGGGTACCCCTTTGAAGCCGGGCCGGTCGGCCTGCTTCTGCAGTTCGTCGAACTTGAGTCCGGCCGCGCTGAAGAGCTTCTCCGCGGCTTCATGGCTGAGCCAGCCCTGGATGGCTGATTCGTAGCCGCTGCCGGGCGTCAGCTCTTCGAGGGGACCGGTCCAGCTGCCTTGCACCACTTCCCAGGGATAACCTGCGGGTTCGGTGTCGTGGACGATGAGCACGCCGGCCGCACCCTGGCGCGCCGCTTCTTCATATTTATATGTCCAGCGCCCGTAATAGGTCATGGCACGGCCCTGGAAGAGTGACGGGTCGGCGTGCCCGGGATCATTGACCAGCACCACGACCGTCTTGCCCTTCACGTCGAGGCCTGCATAGTCGTTCCATTTATATTCCGGTGCCACCACGCCGTAACCCACGAACACCAGCGGACTGTCCTTGAGGGCCACGGTGGCGTCAGTCCGCGGTGAACTCACCACCATGTCGGTGCCGTAGGCGAACTTGAGGGGGGCCGCGCTGCCGCCGGTGACGGTGAGCTCCGTATTCGGGTCCGCGGTGATCTGCTTCATGGGCACCGCCTGGAGCCAGGAACCGCCGTTGGCCGGTGTCAGGCCGTACTGCTTGAACTTGCTGCTGATGTAATCGGTGGTGAGCTGCTCGCCTTTGCTGCCAGGCGCGCGACCACCGAAGGCATCAGAGGACAGGGTCTTGATGGTGTCGCGCAGGTTGGCCTCGTTGAAAGCGGGAGCTGCCATCGCCAGCAACGGCAAGGTCAATGCCAGGACAGAGATGACGACGCGCTTACGCATGTTGCTTCCCTTTATGTGCGGTCATGGATCAGGGTTCAAGGCGGTAGCAGGAACGTGACGCCATGGAACTCCAGCACTGCGCCTTGCGGGACGATGTCCCTGAGCACAGGTCCCTCGGCGAGAGTGTCCCCGATACGGTATGTCTTGAGATTGATCACCACGAAGCGGTCAGCCGGCTTCGCGGCATATCCGTGCACGTCCATGTGCAGCGCCGGCAAGGCTTGCCGTATCTCCGGCGGCAGTTCGTCGATGCTCTGCAAGGCGCCCAAACCGGCCGCAACCGGAGCGCTCTGCGCTGCCTGCGGTCCGATCGTCGATGGATTTCCCGGCGGCGCCAGATGGGAGACGGGTGCCGGCACTGGGATAGGGCGCGCGGGTGAGGCAGGCGCCTCGTCGGGACTGATGGCCTCCGAGGCGAGCGAGCGGACGGTGGGACGATAAGGGCTGCTCGCAGGCAAGGGCGTGGCAGCCGGAGCCTGCATGAGCGGCGCGGTATGGGGCCATAGGAAATAAAGGACCAGTGCGTTGACGGCGAGGATCGCGGCGATCAGCGGCAGCCACGGCACGGGCAGGCGGCTCGGTCCGGCAGGCATGTCACCGCTGCCGAGCTGGCCGGTGAGGCTCTGCTGGCGGGTGCGTTCGGATTTGCGCAGGGCATCGAGTATGAGAGACATCAGTGTCCTCCCACGGCCAACAGCGGCGTACCGGGGGTGCCGAGCGCAGTGGAGAGGCGCACCAAGGTCTCCTCGCCGGCGATGCCATCGGCCTGCATGTGCTGTTCCGTCTGGAAACGTTTCACCGCCGCGGTGAGCGCAGCATCATAACGGGTGTCGCCCGAATTCTCGGTATGTTGCAAGGTCGCAAGCTGGCTGCGCAACCAAGCGACGTTGCTGCCGTTCATGCCCGGGGCCAGCGGGCGTGTCGCGTGGGCGTCGGGCCGCCACAGGAGGAGGTACTCGCCATACCAAAGCGGTTCGACTTCGCCCAACGGGAAACGCGCGCTGGCGGAGCCCGCCCGTAGGACAACGCTGCTATCGTCGATCTGGGTCATGACGAGCTGATGAGCGGCACCGTCGCTCGCGGTGAGGGTGACGATGGCCGGCAGGTTGAAGCCGCGCAAGTTGTTCCAGGTGCCGCGTCTATACAGGCAGCGCAGGCCCGAGGCTTCGGCCTCCCGGCAGGCACTGGCGCTGCCGTCGGGGGTATAGCTGGCGCCCCACAGGGAGAACAAGGTGCCGAATGCGGCATCGGTGTCGCTAGGGTGGGCAGGATCGGCGAGCCAGGTTGCGAGGTTTGGCGCGACCGGCTTGGGCGGCGCTGCGGCGGCTTGTGCCGTGGATCCCAGGCTCCCCTCGCTGCCGGCGCCGGTCCAGAACAGGCCCGTGGCAGCGGCCGCCACCACCAGCAGCAGACTGGCCACCAGCAGCGCAGGGCGCAACGAAGGTCTGCCGCCCAGGCGTTCGCCGAGCACTTCGCGAGCTGCGCGTCGCACCATGGCCGCATCCACCTGGCGCAGCTCATGGGTGTAGGCGCCGAGCAGGGCGCGGTCGCAGATGATGTTGATGAGACGCGGGATGCCGCCGCTGATGCGCTGCAAGCTGCGCATCGCAGCGGCCGTGAAGATGGGCGCCATGGCACCGGAGATGGTGAGGCGGTGGTTCACGTAGGCGCGGGCCTCGCTACCGGAGAGCGGTGTCAGGTGATAGCGGCCGGTGATGCGTTGCGCCAGCTGGCGCAGCTCGGTCCGTCCCAGCAGTTCCCGGAGCTCCGGCTGGCCCACCAGTATGATCTGCAATAGCTTCTGCTGACGGGTCTCCAAGTTGGTGAGCAGGCGCACCTGCTCCAGCACTTCCGCCGAGAGCCCCTGCGCCTCGTCCACGATCAGCACCACACGCCGGCCCTTCTCGTGGGCTTTCAAGAGGTGCGCGTTGAGCGCATCAATCAGGTCCTGGGACGTCTGCGCGGGCTTCCAGTCGATGTCCAGTTCCCGGCAGATGCTGCGCAGGAACTCCAGTACCGACACCCGCGGGTTGATGATGAGCGCCGCGTCCACGTTGTCCGGCAGTTTTTCCAGGAGCGTGCGCACCAGTGTGGTCTTGCCGGTGCCCACCTCGCCGGTGAGCTGTATGAAGCCACCGCTCTCGGTGACGCCATAGAGCAGATGTGCCAGCGCTTCCGTGTGCCGCGCCGAGAGGAACAGGAAGCGCGGGTCCGGGGTGATGGCGAACGGGTTGTCGCTGAGGCCGAAATAGCTCGCGTACATGAGGCTTAGGCCAGGTCCGGGTCGTCGTCAAAGGATACGCCTCGGCGCAGCATGTTGTCGCCGAACCGGTCGCGCACCGCATCGGCGGTGGATTCCAGGCGCTGACGCTTCGCCCGGCTTTCGTCAAATAGCTCCTGCTGCTCGTCGCCGGCGAAGTCGCGGGCTCCCACGCCCAGGAGCCGTAGCGGACGTAGCGGATGTTCCGCAAGCCAACGGGCCAGCAGCGCGCGGGCGATAGGGTAGAGCGCGTCGAAGCTGGCATCCGCCGGCGTGAAGCGGCGCTGGCGGGTATGGCGGCTGAAGTCCGCTTCCCGCAACTTCACCACCACGGTTTGGGGCTTGAGGTCATTCTTGCGCAGGATCCGACACAGGTCCTCCGTGAGGGACCGCAGGATCGGATCCAGCTCGCGCAGGTCCGTCAGATCCCGTTCGAAGGTGGTCTCCTGGCTCACCGAACGTTCTCCACCAGAGCCGTCCACCGGCCGGTCATCGCGGCCTTCGGCCAGCGACTTGAAGCGCAGCGCCTGGGAGCCGAACAGCGCCTTTAGCTTGGCTTCCGGCGCCAGCCGCAACTCGCGGATGGTGGCGATCTTGGCCCGCGCCAGGGATTCACCGGTGCGCGGGCCGATCCCCCACATGGCAGTGACCGGTAAGGGATCCAAGGTGGCTTGCACCTCTTCCTGCTTCACATGCTGTAGCCCATCGGGTTTGCAACGCTGGGAGACGATCTTCGCGACGAGCTTGTTGGGCGCAAGACCCACGGATGCGGTCAGGCCAGTGGCGGTACGGATGGTGTGCTTGATATGCCGGCCAAGCGTCAGTGGGTCATCACTGCCGACAGCGCCGGTGAGGTCCAAGAAGGCTTCGTCGAGAGACAGGCCCTGGATGACGGGCGTGAAGGACTCGAACACCTGAAATACCTGTTGCGACATCTCCCGATAGCGGGACATGCGTCCCTGGATGTATATGCCCTGCGGGCAACGGCGGCGTGCCTCGTACATCGGCATGGCTGAATGCACGCCGAACACGCGGGCTTCGTAGCTCGCGGCCGTCACCACGCCGCGGCTGCCGATGCCACCGACGATCACGGGTCTGCCGATGAGCTGAGGATTATCGAGTTGTTCCACGGACGCGTAGAAAGCGTCCATGTCCACGTGCGCGATGAGGCGCGGTAGTGCGGTCACAGCACACCGGGGCTATGGGTCAGGGCTGTGCGGGGAACTTGTCGAAGATGTCCTTGACCGCTTCCTGCACGGACTGGTCGCTGTAGTTGTCCTGGTTGAGCAGCTCGGTGGTCCAGCCGCGCCACACCAGCCGCTTGCTCCGGCCATCCAACACGTCGAGCATCAAGGTGCCCTCGCTGCGGGTCCGCACATCCGGGCCTACGGGGAATCCCACGGCGCCGAACCCATGCGGGAAGGCGTCGACGAAGCCGAAGCTGAAGGAGGGCCCCGTGCTCTCCAGCGTCTGCTTGGCGCTGGTGTGATAAGTCACCAGGAAGTCCGGGTTCGCGTCTGGCGCCACCTCGTCGTAGCCCCGGGCGCGCAAGTCGTCGCTCACGGCCTTATGCACCCGGGACTCGAGGATCTGGCTGTCCAGGATGGGATCGCGCACCGGTCCGGCGGGCGGGCTCAGCCAGGCGAAGTGGTGGTATCCCGAGAGCTTGGCGTCCTGATCCTGCTCGGTATAGATGCGGGGGGCACAGGCGGCCAGGAGCAAGCTGAGGCCAATCAGGCCCAGACCGAGGATGCGGGTAAAAAAGCCTTTGAAATCAATGTTCATGACGGAAACCTCGCGGGGTCACTGGAGTCTAGCATGGGCAGTTGCGACACTCTTACGACAAGATATTTTGTATACAAACAATATCTTGCGCGGTATAGAAGGGCTAGGTAATAAGGGACTACAGGGGCCAGGACTTAATATCTCACGTGAAGAACGCCCGCCAACTCTCGGTGGTCTACGCAGCACTGCTCGCCCTGGCGGGCTTCATCCTGCTCATCTATCTCTCGGTGCATACCCAACTCGAGATCACCAATGTCGCGGCGGTGGTGGGTTTCACGCTGTTCGGCATCGTGGTGGTGCTGTTCGGTTTCCCGGCACCCCACGTCGGTCATGTCTCGCTGGACCGTGTGGTGCAGATCTCCAGCATCTTGATCTTCGGCACGCTCCCGGCGGCATGGATCGCCGGCATATCGTCGGTGATCTGGCCGTTTCTGCCTTGGGGCGCGAACCGCAACCAGGACCTGCGCCTCACCATACTGCGCGCCGGCCACAACTCCGGGATGATCATCTTCCTGATCCTGGCCATCGGCGGCGTCTATCAGCTGCTGGGCGGCCACGTGCCCCTGCTCGAACTCGATCTCCACGACGGCGTGCTGATGCTGTTCCTGGCCATCGGCATGCAGCTCCTGAACATGTGCTTCGTAGCGGTGATCGCGTGGCTGGAAGGCTTCGATTGGAGGAAAGCCTTCGGTTTCTTCAGCTTCGCGGTGGACATCGCCGCGGTGCCACTCGCAGTGTTCACCGCCATCGTCTACAACCGGCTGGAGGCGCCGGTCTTCTGGCTGTTCCTGATGGTGCTGTTCCTCATCATCTGGATCGTGAAGCATATCGCCGACACCCAGACCACGCTCGCGGTCAAGAAGGACGAACTGGAGGCGCTGAACCGTGTGGGCCGCGCCGTGTCCGGAGCGCTGGTGCTGGATGACCTCATCGAGTTGATCTTCCGGGAGAGCAAGAACCTCTTGGAATCCGACTCCTTCATGCTCGCGCTGTACGACGAATCCACCCGTGAACTGGATATCCGGTTGCATCACAACCGCGCCGGGCGCCAGGCTACGCGCCGCCGCCGCTTGGGCGAGGGCATCTTGGGCTGGGTGGTCGCCAGCAACAAGCCGGTGTTCATCAGCGACTGGAACTCGGACGAGAGTGAATTCAAGAACATGATGATCCACATCGGTGACACGCCGCAGACGCAGTCGTTCATCGCCGTGCCTATCACCTATCGCGAGAGGGTATTGGGCGTGCTCTCGGTGCAGGGGTATACACCCTACATGTTCAGCGATTCGCAGTTCGAGTTGGTGGTCACGTTCGCGGGCCAGGTAGCGGTAGCCATCGCCAACGCGCGGCTGTTCGAGGAACTGGAGAAGGGCCGCAATGAACTGGAGCGTCGGGTGGTGGAACGCACCCACGATCTGGCGCTGCAGAAGGACGAGCTGCATGCCCTCACCGAGTCCCTGCGCAGCGCCAACCGCGAGAAGGAGGAACTGCTGGGGCGCCTGCAGCAACAAGCCTCGGAGCTGGAACGCCAGAGCCGCGAGGACGGGTTGACCGGACTCTACAACCGCCGGTACCTCGACAGCCGGCTGGATTTCGAAGTGAAGCGCGCCGAGCGCTACAACCGTCAGATCGCCCTGGCCATGGCCGATGTCGACCGCTTCAAAGGCGTCAACGACCAGCACTCGCACATGGTCGGTGATGACGTGTTGCGTGCCATCGCCAACATCCTGCGCACCCAGTGCCGTTCCATCGACATCATCGCCCGCTATGGCGGCGAGGAATTCCTGCTCTGCTTCCCGGAGACGGCCAAGGACAATGCCGTGAATGTCTGCGAGAAGATCCGCAGGCACGTGGAGGAATATGACTGGTCACGCCTGCAGCCGGGGCTGCATGTCACCCTGAGTGTGGGAGTGGCGGCGGCGCCCCCGGCGTACGATGTCGATGCCTTGATCGCAGCGGCAGACGAGAAGCTGTACGACGCTAAACGCGGCGGAAGAAATCGCGTGTGCGCTTGAGCAGACCCGGGCTCAGTGCCCCCAGCTCATCCCCCGGCATGAGGTTCAGGTTCTCGCGCTGAAACAGCGCATCGGCTTTCTGTGCGTCCAGGGCCGACGAGAACAGTTTGCCCTGAGCCGCCCGGCAACCGAGGCTATCCAGGATATGCAGTTGTTGGCGGGTCTCCACCCCCTCCGCGACGGTGTTCATCCCGAGCTCGCGCGCGAGGTCGATGATGGTGCGCACGATCGCGGCGTGCTTCGCATTCTGTTCCATGTCCATGACGAAGCTGCGGTCGATCTTGAGGGTATCCAACGGTAGTGCCGCGAGATAGCTCAAGGACGAGAACCCGGTCCCGAAGTCGTCCAGATGCAGCGCCACACCTAGGTTCCTCAGGCGTCGCAGGCTATGCTCGGCGGCCTTGGGGTTCTCGAGGAATACGGTCTCGGTGATCTCGAGATGCAGGCCCGAGGCAGGCAGGCCGCTCTCCAGCAGCGCGCTATTCACCCGCTGCGGCAGTCCGGCGTACATGAACTGCTTGTGGGCAAGGTTGACCGCCACTGTGAGCTCGCGGGCCTGCGGGTGACGGGTGCGCCAGGAATACAGCTGGCGGCAGGCCTCTTCCAGCAGCCACCAGCCCATGGGCAAGATCAGGCCGGTCTCTTCCGCCACGCCCAGGAACTCGTCCGGTCCCAACAGGCCTCGGACCGGGTGCTGCCAGCGCATCAGCGCCTCGAATCCCAGCAGCCGTCCGTGGGTGACGGACACCAGCGGCTGGTAGTGCACGCGCAGTTCGCGGTTGTCCAGCGCTTGGCGCAACTCGGTCTCCACCCGTAGCCGCGCGCGCGCGCGTGCGTACATGTCGTGATCGAAGACCACATAGCTCGCCTTGCCTGCCGCCTTGGCCCGGTACATGGCGGTATCGGCGTCGCGCAGCAGCTCCTCGGTGGTGGCGTAATCCGCGTGACCCGGTGCGATGCCGATGCTCGCGTTGGTGTAGATCTCGTTGTCGCCAAGGCGCACCGGATGCACCAGCTCCGTGAGGATCTGCTCCGCCACCTGCACCGCGTCCTCTGCATCACTGGTCTGGCCGACCAGCACCGTGAACTCGTCGCCGCCGTGGCGTGCCAGGATATCCCAAGGTCCCAGGCACTTCTTGAGGCGCTGCGCCACCTGCACCAGCAACTCATCGCCCGCGGCGTGGCCCAAGCTGTCATTCACCACCTTGAAGCTGTCCAAATCGATGAACAGGACCGCGTAGCCCGGCGCGCCCTTGGGGCGGCTGCGCTCCATGGCCTTGGCCAGCCGCTCGATGAACAGGGTGCGGTTGGGAAGCCCGGTGAGCGGGTCGTGAGTGGCGTTGTGACGCAGCTGGTTCTCGAAGCGGCGCTGTTCGGTGACGTCACGCACGGTACCGATCATCAGGCGCCGGTCGTCCTGGTCGATGATGCCTATGCTGTGGGTGACGTTGATGCGGGTCTTGCGGTCCTTCTGTATCAGTTCGGACTCGTAGTCGTTGGCCACTTCCTCGCCGCGCTGGCGCCGCTGAAAGCGATCGTCGGCGGCAGCCAGCTCCTCCGGCGGGAAGATGTCGCGGTAACTCATGCCGATGAGTTCGGCCTCGGTGTAGCCGAGCATGTCGGCGAAGGCACGATTCACGTAGGTGTAGTAACCGTTCTCGTTGATGAACACGCCGACCTGGGCGTGCCCCACCAGCAGGCGATAACGTTGCTCGGAGCGCTGCAGGGCGGTCTCGGCGCGTTTGCGTGCCGTGATATCCTGCAGCGAGCCTTCGTAATACGCGACGCTGCCATCCGGGTTGCGGACTACGCGCGCGCTCAAACTCACCCAGATGTCATTGCCATCGCGGCGGCGCAGCTCGACCTCGCGACCGGTGACGCGGCCGGTCCGCTCCAGGTCGGCATTGATGCGGCGGCGTTCGTCCGGGTCGCGATAGAGTTCGCCAATGTTCTTGATGCTGGTGAGCAAAGCGGCCGGATTTGGATAGCCGAAGATGTCCGCCAATGCCTGGTTGGCGCGCAGATACTGGCCGGTCGGCGTGCTCTGGTACATGCCGATCACGGCGTTCTCGAAGATGGCGCGGAACTTCTGCTCCGCCGCCAGGAGCGCCTCTTGGGTACGGCGTTCTTCGGTGATGTCGCGGATGGTGCCGGTGCTGGCGAGCTGGCCGTTCAAGGTGATGGGACCGGAGCGCACCGAGGCCAGAATGCGGGTCACCCCATCCTTCTTCAGCAGGTGCACCTCATAGGCGCTCTTCTCCCATTGGCCGGCGCGGCGCTTGCGCCATAGGTCCTCCAGGAAGTCACGGTCTTCCGGCGCTATGAACTTCATGTACGGCGTGCCGGTCATCTCGGTGACGCCATATCCCAGCATATCGGCATAGGCCTGGTTCACGTACGTGTAGTTGCCTTCCTGGGTGACGAACACGCCGTCCTGGCTGTAATCGACCAGGGTGCGGTACTTCTCTTCCGACACCGAGAGCGCCAACTCCGCGGCATGGCGGGCGCTGATGTCGACGAAGCTGCCCTCGTAATACAGCACTTCCCCAGACTCGCCCTTGACGGCGTGTGCACTCTCCGAGACCCACAGGTGGCTCCCGTCGCGGCGCAGCACTTCCAGGTGACAGCCCTCGAAGTAACCCTCCTTCCTCAGGAGCTCGGCGAGTTCGGCACGGGCTTCGGGATCCACATAGAGATCGCGTCCGAGGTCCTGAACCGACCGCATGAGATCCTGGGACGAGGCATATCCCAGGAGGCGCGCCATGGCGGGATTGACGTCGAGGAAGCGGCCATCCGGGCTGCTCTGGTAGATGGCTTCCACCGCGTGATCGAAGATCGCGCGGTAGCGGGTCTCGGCGCGACGCTGCGCGGCACGATCGGCCTCGCGTTGCCGGACGTCCTCGAGGATGCCGAGCACGTAGTGCTCGCCATCCACCGTCACGACCGCGGCGATGAGCAGGCATTCGAACTCGCTGCCGTCGCGGCGGCGGTAGGTCATGGGTCGCGTCGTGATGTTGCGCTGCTCGATGAGTTCCTGCGCGAACTGCTCGCGCTTCGCGGCATCCCAGATGCCGAGTTCCACCGAGGTCTTGCCGATCAGGTGTTCGCGCGAGTAACCGAGCGCGCGCTCGAAGCTGTCGTTCACATCCACGAAGCGGCCATCGGCCAAGCGCGTGAGTGCGACCAGACTGGATGAGCCATTGAATGCACTGGCGAGTTTCACGCCTGGCACCTACCCGTTGCAGCCGTCGTTAAGTCCCGCTTCCGGTGCGGCGCCACTGCCCCGCGCCGGCCGGGGAGGGACTATCCTGCATTAAGTTAATTTAGGCCAAAATTTCCCAGCCGCCTACCTCGGCATCATGTCGGGCATCCGAGATAACAGAAAAAGCCTGTCAAGTGAGGCGCTTAGGGGGTGATGCTCGAAATAGGCTGATGATGCGGACGAGAGTCAGAGCTCCACGGCCGTCAGCACCACCCCCGCCGCGAAGGTGAGGCCGAATGCGATGCTGTAGCTGATGAACAACATGAAGAATTTCAAGGCGGTCATGAACCAGCCTTGCCGGTAGAAGAAGCGCAGCGCCAGGAACAGGTAGATGGCGATATACCACCAGGCCAGGGTCCCCAGCTTGTGCCCCAAGGGTTCCAGCCATAGCACATGATGGCTCAGCGACCCGAGCAACATCACCAGCAGCATCACCATGAAAGCCATGGAGTGGAAATGCAGGGTGAACACGAAGTGTTCAGTGAGATAGCGCTTCGAGCCGATGTAGAAGAGCTTGAGGAAGATGGCGATGAGCGGCATCAGCACGAACATCATCTTCGGCAGGTTCTGGCCCAGTTTCTTCTTGAACTCGTCCTGATGAGCGGGATCCCTCAGGTTCTCGAGCGCCTTGGTAAGGCGGTTCTCGTCGGCGTCATCTTTCTTGCCCTTAAGGTCGCCTGGGTCGATCTGCACCAAGCCATCGGCCATGGAGAGTGAACCGGAAACCGGACTGGGCGCCGGTGATTTCGCGCCCGGACCGTATGTATAGCGCCGCACCTTCGACGGGACGCTTGCTGCGGCCTTGGCCGCGGTCGTGGCGGCTGCCGGCGACTTGTCCAACGCCGCGAGCTCTTCCTCGAGGATCGACCTCGCGAAGCTCTTGGCGCCCGCGTCGCCGGGCTCGGAATTCAGCTGCTGCAAGGCGCTCTGGATCTGGTCGCGGGTCTCTTCCTTGGTCTGTTTCGGCACGCTGCCTTCGGTCACCGCCACGGGTTTGCCGTTCACCATCACATTGTTGCCGCCGCTCAGGGCGGTGAGCTGTGGCCAGAAGATGGCAGCCAGGAAGAAGAACACGATGCTGGTGAACAGGTACAGGCGAAACGGTTTTACGTAGCGCTCTTCGTGGCCGAGGCAATATTCGGTGGTGAGATAACCCGGACGGAACATCAGCGGCACGATGCTATGGAAGAACTTGGTATCGAAGCCGAAGTGGGTCGCGGCGAAGTCCTGCAGCACGTTCCACAGCGGGGCCACGTAGGTGTGGTTCTTCTGTCCGCACTCCATGCAGAACTTGCCGGTGAGCGGTGTACCGCAGTTGCGGCAGCGCGGGCCTTCCGGCGGCAGCACCAATCCCGGCAGCGCGAGAGTGCCGGCCACTGGCGCGTCCAGGTCGAAGACGCGGCGACTGGTCTTCATCTTGTCGCCGAATCGCCTCACCCCGTCCTCGCGCATGCGAGGCGCATGTTCAGCAAGGTACTGGTCCAGCTCAGCGCGGCTGCCTAACGTGTACTGCACGACGCGGCGCTCGGTGCCCGCCGCGGGACCCTCGGGTTTCAGGATGCGGGCATCATGGAACCCGGGCAGGGCGAGCATGTGGCGCACATGGTCCTTCAGCCATGCGTCGAACTCCGCGGCGGCGTCAGCCTGGATGTCCAGGGTGACCTCGTAGACCAGTGCGCTCATGCCTTGGCTGCGGCCTTGGAGGGGAAAGGATGCGTGCCAAGGTCCATCGGATCGAAGTCATCCACCGCCACGATCTCGGCGGTGAGCTCGTCGAGCCGGGCCATATCCGCGGCTTCCTTCGCGTCGATGACGCCGGCCCGTTGGGCCGCGGCGGCCACGGTCGCGCCGCGCGCCACCTCTAGCGTGCCCTTCTTCTCCGCCTCGCGGATGCGCCGCTCCACCGGCTCGAGCCTGGTGGCGAGATCGAGGGCTTCCTTGAACATCCCCACCGGCGTGGTGTGATCCCCGGTATAGGTGTTGCGGGTCAGCCGCTCACGGGACGGCCCCGGCATGGAGATGAGTTCGGCGATCTCGTGACCCAACAGGTCGGAAGGAGCCGAATACATGCGACCGCGCGGGAATATGAGGAAGCGCAGCACCGCTGCGACGAAGCGATTGGGGAAGTTGCGCAGGAAGGAATGCATCGATTCCTGCAGCCGATAGAGGGCGTCACGGCAGGCGTATTCCACGAGCGGCAGGTCCTCGGGCGGCCGGCCCTGGTCCTCGTAGCGTTTCAGCACCGACGAGGCTATGTACATGTAGCTCAGCATGTCGCCGAGGCGCGCCGAGAGCTTCTCCTTCTTCTTGAGCGAACCGCCGAGTGTCAGCATGGCGGCATCCGAGGCCAGTACGAACGCCGCGCTGAAGCGATTGATGTGCTGGTAGTAGCGCTCGGTGGGCGTGGCGATGTGCACGCGGGTGAGCTTGGCGCTGGTGAGCGCCATCCACAGCGAGCGGGCCGCATTGCTGAAGGCCAGCCCCATGTGTCCGAACAGCGCCGCATCGAACTCCAGTAACGCGCGGTGATGATCCTCATCGGCCGCCGCACGCATCTCTTTAAGCACATAAGGATGGCAGCGGATCGCGCCCTGGCCGTAGACCATCAGGTTACGGGTCAGGATGTTGGCGCCTTCCACCGTGATGGCGATGGGGATGGACTGATAGCCGCGGCCCAGGTAGTTCTTGGGGCCGAGCTGGATGCCCTTGCCGCCATGCATGTCCATGGCGTCGTTCCCCACCTGGCGTGCCATCTCGGTCACGTGCAGCTTGGAGATGGCGGCGCACACCGCGGGGGCTTCGCCCTGGTCGATGGCACCGGCGGTCATGGTGCGCACCGCCTCCATGGCATAGAGCGTACCGCCCATCCGGCCCAGCACCTCGTCGATACCGTCGAAGCGCGCGATGGGCAGATGGAACTGCTTGCGCACACGCGCGTAGGCGCCGGTGGTGTAGACGCCGAGACGCGCGGCGCCGGTGGTGTTGGAAGGCAGCGAGATGGCGCGGCCGGCCCCCAGGCACTCCATCAGCATGCGCCAGCCGTGACCGGCGCGCGGCAGTCCGCCGATGATGAAATCCAGCGGGACGAAGACGTCCTTGCCCTGGGTCGGGCCGTTCTGGAATGGCAGGTTGAGCGGGAAGTGGCGGCGTCCGATGCTGATGCCCGGCAGGTGTGGCGGGATGAGCGCGCAGGTGATGCCGTAATCCTCTTTATCGCCGATGAGGTGGTCCGGGTCATAGAGCTTGAAGGCGAGACCGAGCACCGTCGCGACGGGCGCCAGCGTGATGTAGCGCTTGTTCCAATTCAAGCGCATCCCCACGATCTCCTTGCCCTCCCATGTGCCTTTGCACACTACGCCTGAGTCCTTGATGGCGGCGGCATCGGAGCCCGCGTCCGGCGCGGTAAGCGCGAAGCACGGCACATCCTCGCCCGAGGCGAGTCGCGGCAGGTAATGGTTCTTCTGCTCCTCGGTGCCGTAGCGCAGCAGGAGCTCGGCGGGTCCCAGCGAGTTCGGCACCGCCACGATGGAAGCGCAGGTGGCGCTGCGGGTGGCGATCTTGGCCAGTATCTCCGAGTTCGCCAGCGCCGAGAACTCGCGGCCGCCGTAGCGCTTGGGGATGATCATGGCGAAGAAGCCGTTCTTCTTCAGATAGTCCCAGGCTTGGGGGGGCAGGTCGCACCATTCATGGGTGATCCGCCATTCATCCAGCATGGCGCAGAGCTCTTCCACTTCGTTGTCGAGGAAAGCCTGTTCCTCGCTGCTGATCCTCGGTGCCGGCGTGTTCAGCAGGCGCTTCCAGTTGGGACGGCCGCTGAAGAGTTCGCCGTCCCACCACACGGTGCCGGACTCGAGGGCGTCTGCCTCGGTCTGGGACATCTCCGGCATGATCTTGCGGAACACGTCCAACAGTGGCCTGGAGATGAGTGCCTGGCGGATGGTGGGGATGTTGAGCGGCAGGGCCAGGAGCAGGAACACCAGCCAGAACAGGAACTTCAGCCAATCCGGTCCGGTGCCCGCCACTTGATAGATGGCGAGAAACACCAGATAGGTGCCGCTGGCGATGAGCAGGGGCACCCGCTGGTAGGTGAGGACCAAGGTGCCGCCGATGAAGATGACGAGCCAAAGCAGGGTAAGCATGGGATCCCCATATATGCGCCGGCTGGAACGGGTTAAATATTAACCCGGCCGGCCCTTAGCCGCCCTTGAGTTTCTGCAGCAGTGCCGGCGGAAAGGCCACCGCCTTCTGCGCCTTGAAATCGAAGCAAACCACCCCGGTGCGGGCTTCCGCCACCACAGCCTGCGCTTTGCTCACTCTATAGAAGAATGTGCAGCTGCGGCTCTGGAACTCATCGCTTGCCACCTCGATGGTGAGGATGTCGCCGTAGAAGGCCTGGGAACGATAGACCACCGCAGCATCGGCGATCACGAAACCGACCCCGTCAGCGCCGATCTCATCGGCCCCCAGGGACCGGATATACCGGCGGCGCGCCTCGTGGATCAGTCCCAGCACTTGGTCGTTACCGACGTGGTTGCCGTAGTTGAGGTCGCCGACCCGCACTTCCAGCGTGGTGCTGAAAGGGAAACGGGCGGGTAATTCGATCTCAACACGGACCATGGCATACCTTATATAGAGAAAGGCCGCCTGGTGGCGGCCTTTCGATTCGGCTCAGTTCGGGAGCAGGTCCTTCACGCCCTCGCGCTCCTCGCGCAGCTCCTGTTCGGTAGCCTGCATGCGCTGTCTGGAGAAGTCGTCGATCTTCAGGTTCTTGACGATCTTCCACTGGCCCTTGCTACAGGTGACGGGATAGCCGTAGATGATGCCCTTCTTGATGCCGTAGCTGCCGTCGGCCGGCACCGCCATGCTCACCCAGTCGCCCTTCGGCGTGCCCAGCGCCCAATCGCGCATGTGGTCTATGGCGGCGGAGGCGGCGGAGGCCGCCGAGGAGGCGCCACGGGCCTTGATGATGGCCGCGCCGCGCTGCTGCACCGTGGGGATGAAGTCGCTCTCGATCCAGATCTGATCCACCAGTTTGGCGGCGAGTTTGCCCTTCACCGTCGCCGAACGGATGTCCGGATACTGGGTGGAGGAGTGGTTGCCCCAGATCGTCATGCGCTTGATGTCAGTGACGTGCTTGCCGGTCTTGGCGGCAAGCTGCGACATGGCGCGATTGTGGTCCAGACGCATCATGGCGCTGAAGTTCTTGGCGGGGATGCGCGGCGCGTTGGAGGACGCGATCAAGGCGTTGGTATTGGCGGGATTGCCCACCACCAGCACCTTCACGTTCTTCTTCGCCGCGGCATTCAATGCCTTGCCCTGGGCGGAGAAGATCTTGGCATTCTCCAGGAGCAGGTCCTTGCGCTCCATGCCGGGGCCGCGCGGGCGCGCGCCCACCAACAGGGCATAGTCGGCATCTTTGAACGCCACTTCAGCATTATCGGAGGCCACCACCCCCGCCAGCAGCGGGTAAGCGCCGTCGTTCAGTTCCATCACCACGCCGTTCAGGGCGGGCAGGGCGGGGGTCACTTCCAGGAGTTGCAAGATCACGGGTTGCTTGGGGCCCAGCATGTCGCCGGCGGCGATGCGGAAGATGAGCTGGTAGCCGATCTGACCGGCGGCGCCGGTGACGGCGACCCGGACGGGTTTCTTGTTAGCCATGCGGTGAGACTCCGTGAATGCTGTGCGAGGGATTGCGCCAGGCGCGAAAGGGACGCGATTTTAGCACCCGCCTCGCGGCTGACTTCATCGGGATCTTCGCGGCCGCCCGTGGGCAGGACGGGACGGCGGGTGTCATATGGGTGTTATGGCCGAACCGCGCGAACACCTGTTCTCGCGCACATAATCAGGCTGTCGTGGCGGCCGTCAGATCAATCTAACCCTTTGTTTTACAAGACTAAATTAAACAATGGAGAAATTTTCTCCAGGACACTTGCTTTCCCTGTGTTTGGTGTTATAGTTAGCTACAACACCACTACGGAACGGCCCCGCTATCGGGACCGCAGGACAGAGAGAGAAGGAGAGTGCCATGAACATGAATCGCATCGCCAAAGTGAGCGCCGCCGTTGCCTTAGGACTGGGTCTCCTGGGGGCGAGCCTGGCTGCCGACGCCGCCAGCGCCCGCAGCACCGCTGCCCGGTCCCAGAGTGGCGGCGTCGGCTATTCGTCTGCCTCCAGCAAGGTGATCCACTTAAACACCATCCTGGTGACCCGCGCCGACGTGGCAGGGATCGCCGAGCCGAAGGCTCAAGCGGCTTATGGCCGCACGGCCTACCTCGGCAGCATCCAGGTCACTGCCAGCGACAGCGCCGAAGCACGGGCTGCGGCTGCCAGCGTCAAGCCGGGTACGGTGTTCCTGGGAGCGGTGGTGGTCACCGCCAAGGACAGCGAAGAAGCTCGTTATGCCGTGGCCCAGGCCGCTGCTCAGCCGGGCACCGCCTTCCTCGGCACCGTGGAAGTCACCGCCCGGGACACCAAGCCGGCTTTCGTAGGCAAGACCGTCGTCGCCCTGCGCCGCATCGGCCGCAACGCCATGGTCTCCATGATCAGCGCGCTGGCCTTCGTGCGGGTAGGCGGCTAAGGTAGCGGCGGGCTACTCAACTATAGAGCTATAGCAGCGAGGCTATGGACATGGAACCGAACTGGAGCGACAACCAACCGATATACCGCCAACTGCGGGATCGGGTGGTGGCCATGATCCTCGAGGACGCCCTTAAGGAGGGCGACCCGCTGCCCTCCGTGCGCTCGGTAGCGGCCGAATATCAGATCAATCCACTCACGGTGCTGAAAGGCTACCAGTCGCTGGTGGATGAAGGCCTGGTGGAGAAGCGCCGCGGCCTGGGCATGTTCGTGAAGGAAGGCGCCCGCAAGAGCCTGATGAAGAACGAGCGTGAGCAGTTCCTGAAGGCGGAATGGCCGCAGATCCTGCAGCGTATACAGAGATTGGGGCTGGACCTGATGGAACTGGCCCGCGAAGCGGAAAAAGGAAGCAAGTCATGAGCATGCTAGTCAAGGCCAGCGGCCTCACCAAGCGCTACGGCACCACCACCGCGCTGGACCACGTGGATTTCCAGATCGAAGAAGGTCGCATCGTGGGCCTGATCGGCCCCAATGGCGCGGGCAAGACCACGGCACTCAAGGCCATCCTCGGCCTCACCGAATTCGAGGGCGAGCTGGACGTGTTGGGCCATGACCCGCGCCAGGCCCGGCACAACCTGATGCGCGACGTCTGCTTCATCGCCGACGTGGCGGTGCTGCCGCGCTGGCTCAAGGTCAGCAATGCCATCGATTACGTGGAAGCAGTGCATCCCGGCTTCAGCCGCGAACGCGCCATGCACTTCCTCGATCGCACCAAGATCAAGCAGAAGTCCAAGGTAGGCGAACTCTCCAAGGGCATGGTCACGCAGCTGCATCTGGCGCTGATCATGGCCATCGACGTGAAGCTCCTGGTGCTGGATGAACCGACCCTGGGTCTCGACATCCTGTACCGCAAGGAGTTCTACACCAGCCTGCTCAATGATTATTTCGACGGCCATCGCACCATCCTGGTCACCACCCACCAGGTGGAAGAGATCGAGAAGATCCTGACTCATCTGATGTTCATCGACGGCGGCCGCGTCACCTTGGACCGCTCCATGGACGAGGTGGCGGAGGAATACACCGAGGTGCTGGTGGCCCAGGACAAGGCCGCCGCCGCCCAGGCCATGAAACCACTCTACGAGCGCGAGGTGTTCGGCAAGAAGCTGTTCCTGTTCGAGGGTGTCTCGCGGGAGGAACTGGCCAAGCTCGGTGAGATCCACACCCCGAGTGTCGCCGACATCTTCGTGGCGAAGGTCAAAGGAGGCATGCAATGAAAGCCGGTGCCATGCAGGTCAACAAGATGCTCATCCGCCGGGAGTTCTGGGAGAACCGCTCGCTGTGGATCGTGTCGGTGGCGGTGGCAGGCATCCTCACCTTGCTCTCCGTCTACATGCTGGTGGCCATACTCATCGGCCACAACCAGACCGTAAACAATGTGGATTTCGCCAACGGCGCGCACTTCCAGATAGACCAGCTGCCGGACTTTCGCGATGCCGACTCCGATGCGGCCAACGCCTTCATGCGTATCGGTACCCTGACGCTGGGAGCGATGTTCAGCTTCATCATGCAGATCGTGGTGTTCTTCTACCTGCTGGACAGTCTGTACGCGGACCGCCGCGACCGCAGCATCCTCTTCTGGCGCTCCATGCCGGTGTCGGACGCCCGCACCGTGCTGGCCAAGCTCGCCACCGCCCTGCTCAGCGTCACCGCCATCACCTTCGTGGTGACCATCGCCTTCGAGTTGGTGCTGGTGGTGTTGGGGCTGATCCTGGGGTCGGTGATGGGCACGCATCCCTTCGCGCTGTTGGCCCATCCCTGGGCCTTCATCAGCGCCTGGTTGTTGCTGGCCTATGGGCTGATCGTCGCGGCCATCTGGTACCTGCCGTTCTACGGGTGGTACATGCTGGCCTCTAGCTGGGCCAAGAAGGCTCCGTTCCTGTGGGCGGTGCTGGTGCCGGTGGGCATCATGGGCGCCGAGGGCTGGGTGTTCCATACCGCCAACTTCGCCCGGATGATCTGGGGCTACAAGCAGCGCTGGCTCACCCTGGCTTTCAACGTCGACCCGCTACACATGAAACACAGCCTGGACGACGTGACCCTGGGCTCCGTGTTCACCATCGGTAACCTGGGAGAGCTGTTCGCGAGCCCCAGCCTGTGGGTCGGTCTCGCGGTGGCAGCGGCATTCATCTACGGCGCCATCTGGCTGCGCCGCAAGCGCAACGAGATCTGATCTCTCAATATATAGATAACGGAGCCCATACATGCGACGCATCCTCGTGACCCTGACTCTCTGTGCGGCCGTGGCCAACCTGGGCGGCTGTGTGCTGGCCCTCGGCAACGGCGGCGGCGACGATTCCAACTGGAGTTCCTCGGAACATCGGGACACCAGCCTGGCCCGCGCCATCCGCTCCGGCCTGGACGCTGACCCGGCGACGCACGAAGCGGACCTCAGCGTCTCGACCGACGGCGGCCGCGTGTATCTGCACGGCACGGTGCATGCGCCTGAGACGCTGGAGAAAGCGGTACAGATCGCGCTGGCCAACCCGGATACCACCAGCGTGCGTTGTCATATCGATGTGATCCGCTGACGACCTCGGCTCGGGAGTTGCGCCCATGAAGCACATCGCCGCTTTGTTGTTGCTATCGGCCCTGCCCCTGGCCGCCCATGCAGAGCCGACGTCCTCCATGCCGCGGATCCTGAAGTCGGAACTGGCTGCCACCGGCATCAACGGCGTGGCCTTGGAAGTGGGGGTGGGTGAACTGCACGTCACCACGTCCAATGACGACAAGGTGCATGTGCAAGTGACCTTGCGCCACAAGGAACGTCAGTTCCTGTGGTTCTTCCACTGGATGGACGGTGGCAGCGCGAGCCAGATCGCCGCGGCCACGATCCAACAGAAGCGCGGCGGTGACCGCCTGACGTTGTCGCTCAGCTATCCCCACAGCGGCGATGACGACATGAAGCAGGAATGGGATGTACAGATACCACCACGCCTGAGGCTCGACGCCACCATGGAGGTGGGCGACCTCGGGGTGGATGGCGTGAGCGGTGGCGTGACTGCCAGGCTCAATGTGGGTGAGGTGAGCATCGATGTGCCGCAGGGCAGCATCGACGCCAGCGTGGATGTGGGCGAGATCCGCGCCAAGACCGCCACCGCCAAACGTGGGAAGATCCAGCTCATCACTAACATCGGCGACGCGATGCTGGTGATACAGGGTTCCGAGAGCGGCTATCATGACCACGGCGGTCTTGGCACCCGGGTGTCCTTGGACGGTTCCGGTCCCGACGCAGTGCAACTCAAGGTCAACATCGGCGACGTGTCCTTGCACGTGACGCCGGCGGATAAGGAAATAACCAGATGAGACAGGTCGTCCTCGCATGTGGTGCAGTGGCGTTGGCGTTCGGGATGGCGGGATGCAGCACGCGCGACGCGCCTAGCGAGCCCGTGACCGTCACCGCCGATATCCCGGCCGCCGGTCTCCAGCATCTCAAATTCGACGGCACTTCCGGCGACACCAAGATCGGCATATCCCCCGATGATGCCGTGCATGTGAAACTCGTGCTCCAACAGCAGGAGCGACGCATCCTGGGCATGCCCGTGGCCAGTGATGCCACCCTCAGGGACGTGGAGCGCGCGAAGATAGCCCAGGACAGGAAAGGTGATCTGCTCACCGTGACCGCCAGCTATCCCTCGGGAAGCAGCCACGATAGTGACGTGAAGACGCAGTGGACCATACAGGTCCCGGCCCGCTTCGGTGTGGACAGCACCATGAAGGCGGGGCGCATGATCATCGAGGGCATGACGGGCGGCGTGAAGGCGCAGCTCGCGGCCGGCGAAGTGGTGATCCACGTGCCATCCGGACCCATCTATGGCCACCTCAGCGCCGGCAGGTTGCATGTGATCTCGGATGCCTTGGAGCCGCGCAACGTGAAGGTGAAGAGCACCTTCGGCCTGGCGGTCCTCAGTCTGCATGGGGAGTATTACGGCCCGCCGCCGGAGAAGGATGACGGCTTCTGGAGTCATCTGCATATGTTCGGCAACACCCTGAACGAGCATGCAGGCGGCAAGGACGACGCCGACCTGGAAGTCACTGCCGGTCTCGCCGACCTGCGCTTCGGGCCGCTGGGCGACAAGGAAATACGCCGCGACATGTTCACGGAAGATATGGACTGATCCCGCGCAGCCGCGCCCGCGGCTGCCATTCATTGGGGAGACCGGGAGATGATGCGCCGATTCGGCACCCTGCTGCTGTGCTGTGTGTTGCCGTCGGCGGTGCTGGCTGCGGCGCCCACCCCGCCGCCACAGGACATCCCGTCCTTGCAGAGACAACTGGATAAGTTCCGGGCGGACGCCGGCGTCCCGGGGGTGGGCGTGGCGCTGTTCGACCGTAATGGCGTCACTTGGGCGGGCGGCCTGGGTTATGCCGATGTGGCGAAGCAGCAGCCGGTCACCGTCGATACGTTGTTCCGCGCCGGTTCCATCACCAAGGGTTTCGTGGCGGTGGCGCTGCTGCAACTGGTGGACCAAGGCAAGGTGCGCCTCGACGCGCGCCTGAAGGACATCGCGCCGGAGATCCCGGTGGATAACCCCTGGGAGGACACCGACCCCGTCACCCTGGCAGAGGTGCTGGAGCACACCGCCGGTTTCGACGACATGCATTTCCCGCGGCTCTACAACTTCCACGAGCCGGCCGACATCCCGCTGCTCACGGTGATCCAACGCAGCAAGTCCGAACTCAGGGTGCGCTGGCGCCCCGGCACGCGCACCTCATATTCCAATCCCGACTATCTCATCGCCGGCTACCTCATCGAGAAATTCACCGGCGAGCGCTACGAACAGTACGTCACCGACCATGTGCTGCGACCACTGGGGATGGCGCAGGCCAGTCTGGCGCCCGATCCCGCGTCGGTACCGGGGCTCGCGCAAGGTTACGAAGGCCAGCCGCAACAGCCCATCAGACCGGTGCCGATCTACCTGAGACCCGCCGGAGCGCTGGATGTCTCGCCCACTGAACTCGCGCACTTCGGCATCATGCTGCTGGATCGCGGCGAATGGCAGAACCAGCCGTTCCTCTCCGCTGCCAGCGTCACGCGCATGGAGACTCCGGAGACCGGCGGTGGCGCACGTCACGGCCTCGACTATGGCTACGGCCTCGCCAACTACACGAGCTATATCGGCGCCGACGAGTTCCATGGCCATGACGGCGGTATCGACGGGTTCATATCCCGCTATGCCTACGCCCCGGATCAGGGTCTCGGGTTCGTACTGATGGTGAACACCGGCAGCCCCGGCAAGTTCATGCGTGAGGCCTCCGGGCTCTTGGCGGGCTATCTCATGCGCGGCCAGCCCACGCCGGTGATGCCCACCCCGGTGCCGGCCTCCGCCACCACCCTGGCGCAGATGAGTGGTTATTATCGCGAGCGAAATCCACGCAACCAGGTGCTGGCAGTGGGCGATTACCTGTTCGGCGTGGCACACGTCTTTCCGGACGGAAAAGGCGCCCTCCGGGTCAAAGGCCTGTTCGAGGATTCGGTCACGTTGCTGCCGGCGGGCGAAGGCCTGTGGCGCGCCGAGAGACACAGCGGCGCCGACACCGTCAGTTACGTGGATAAGGACGGCGACGAGGTGCTGGATCGCGAGCCCAATGCCAGCGGCGAATATCTGGTGAAGACCAGCTGGGTCTCAGCTTACCTGCCGACGTCGCTGGTCTTCGCCGCGCTGCTGCTCATGCTCTCCAGCGTGCTGTTCGCGCCGGTATGGGGCTTCCGCAAGCTCATCGGACACATGCGCGGGGCAACCCACTGGAGCGTGCGGGTGCTGCCGCTCCTGGCCAGTCTCGCGCTAGCCTGC
The DNA here is from genome assembly GCA_035465695.1 of Gammaproteobacteria bacterium. Taxonomy (GTDB): domain Bacteria; phylum Pseudomonadota; class Gammaproteobacteria; order Natronospirales; family REEB76; genus DASUBN01. The sequence goes on from DATIVR010000017.1 coordinate 45,320, forward strand.
ATGCTGGGCGGCGTCATCAGCATCGCGCCCATCGAACTCGGTGTGGCCAATGCCAGGACCGTGTCGTTCTTCGTCTTCTCGCTGCTGTTCGCGGCCTTGAGCGTCGCTGCCGTGGTGCAAGCGGTGCGTTCCTATCGGTGGGACCTGAACCGCTGGATGCGCTGGCATTCGACGGCTGTAGCGGCGAGCTGCTTCGGTGTCACGCTGTTCCTGGCCTATTGGGGGATGATCGGCCTTCGGCTTTGGGCTTTCTAAGGAGATTATTGATGCAAGCTGTCATCCCCATGGTGAATCGGCGACCCGGGCTGCTTTGGGCCATCCTGCAGTTCCCACTGACCCGCATCGTGATCGGCTTCCTGGCTATCGGTGTATGGGTCGCTGCGATCCAGATCGGCACCAAGCTGGCACACGTAGCACCGCGTACTCCACTGCATGCGCTCCTGGGCCTGCTCATACCCGTCGGCGTGCTGGTGATCTACGTGGTGTTCGTTCGTCTCCTGGAGAACCGGGCCGTGGCAGAGCTCGCACCCCACGGCGCGCAGCGGTTCGCGGCCCGCGGCATCCTCGTAGGGGCCGGGCTTTTCTGCCTGAGCATGCTGGTGATGAAGCTGTATGGGGCCTGGACCTATCTGGGTGTCGCACCCATCTCCAACCTGGCCTATCCGTTCATCTCGGCATTCATCGCGGGCATCATGGAGGAGGCAGTGACACGGGGCATCCTGTTCCGCATCATCGAGGAGAGCCTGGGGAGCTGGATCGCCCTGGTCATCTCGGCGGCGATCTTCGGGTTGCTGCATGTCTTCAATCCCGGCGCCAGCGTGATCAGTACCGCAGCCATCGCCCTGGAAGCAGGCGTGTTGCTGGCCGCCGCCTACATGTATACCCGCAGCCTGTGGTTCGTCATGGGCCTGCACTTCGCCTGGAACTTCACCGAGGGCGGCATCTTCGCGACGTCCGTGTCCGGCGGCCCTACCGAGGGCGTGATCCGGGTGGGCTTCGTCAGCGGCAAGGACTGGCTCACCGGCGGCCAATTCGGCCCCGAGGCCTCGCTGCCGGCAGTGCTGATTTGTCTCGCGGCGGGTATAGCGTTCATCATATTGAGCGTGCGTCGCGGCCGGATCGTCAGGCCCTTCTGGAACCGAAAGTAAGCTGGAGCTTCCCATGCCCTCCTTCGATGCCGTCTCCAAGGTCGACGTCGCCGAGCTGACTAATGCAGTCGACCAGGCCAGCCGGGAGATCTCCCAACGTTACGATTTCAAGGGTTCGTCCGCCGCCATCGAGCGCGCCGAAGACATGCTCACGGTGTTCGCGGACAGTGAGTTCCAGCTCAAGCAGGTGACGGACATCCTCTACGCCAAGGCCGCCAAGCGCGGTATCGACGTGGCCAGCTTCGACCCGCAGAAGATCGAAGCCATCAGCGGCGACAAGGCCAAGCAGGTGGTCAAGGTGAAGCAGGGTATCGAGAAAGAGCTGGCCAAGAAGATGGTCAAGCTGGTGAAGGACAGCGGCCTAAAGGTGCAGGCCGCCATCCAGGGCGATGAGCTGCGGGTTACCGGCAAGAAGAAGGATGACCTGCAGGCCTGCATGGCGCTGTTCCGCCAGTCGAAGCTGGAACAGCCGATCCAATACACCAACTTCCGCGACTAGCTCAGAACCGCACCTCGACCGCAGCGGCGGCACGTAGCGCCTTCGCCACCGCGGCTGCGATGCTCGTGTCGCGGGCCAGCGCCACGCCCATGCGGCGGTGACCCCGGATCTCCGGCTTGCCGAAGAGCCGCAGCATGGTATCCGGTTCCTGGAGTGCCGTATCCACATTCCTATATAGAGGGCCATCGGAATCGCCATGAGGCAGGATCACCGCCGAGGCGGAGGGTCCCAGCTGGCGGATCACCGGGATGGGCAGTCCCAGGATCGCGCGGGCATGCAGCGCGAACTCCGAGAGATCCTGCGAGATGAGCGTGACGAGACCGGTGTCGTGAGGCCGCGGTGAGACCTCGCTGAACCACACCGCATCGCCTTTCACGAAGAACTCCATGCCGAAGATACCGCGGCCCCCCAGGTCATCGGAGATCAGCTTGGCCATGCGTTGCGCTTCCGCCAGTGCTTTCTCGCTCATGGGCTGGGGCTGCCAAGACTCCCGGTAGTCGCCATCCTCCTGGCGATGACCGATGGGCGCACAGAAACTGGTGCCGCCGGAATGACGCACCGTGAGCAGGGTGATCTCGTAATCGAAATCGATGAAGCCCTCCACGATCATGCGGCCCTTGCCGGTGCGGCCGCCCTGCTGGCCGTAGTCCCAGGCATGCTGGATGTCCGCATCGGTCTTCACCACGCTCTGGCCCTTGCCGGAGGAGCTCATCACCGGCTTCACCACGCAAGGCATGCCGATCTCATGCACTGCGGCGCGGAAGCCCTCGAAGCTGTCGGCGAACCTGTAAGGCGAAGTGGGGACCTCGAGTGTCTCAGAGGCAAGACGGCGGATGCCCTCCCGATCCATGGTGAGTCGCGCGGTGCGGGCGGTGGGGATCACGGTCCAGCCTTCGGCCTCAAGTTTCAGCAACTCCGGCGTGGCGATGGCCTCGATCTCGGGGACGATGTAGTGGGGCTTCTCCAGCTCCACCAGGCGCCGCACCTCAGCGCCATCCAGCATGTTGATGACGTGGCTGCGATGCGCCACCTGCATGGCCGGCGCGCGCGCATAGCGGTCCACGGCGATCACTTCCACGCCGAAACGCTGCAGCTCGAGCGTCACCTCCTTGCCGAGCTCACCCGAGCCCAGCAGCATCACACGAGTGGCATTCGGGGTCAGCGGCGTACCAATCTCAACCATCGGCGGCTCCAGTCGCGGTCTTCAGGTTCTTCTTGCGGCTTTCACCGCGCAGCAGACGTTCTTCGGCATCCTGCAGCCTCTCGGGGGTGCCCCACAGCACCACCACGTCGCCTTCCTTGAGCACGGTGACCCCCGGCGGTTGGCGGCCCACCACGCCCTCGCGGCGCAGCGCCGTCACCACCACACCGAGTGATTTCAGATCCATCTCCGCGAGCGTGCGCCGCACGCCGTGGGCGCCCCGGTCCAGGGTCACCGTGTGCAACTGCTCGCGGAACGCATGGGTGGTGTCGATGGGCACCGCGTCCTGGCCGCGGAACACGCTGCGGAGCAGGCTGTAGCGGTGTGTGCGCACTTCCTGGATCTTGCGCAGGATGTGCGACATGGGCACGTCCAGCACATGCAACAGATGGCTGGCGAGCATCAGGCTGGATTCGAGAGTCTCCGGGATGATCTCGGTGGCGCCGGCCGCCTGCAGCTTGTCCAGCTCGGCGTCATCACGGGTGCGCACCAAGACCGGCAGGTCGGGCCTGAGCTTCTTCACGTGCTCCAGGATCTTCAGCGCCGTGGAGACCTTGAAGTAGCTGATGACCAGCACCCGTGCGCGCTCGATGCCAGCGGCGCGCAGCACGTCCAGGTTGGTGCCATCGCCGTAATAGACCGGGTCGCCTGCTTCGCGGGCGTGGCGCACGCGCACCGGGTCCAGATCCAGCGCCACGAACTCGAATCCTTCCGGTTCCAGCAGCCGCGCCACGTTCTGGCCAACGCGCCCGTACCCTACGATCACCACGTGCTTGTCCAGGTGCACCTGGTGGCGGCCGATGTCGTGCTGCAACCGATCATGGTCCTCGAGGTCGCTCTCGGGGAAGATGCGGTCCGCCAGCGTGCGGTTATAACGGATGAGGAGCGGTCCCATGAGCATGCTCACCACGATCACCGCCAGGCCGAACTCCGCGAGCTGGGGCCGCATGATGCCTTCGGCCAGGCCCAGGGAGAGCAGCGCGAAGCCGAACTCGCCGCCCTGCGCGAGCACGAGACCGGTGCGCAGGGCGGCGTTGTTGTCCGAGCCCAAGCGCCGGCTCAATACCGCCACCAGCGCGATCTTGAAAAGCGAGATACCGAGGACCGCGACGATGAGCAGCAACCAATGCCGCTCGACGACGCGAGGATTGAGCAGCATCCCCACGGTGATGAAGAACAGTCCGAGCAGCACGTCGCGGAACGGCCGGATGTCGGCCTCCACCTGGTGCCGGTATTCGGTCTCCGCCAGCATCATCCCGGCCAGGAAGCCGCCGAGGGCTAGCGACAGACCGAGGTAAGCGGTGCTGAAGGCGGCCGCCATGGTCACGAGCAGCGCCGTGAGCGTGAACAGCTCCGCGGAACGCGCGGTGGCGATCTGATGCAGCAGCGGACGCAACAGCCAGCGGCCCGCGGCCAGGATCACCACCACCGCCAGCGCGCCCTTGCCGAAGGCCCACAGCATGTCGTTGGCGATGGCGCCGCCACCGGCGCCACGGGTCATGGCCGGGATCAGGATCAGGAAAGGGATGACCGCCAGGTCCTGGAACAGCAGCACCGCCACCGCGGAGCGGCCATGCTGCAGGCCGATCTCGTTCTGCTCGGTGAGCTGCTTCACCGAGATGGCGGTGGAGGACATGGCGAAAGCGCCGCCCAACACGATGGCCACTTCCGTGCTGGTGCCCATGAGCCTGGCCATGCTCACCGTTGCCAGCGTGGTGAACAACACCTGTGCCCCCCCCAGCACGAACACCGACTTGCGCATCACCCAGAAGCGGGGCACCGAGAACTCCAGCCCCAAGGTGAAGAGCAGGAACACCACGCCGAACTCGGCGAGCTCGCGGGTATCCGTGCTGTCGGTGACCAGGCCGATGCCGTGGGGACCGACCAGATAACCGGTGAGCAGGTAAGCGAGGACGGCAGGCAGGTGCAGGCGACGCATGGCCGCCACCACGAACACGGCGACGCTCATGAGGATCAAGATGGAACGCAGCGTGTTGTGTTCCATGACCCCAGGTACACCCCAAGCAAATCAGTGACTTGCATGATAGCTAAAAAAGTTCCGCCTGCCCTCGATGCCGGCAAATTTGCCGGCCTTTTTGCGGCTTATCACCGAACCAATCGGCGGCGCGCCGCTCCAAAGGGCAACACAGGCACTATGCTGTGGCTCCGGTCCCAGGCTGCCATTTCAATAAAGAGGTACGCCCATGTCCCCACGCCAGTTCCTGCCGGCCGCCTTCTCGGCGGCGGTGCTCCTGCTCGCGGCGCCAGCCCTCGCCAATTCCCCCGCGGATGCCCCGGCCGGCGGCCCGCCGGATTATTCCTCCGCCACGGAGTTCCCGCCGGACCCGTTCCCCTCCACTTACCAGCCGCTGCCCTCGGTGCCGACCCTGATCCAGCACGTCACCCTCTACACCGGTGACGGCGCCGAGATCGACGACGCCGACATCCTCCTCAAGGATGGCAAGGTGGCCGCGGTGGGCAAGCATCTGAGCCCGGGCGCCGGCGTCACGGTGATCGACGGCACCGGCAAGTTCGTGACCCCCGGCATCATCGACGTGCACTCGCATCTGGGCGTGTATCCCTCGCCGCAGGTGGATGCGTTGTCCGATGGCAACGAGCTCACCAATCCGGATACCGCCAACGTCCGCGCCGAGAACTCGGTGTGGCCCCAGGATCCGGGCTTCAATACCGCCCGCGCCGGCGGCGTCACCACCCTCGAGATCCTGCCAGGCTCCGGCAACCTGTTCGGCGGCCGCTCGGTGGTGCTGAAGAACGTTCCGTCCGTCACCACCGAGGGGATGAAGTTTCCGGGCGCGCCCTTCGGCCTCAAGATGGCCTGCGGCGAGAATCCCAAGCGCGTCTATGGCAGCCATGGCCAGTTCCCTTCCACCCTCATGGGTGACGTGGCGGGTTACCGTCAGGCTTGGGCGGATGCGCAGGCCTATGACAACCAGTGGAAGGCCTGGGAGAAGGACAAGAAAGGTCCGCCGCCGGCCCGCGACCTGAAGATGGAGACCCTCGCCGAGGTGCTGAACGGCCGCGTGCGGGTGCAGATGCATTGCTATCGCGCCAACGAGATGGCCGACATGCTGGATGTGGCCAAGGAATTCCACTACCACATCGCCGCCTTCCACCACGCGGTGGAGGCCTACAAGATCCCGAAGTTGCTGGCCGCCAACGGCACCTGTGCGGTGATGTGGGCCGACTGGTGGGGCTTCAAGATGGAAGCCTGGGATGGCATCCGCGAGAACATCCCGATGGTCGATGCCGGCGGTGCCTGCGCCATGATCCACTCCGACGACGAGAACGGCATACAACGCCTGAACCAGGAGACCGCCAAGGCCTGGGCTGCGGGTAACCGGGTCGGACTCAACATCAGCGAGGCCCATGCCATCATGTGGATGACGCTGAACCCGGCCAAGGCGCTCGGCATCGACGACGTCACGGGTTCACTCGCGCAGGGCAAGGATGCGGACGTGGTGCTGTGGACCGGCAATCCCTTCAGCGTCTACAGCCACGCCGAGAAGGTATTCGTCGACGGTGCGCTGGTCTACGACCGTGATGATCCCAAGCGGCAACCCAAGTCCGACTTCGAGCTCGGCAAATTCGGCCAGATGGGAGGTGCCCTGTGAAGCGTAACCACTTGTATCTCGCGCTGGCGCTGACGGGCCTGTTCGTTGCTCCGGCCCTTGCCGACACCTACGCCATCACCGGCGGCACGGTGTACACCCTCGGTGCCGCGGGCAAGATCGAGCACGGCACCGTGGTCATCAAGGACGGCAAGATTACGGCAGTCGGTGCCGGCGTGGCCATCCCCGCGGACGCCAAGCGCATCGATGCCACCGGCAAGATGGTCACGCCGGGGATCATCGATCCCGAAAGCGTGTTCGGCCTGGACGAAGTGGATGCGGTCAATCAGACCCAGGACTCGGCCATCACCAGCACCCACTTCACGGCATCCTTCGATCCGACCGCAGGCATCAACCCGCGTTCCATGGTGATCCCCGTGAACCGCGTGGAAGGCGTGACCCGTGCGGTGATCGCGCCGGGCAACAACAGCAGCGTGCTGCAGGGCCGCGGCAGCGTGATCTCACTGGATGGGCTCACGGGCTATGTGCTGAAGGATCCGGTGGCGATGTTCGTGACGCTGGGCGAAGCCGGGCAGAAGACCGCCGGCGGTGCTCGCGCTGGCGCGCTCATGGCTCTGCGCGAAGCCTTCCAGGACGCCAAGGACTATGCCGCCAACCGCGTGGCCTATGACAAGGCCGCGCGCCGCGGCTACAGCCTGTCGCGGGAAGATCTGGAAGCACTGCAGCCCGTCCTCAAGGGCAAGATGCCGCTGGTGGTGCAGGTGGACCGGGCCAGCGACATCGAAGCCGCCTTGGCGCTGGCTTCCGAGTTCAGACTCAAGTTGGTGGTGTCCGGCGGTGCCGAAGCCTGGATGGTGGCGGACGAGCTGGCCAAGGCCAAGGTGCCGGTGATCCTCAATCCCACCCGCGATTTGCCGGAGGCCTTCGAGTCGCTGGGCGCGGACTTCCAGGATGCGGTGCGCCTGCAGAAGGCCGGCGTACTCATCGCCTTCGAAGTGGGCGATACCCACAAGTCGTGGAACGTGCGCCAGTACGGCGGCATCGCGGTCTCCAATGGGCTACCTTGGCTGGAAGCGGTGAAGGCCATGACCCTGAACCCGGCCCGCATCTACGGCCTGGATAAAGGTGTGGGCACCCTGGAGGTGGGCAAGGACGCGGACTTGGTGGTGTGGAGCGGCGATCCATTGGAGGTCACGAGCTTCGCCGATCAGGTGTTCATCCGTGGCAAGGCCATCCCGATGACCGACCGCCAGCGTGAACTGCGCGACCGTTATCTGCCTTACGTCAAACCGGATGCCCCGGTTTTGCCGCCAGCGTATTCCTCGCCCTGATGTGACAGTCCTGCCCGCGGCGAGGTCAACCTCGCCGCGGCCCTGGCGCTATACTTCCCGGACTCTTCCTCCGTGAGGCCGGGCATGCGCGTCGTGATCCGTACAGTGCTGGGACTCTCCGCTGTCGCGCTGCTGCTCGGTGCCTCCAACTGCACCAAGAACAACGCTTCGGATGCCCCCCAGTTCGTCACCACCCTCACGGTGGAGGACATCAGCGGCCAGACCAGTACCGCCTTCGCCCGGGGCCAGACCATCCAGTTCGTACTCACTATCCGCAGCCGCTCCGTCCAGTCGCAATCGCTGTTCTTCAACAGCAGCGAGCTGTTGAACCTGGCGGTGGTGGACTTGGGCACCGCCAGCGTGGTGTGGACCTGCGACGGCGATGCCAGCAGCGTCACCACCCCCAGTTGCACCATCAATGACAACGGTCTGGGCAAGCCCGCCAGCGGCGGCTCCGGCTTCAACGAGATGGACTTCGCCCCCTTCGAGACCAAGACCGTGACCGTCACCTGGAATCAGGCCAACAACGCCGGCAACCAAGTGGCCGGCAACGATGGCGGCACCGCCATCACCGATACCACCGGCAAGTACGAGGTGATGGGCGGGTTCACCGTCTACAACACCAAGGGTCCTGGCAATGCCGCCGACAACGGCAGCTCCATGGCGGAAGGGGCCCCCACTGCCGGCCAACTCTTCCCCAGCGTGTACCGCTCCACACTGAGCCCCTTCACCATCCACTGACGTAAGACCATGGGCCGCCTGCCGTTCCTGTTGCTAGCCCTCTTCGTGTTGGGGGTTCGCAGCGCAGGCGCTGCGGCTGCCTGCGACAAGGACACCGGCATCACCCTGCCACGCGGGTTCTGCGCCACGGTGTTCGCCGACGATCTCGGTACGGCGCGCCATATGGTCGTCGGGACAGACGGCACCTTGTATGTGGCTCTGCAATCGGTGGAGAAGGGAGGCGCCTTGGTGGCCTTGCGTGACAGTAATGGTGACGGCCATGCGGACCAGGTGCGCCGCGTAGGTGATCAGGGCGGCAGCGGCGTGGCGCTCTACGGGGGCTACGTCTATTTCGCCACGCCGACCTCGGTGCTCCGTTATCGCATCGGCAAGGATGGGATACCGGATGCCGCTGCCCAGACCGTCGTGGATGGTTTTCCGGAGCAGGGCGAGCATGCGGCCAAGAGCATCGCCATCAGTGATGACGGCGAGCTTTACGTGAACGTGGGCGCGCCGTCCAATGCCTGCCAGAAGCAGGATCGGGCCGCTGGCTCCTGGGGCGAGGCACCTTGCCCGCTCCTGTCGGAGCACGGCGGCATCTGGCGCTTCGCGGCAGGCAAGACCGGCCAGCATTTCCCACGGGACGGCGAACGGTATGCCACCGGCATCCGCAATGCGGTCGCCATCACCTGGACGTCTGACGGTCTCTACGCGGCGCAGATGGGCCGTGACCAGTTGTCCGACAATTGGCCCAAGCTTTACAGCGATGCCCAGAGCGCGGAATTGCCGGGCGAGGAGTTGTTCGCCGTGCACCCGGGCGAGGATTTCGGCTGGCCATACTGCTACTACGACCAGATCCAGAAGAAGAAAGTGCAGGCGCCGGAATACGGTGGCGATGGGAAGAAGGTGGGCGACTGCGAAAAGTACGGCCAGCCACTCATCGCCTTTCCTGGGCACTGGGCGCCGGAAGCGTTGTTGTTCTATAGCGGGAAGCAGTTTCCCGCCGCGTACCGCAGCGGGGCGTTCGTGAGCTTCCATGGTTCCTGGAATCGGGCACCGCTTCCCCAGGCCGGATTCCGCGTGGTGTTCCTGCCCTTCAAGGATGGCAAGCCCGGTGCATACCAGACTTTCGCGGATGGCTTCGCGGCCAGACGCAGGATCGAGTCCTCCAGCGATGCCCGTTATCGGCCCATGGGATTGGCCGAGGGTCCGCGTGGGTCGCTATATATAGGTGATACGCAGCATGGCCGGATCTGGAAGGTCATCTATACCGGGCGCTAAGACATCAGTCTGAACGCTGCGCTACGCATCCAGCTCCGCTTTGCGGCCCAGCCCGCACATCCATGTCCTCCCGCTCGCCGCACGGCGAACCCGGTATGATGGCCGCCATCCTGGATGGCGGCGCTTCCATGCTCACGGTCCTGTCGTTCCTGTTCCTGGTGGTGATGCTGGCGGGGAGCGCGCTCGCGGTGCTGGAACGGCGCGGCCGGGCACTGCCTCTCAAGGTCAGCGCCACCCACGGTGTGTTGGGCATACTCGCCATCGTGTTGCTGGTGATGCAAGCCATGGCGCATCCGGCCAATCATCCGGCCAATCTCGCCATCTTGATATTCATGCTGGCCGCCTTGGGCGGACTCCTGTTGTTTGCCTTCCGCGCCGCCAAACAGGCTCTGCCGCTCGGTGTGGTGTTGTTGCACGGGCTGTTCGCGGTGGTGGGACTCCTGTTCCTGGTGGTGGGTTGCCTGAGGGCGGGCGGCTGATGGAGACGCGTCCCATGCGGCTCACGCGACTGCACGCGTCCGGCGCGGCGCTGGACGTGGCAGCATTGGCGCTGTTGTTCATGGAGATCCTGCTCTGGGTGCCTGCCAGCCAGGCAGACCGCGATGTGTTGGTGCTGGTGGGCTGCGTAGTTCCCATCTCATTCGCCGTGTTTCTGCTGGTACCGCGCCGCGCCGGACTCCTGCGGGAGACCGCGGTCCCCGCCCGCTCGCTCATGGTCTACGCCACGCTTGGCGCGCCCATCGTGGTGGGGTTGCTCACGCTGCTACTGGTGGGCATGAGCCGGAGTTTCGACAGTTTTGCCGGTTTCGCCCTGGTGCTTGCGGCGGATGCCGGCCGCAATCTTTGCGAGTGGCTGCGCAACCGCCACTAAGCGGAATCCGCCACACGATGCCAAGGTCCTGCGTGGCGCGTCGATTGAAGCTCAAAGCGGCATGCCAGGACCGGAAATCCGGCCGAGAAGACCGTAAGACCGGTGATTCCCGTAGTGTGGGATTTGGGAATTTAGGCTACTCTTGGGTCAAGTCTGGTTATGGAAAACCCGCGATAAGGGTCCATGCCGGACCCGAAAAGGCGATTTTTCTGGGGTCCCATCACGCTCATGCCCGGCTTCCTCAAAAGCAAAACCGTCTGGAGCAGCGTCGTCATCTTCGCGCTGACCCTGCTGGCCCTGTTCCAGGGCGGCATGAGCGTGGAATGGGCGGGCTACGGCTTCGGCCATGCGCTCGCGCCCAAGCGCGCCGTCAATCCGCAGGTGGCGGTGGTGGCCATCGATGCCGCCGCCCTCAAGCAATACGGGCCATGGCCCTGGCCACGCAGCACGCTGGCCAAGCTGGTGGACATACTGGGCGACGACAAGGCCGGCGTGGTGGCGATCACCGAGGACCTCTCGGCCCCGCAGAACGCCGTAGCGCTCGACTATCTCAACCAACTGCAGCCGCTCGCGACCGCTGCCAACGACACGGCCGTCACCGCCAAACTGGGGGAGGCCCAGGCCGCTCTCGACACCGATGGCGCACTCATGACCAGCATGGTGAAGTCCGGGCATGTGTTGATAGCGGCGCGGGGTTCCCGCACCAGCGCCGCCAAACCTGATTCCGACGGCAGCCCCGCCTTCACTCTCCCCATCGACGCGCCCAATGCCCCTACGGTGTCCTTCGACACGCCGTTGCCGAAGTTCGTCAATGCCGCCCGTGGCGTGGGATTCGTTGATGAGGCCCCGGGGGCCGCGCAAGTGGCGCCACTGCTGGTGCAATACCAGGGCCACACGGTGGCGACCTTGGCGTTGTTGGCGGCCGCGCGTGAACAGGACATCGAGATCAGCCGCATCGGCGTGCAGACCTTCGGCGGACTCACCCTGGGCGATGATGTCATCCGTACCAATCGCAGCATGGAAGTCCTGTCGCAGGATCGGGCTGGCGATATCCCGCGTTATGGTATCGGCGAAGTGCTGGCCGGCTCCGTCCCGGCGGAGAAGCTGGCAGGCAAAGTGGTGCTGGTGGGACGAGTGGAGACCGGGCGCGAGCCGGTGCTGGCTGCCGCGGTGCTGGTGTCGGGCATCCTCAATGGCGATCTGATATCAACGCCGTTCTGGGCCTGGGGCTTGCGTGGCTTGCTGGTGGTGGCCGTGGGTCTCTATCTGGTCTTGCTGCTGCCGCGCCTCGGCCGCATCGCTGGGATCGCGCTCACCGCAGTAGTGGCGGTGAGCCTGTTGCTCGGTGAATTCCTGCCACTGCTCTCCCAGTCTTTATGGTTGCCGTTGATGTTGCCGTTGTGGTTCCTGGTGGTGGGTCATCTCGCTCTCGGCGCCATGAATTTCGTGCGCGAGCGTGGCGGCGTCTCCCGCGGCGCCATGTCGGAGCTCAACCGCGAGTACGCGATGGCATTGCAGGCACTCAACCGCTTCGACCACAGCTTCCAGCGCTTCAAGCTGTGTCTGCCCTCGCGCATGCTCTGCGATAACCTCATGAACCTCGGCCAGGAGCATGAGCGCGGTCGCCGTTACGCCCAGGCGCTGGAGGTCTATGCTTACATCCAGAAGATCGCACCGACCTACGAAGGACTCGGCGAACGGCTGGAACGGCTGCGGCAACTGGAGAGCACCCCGTCTCTCACCCGCACCGGTGCCGCCTCCACGCTCTCTCGCGCACTCAATAGCGGCGGCGTGCAGAAGCCCATGTTGGGCCGCTATGAGCTGGTGCAGGAACTGGGACGCGGCGCCATGGGCATCGTGTACCTCGGCAAGGACGCCAAGATCGGCCGGCAGGTGGCCATCAAGACACTGGCTTTGTCCGACGAGTTCGACGGCGATGCATTGAAGGACGTGCATGACCGTTTCTTCCGCGAGGCGGAGACCGCCGGGCGTCTCAACCACAGCAACATCGTCACCATCTATGACGTAGGCGAGGACCAGGGCCTGGCCTACATCGCCATGGACTACCTGCAGGGCGAGTCGCTCGGAAAGTACACCGATTCCAAGAACCTGTTGCCCATGGGCGAGGCGCTCGCGGTGGCCGTCAAAGTGGCAGAGGGATTGGATTACGCACACAAGCACCACGTGGTACACCGGGACATCAAGCCCGCCAACATCATGTACGACCGCGGCACCGGCCGGGTGAAGATCACCGACTTCGGCATCGCCGCACTCACCGACATGAGCAAGACCAAGACCGGCACCATCCTTGGCAGCCCGCTGTACATGTCGCCGGAACAGGTGTCGGGCAACAAGCTGGACGGGCGTAGCGACCTGTATTCGTTGGGTGTCACGCTCTACCAGCTGCTGCGTGGCGAGCTGCCGTTCGAGGCTCCCTCACTCACCGGTCTCATGTTCAAGATCGCCAACGAGCCGCATCCGGACGTGACCTTCCTGCGTCCCGACATCCCGCCTACAGTGAAGGTGGTGATAGACAAGGCGCTGCAGAAGGATCCCGATGCGCGCTTCCAGACCGGGATGGAATTTGCCAACGCCTTGCGCCTCGCACTTGGCGTGCGCAAGCGTGCGCCCGCCTGACATAACTCAGTCAGAAAACAACTGCACCTGATAACTGTTTCACAAATCCGTTACAAAGCACCGACTTATGTAACGAATGCCTTCGGCACGCCGATGCCGACGGCTAGAGTGCGGTTGCGTGGCTGCATATGCGCCGCATCCCTGACGGAGAAGAACAAAGATGATCATGCGTATCCTCACCGCATCGCTGCTGCTGGCGGCGGCGCTGCCAATCGGCGCCCAGGCGGATAACTTCGATTACACCTATGCCGAGGGCTCGGTCATCAGCGTGAATCCCAGCAACAGCAGCGGCAGTCCTTCCGGTCCTGGCGTGGACGGTTCCCTGGCGCTGGCTCCCAATGCCCATGTGTTCGCCGGCTACAGCCACGTGTCATGCTGCAACATCAGCCGGAACACCTTCGACATCGGCGCGGGATGGAATACGCCTCTCGCCCAGCAACTGGACCTGTTCGTGGACGGCGAATTCCTGAGCGTCAACAGCAGCGGCAATGGCACCGATAGCGGTTGGGGCGCCACCGGCGGCCTGCGTTGGTGGCTGGTGGATCGCCTGGAGTTCGACGGCACTGTGAGCCACACCGATATCAGCGGCAACACCGAGAACACCCTGGGGGCCCGCGTGCTGTGGACCTTCGATCCGCACTGGCGCGTGTTCGCCGGTGCCAGCAATAACTCGGACGAGAACGTCTACATGATCGGCGCGCGCTACGACTTCTGACGTCGCGCGCAGCCTGAGCGAGAAGCCCTCCGCGCGAGGGCTGCTTTTTTGCCCGGAAAGAATGTGCGAGAATGCCGCATCTTCCGGGAGTTCCGCCATGGACAAGACCTTCACCGCTTTCCGCATCCACGAGATCGAGAAGAGGATCTCGGCCCGCTTCGAGCAGTTGACGCTCGACGACCTCTCGCCGGGTGAGGTGGTGGTGAAGGTGAGCCACTCCAGCGTCAACTATAAGGACGCGCTGACCGCCACCGGCAAAGGCAAGATCCTGCGACGCTTCCCCTTGGTCGGAGGCATCGACCTCGCAGGTACCGTGGCCAGCTCCAGCGACAAGCGCTACAAGAAGGGCCAGAAGATCCTGGTCACCGGCTGCGGCCTGGGCGAGGACCATGACGGCGGATACGCCGAATATGCGAGGGTGAAGGGCGAGTGGGTGATCCCCATGCCGAAGGGCTTCACGCCCGAGACCGCCATGATGGTAGGTACCGCCGGCTTCACCGCCGCGCTCGCCATCGAGAAGCTGGAACACAATGGGCTGAATCCGAAAGGCAAACCCGTGATCGTCACCGGCGCCACCGGCGGCGTGGGTAGCATCGCGGTGAACATGTTGGCCAAGAGGGGCTATGAGGTGGTGGCCGTCACCGGCAAGAAGGAGTCCCAGGACTATCTCAAGCAGCTCGGCGCTTCCAGCATCCTGCTGCGTAGCGAGATCGATTATGGCAGCAGGCCCTTGGAACGCATCCAGTGGCAGGGCGCCGTGGACAACGTCGGTGGCGAGATGCTCACATGGCTTACCCGCACCACAGACTGGTGGGGCAGCATCGCTTCCATCGGGCTGGCTGGCGGCCACGAACTGCACACGACGGTGATGCCCTTCATCCTGCGCGGCGTGAACCTGCTCGGCATCAACTCCATGGCCACGCCGCGCAAGACCCGACTCAAGGTCTGGAACCGTATCGCCGGCGACCTCAGACCCAGCAAGCTCAAGCTCATCGGTCACCAAATGGTGGTATTCGACCAATTGCCCCAGGTCTTTCCCAAGATCCTGGACGGCCGACACCTGGGTCGCATCTTCGTAAAAATCTCATGACTAATTTGCAAAGCTACGCTTCAATATTGGATCGTCGGTTGCAGTTACTGACAGCGACAGACCGCATACGTAGCGTGACAGAAGAATTCGGGCACGATGTGATTCTCACGACCAGTTTTGGACCCACCGCTGGCGTCATGCTCAAGCTGGTGACCGATGTCATGCCAAATATGCGCGTGATTACCGTGACTCATGGCCATGAAACCGAACGAACCCGTGAGCTCATGGGGATCTATAGCCGGATGCTCAAACTCAATTTAAAAGTGTATCAGGCGCCACAACTGCCAATACCTGCTGCGGATAGCGCAGAATTCGTACACTTTACGCGGGTCGTGAAGTTTGAGCCTCTTCAAGCGGCTCTCAAATTGGAGGCGCCCAAAGTGTGGCTTTCAGGCGTGATGCGCGAAGAAAGCTCCGATCGCCGATTTTTTCCTTACGCACGTACGCGCGGCCGCATACTAGCAGTCTACCCGGTGCTCGACTGGACCCCAATGCAAGCTATCGACTTCTGCTTAAGTCACAAGTTGCCCATGAACGAAGATTATTACGACCCCAGCAAGGGTCCGAAGCAAGACCAGGAATGCGGTATCCACACCCGAGCCTTTGAAGACTGAGAACATCTGTTCCTTCAGGTAAATCTGCTTCACTCAACCAGAGGAGTGTCGCGGCGAAACAATGTCTGACGCCACCAACCTGAGCTCCAGCTTGGCACACAATATTGGGCTATCCAGGGCGTCGCCGATGGCATATACCCAGCGACGCAAGGGTACGAAAGTCCATTCAAGGGCCTAGAACACAGCGTCCTGGGCAACGGACGTGAGGCCAATAAACACGGTAAGATTGGCGGCTCTTGACCCGGTCACCCGGGACTTTCCTGAAGAGGTCCGCCATGGTTCAAGCCTCCGCCGGCGCGCGGCTCTGGTCCGCGCTCGAAACTGAACGTCCCTTGCAGGTGGCGGGCGCCATCAATGCCTATGCCTCCTTGTTGGCGGAACGGGCCGGCTTCAAGGCGCTCTATCTTTCCGGTGCCGGCGTCGCCAACGCGTCCTTCGGCCTGCCGGATCTCGGCATGACCTCCCTCAACGACGTCTGCGAAGACATCCGCCGCATCACGGGCGCCACCGAGTTGCCGCTGCTGGTGGATGCGGACACCGGTTGGGGTACCGCCTTCAACATCTCCCGCACCGCCGCCGAGATGACCCGCGCCGGCGCCGCCGGCATGCATATCGAGGACCAGGTCGCCGCCAAGCGCTGCGGACACCGTCCCGGCAAGGAGTTGGTGGACGCCGCGGAGATGTGCGATCGCATCAAGTCCGCCGTGGATGGCCGCCCGGATCCGAAGTTCGTGGTCATGGCGCGCACCGATGCCCACGCCAGCGAAGGCCAACAGGCGGCCCTGGACCGTGCCGCGAAGTACGTGGAGGCGGGCGCCGACATGATCTTCGCCGAAGCCCTCACCACGCTCGATGAGTACCGGCAGTTCACCAAGAACGCGAAGGCGCCGGTGCTGGCCAACATCACTGAGTTCGGCAAGACGCCCATGTTCACCACCCGGGAGCTGGGTGACGCGGGTGTGCGGCTGGTGCTGTACCCGTTGTCCGCCTTCCGCGCCATGAGTAAGGCCGCGGAGCGGGTTTATGCGGAGCTGCGCAAACAAGGCACCCAGAAGGGCGTGCTGGACACCATGCAGACCCGCGCCGAGCTCTACGACGTACTCGGCTACATGGATTACGAGAAGAAGCTCGACGAATTGTTCAAGCAGGACGCCAAGAAGAAGTAACGGAGGAGCAGGAACATGGCTGATACAACCCCGGCCCCGGCCGCCGCCCCCAAGGCCAAGAAATCCGTAGCCCTGTCTGGCGTGGTCGCCGGCAATACCGCGCTTTGCACCGTGGGCCGCAGCGGCAACGACCTGCATTACCGCGGTTACGACATCCTCGATATCGCCGAGAAGTGCGATTTCGAAGAGGTGGCCTATCTCTTGATTCATGGCAAGCTGCCGAACCGCGCCGAATGCAAGGCCTACAAGGCCAAGCTCAAGGGCTTGCGCGGATTGCCCCAGGTGGTGCGTACCGCCCTGGAGGCCTTGCCCGCCGCCAGCCACCCGATGGACGTGATGCGCACCGGCGTCTCCGCCCTGGGTTGCGCCACGCCCGAGAAGGATGACCACAACGCCGCCGGTGCCCGCGACATCGCCGACAAGCTGGTGGCCTCCCTGGGCTCCATGCTCTGCTACTGGTATCACTGGAGCCATAACGGCCGGCGCATCGAGGTGGAGACCGACGACGACTCGGTGGGCGGCCATTTCCTGCACCTGCTGCACGGTACGGAGCCCTCGGATGCCTGGGTGCGTGCCATGCACACCTCGCTCATCCTCTACGCCGAGCACGAGTTCAATGCCTCCACCTTCACTTGCCGCGTGATCGCCGGCACCGGTTCCGACATGTATTCGGCGATCGCCGGCGGCATCGGCGCGTTGCGCGGGCCCAAGCACGGCGGTGCCAACGAGGTGGCTTACGAGATCCAGAGCCGCTATGCGGATCCGGACCAGGCGGAAGCTGATATCCGCCGCCGCGTGGAGGCGAAGGAAGTCATCATCGGCTTCGGCCATCCGGTCTATACCGTCAGCGATCCGCGCAACGTGGTGATCAAGAAGGTGGCTCAGCAGCTCTCCAAGGGCGCGGGCGACATGAAGCTCTACGACGTGGCCGAGCGCCTCGAGACGGTGATGAAGAAGACCAAGAACATGTTCCCCAATCTGGACTGGTTCTCGGCAGTGTCCTATCACGTCATGGGCGTGCCCACCGCCATGTTCACACCGCTGTTCGTGATTGCGCGCACCACCGGCTGGAGCGCCCACGTCATCGAGCAGCGTGCCGACGGCAAGATCATCCGTCCCAGCGCGAACTACGTCGGCCCAGAAGACCAGAAGTTCGTGCCGATCGAGAAGCGCAAGTAAGAGACAACAATAGGAATATCAGAAGATGAGCTCCCACGACATCCGTTCCGCCAAGCGCCCCAAGCCGGATCAGGTCATCCAGGACATCGCCGATTACGTCTGCGACTACAAGGTGAAGAGCGCCGAGGCCTACAAGACCGCGCGCTACATCCTCATGGATACCTTGGGTTGCGGGATGTTGGCGCTCAACTATCCGGCCTGCACCAAGCTCCTGGGACCGGTGGTGCCGGGTGCGACGATGCCGGGTGGCGCGCGTGTGCCGGGCACCAGCTTCGAGCTGGATCCCGTGCAAGCGGCCTTCAACATCGGCGCCATGGTGCGCTGGCTGGACTTCAACGACACCTGGCTGGCGGCGGAGTGGGGCCATCCTTCCGACAATCTGGGCGGTATCCTGGCAGTGGCGGACTACGTGTCGCGCCGCAATGTCGCCGAGGGCAAGAAGCCGCTCACGATCAAAGACGTGCTCACAGCCATGATCAAGGCCCATGAGATCCAGGGCGTGCTGGCTCTCGAGAACAGCTACAACCGCGTTGGCCTGGATCACGTGCTCCTGGTGCGCGTGGCTTCCACGGCGGTGGTCACCCATATGCTGGGCGGCAGCCGCCAGGACGTGGTGAACGCCGTGTCCAACGCCTGGATCGACGGCGGCGCACTGCGCACCTATCGCCATGCCCCCAACACCGGCTCCCGCAAGAGCTGGGCCGCGGGTGATGCCACCAGCCGGGCCGTGCGTCACGGCTTGATGGCCTTGAAGGGCGAGATGGGATATCCCT
>DATIVR010000018.1:0-4310 GCA_035465695.1 Gammaproteobacteria bacterium
GCGCCTTCCTTTTGATCTATTGCTGTATCGAACAGGCGGTGTTCTTTAGTAGTAGTCACGAAAAGGCCGCCCAGATGTTGGTGATGGGTTATGCGATGTTCATGCTTTCGATCATCTTCATCATGGGGTTTTCTCTTCATCTGCAGAACTGGGCGAAGATCCGCAAGACGTCGAGCTATTACATCTTCGAGAAGGTTCTCGTGCCCTACGTGTTCATTTCATGGCGCCTGAAATATGATTTGACCGCATTGGCGGTGCACCCACTTTTGATTGGTGTTGCCGTGGTACTCGTTCTGGTGTGGACGGCGTGGTCCGGGATTGTTGGCCCGCAATTGATCAAGTATTTGGCAGGGCCGCTGGCACCTTCTGACGATGATACGGCTGGCGTTGATGGTCGAACGAAAGATAGGCTGGACATACTGAACTTTGACCTGCTCTCGCTTGCCCTCATCCTGATGCCGATACTCTTTTGGAGGGTAGGTTTGGTCTTCGCTATGGAATAATAGGGGACAGACCACCATTAATTGCTAGAATCCAATCCTAGTGGAAGGAAAGACTGGGGATGCCGCGACTTGCAAGGCTAGCTATTGCCGGAATTCGTTGGCACATCATCCAGCGCGGGACGTTTTTACCGCATGCTCTCACGAGCTGAATAACCATTAATAAGGGATACCTCCCCAAGGGGTACGACAAAAAAAGGGTGACGGATGGACTCTCGCGAAGGCCTTTCCCGGCTCTATAAGAACGTCTCCAGCGTGATCCTCGGCAAGAAGGAGCCGGTGCTGCTCAGCATCGTCAGCATGCTCTGCCGGGGTCACCTGTTGATCGAAGACGTGCCCGGCGTGGGCAAGACCATGCTGGCTCGCGCACTGGCCATGTCCGTCAGCGCCGAGTTCAAGCGCGTGCAGTGCACTCCCGACATGCTGCCCTCGGATGTCACCGGTGTCTCCATCTACAACCAGAAGACCACCGAGTTCGAGTTCCGCCCCGGCCCCATCTTCACGAACATCCTGCTGGCCGACGAGATCAACCGCGCCACGCCGCGTACCCAATCCAGCCTGCTGGAATGCATGGCGGAAGAACAGGCGACCATCGAGGGATGCACCTATCCCATGCAGGACGTCTTCATGATCATCGCCACCCAGAATCCGGTGGAATTCGCCGGTACGTATCCGCTGCCGGAGGCGCAGCTGGATCGGTTCTTCATGCGCATCAACCTGGGTTACCCCGCGCTGGGTGATGAGATCCAGATCATGACCGCCCAGCGCGAGCATCATCCCATCGAATCCCTGCAAGCGGTCTTGGACAAGGCGACGCTGTTGGCGCTGCAGAAGCAGGTCGCGCAGGTGACAGTGGCTGCGGACGTGCAGCGCTATATCGCCGAGATCGTCCAGGCCACCCGCAGCCATCCGGAACTGGAGCTGGGCGCCAGCCCCCGCGGATCCCTGGCGCTGATGCGCGCCTCGCAGGCGGTCGCGCTGGTGGCGGGGAAGAACTACGTCGAGCCCCAGATGGTGAAGCAGGTGGCGGGGCCGGTGCTGGCCCATCGGCTCATCACCCGTTCCCGGGCCCAATCGCAGGGCAAGACCGCCGAGACCGTGGTGGCCGGTATCCTCGGCCAGGTCAAGGTGCCGGTGGCCGCCGTCGCCGCCGGCTGAACATGCCACGGCGCATCACGCTCAGCGGCGCGCTGGGCATCCTGGCCTTGATCCTGTTCCTGGTGGCGTGGAACCGCGGCATCGCCTTGCTCTACGGGATGTTCTGCCTGGTGCTCGCAACCCTCGCGGTCGGTTATGCCGCTCCCGGGTGGAACCTGCGGGGCATCGCGGTGCGCCGGCGCCACGCGGCCACGGTGAAGGCCGGCGAGTCGCTGGAGATCGAACTGGAGGTGGAATGCCAGGCCAAGTTCGCGCGCTACATGCTGGGTGTCCGGGATGCGGTGCCCTGCGCCGTTCCCGCCGACCAGGAGCCCAT
Organism: Gammaproteobacteria bacterium; assembly: GCA_035465695.1. GTDB lineage: Bacteria > Pseudomonadota > Gammaproteobacteria > Natronospirales > REEB76 > DASUBN01. Next base: position 1,975 of record DATIVR010000018.1, read on the forward strand.
GGCCTTCGTGGAGCGGATCGGTCGCCAGGCCGTCCAGCGCCTCGCCATGCAGGTGCGCTGCGACTGGCGCGGCCTGCACACCCTGGGCCCCGCGACCCTCGAGAGCGGCTTCCCGCTGGGATTCCGCAAGGCCACGCGCCTTGTCCCCGCGAGTCTCACCGAGGTGCTGGTCTATCCGCGCGCCTTCCGGATCGGCTATTTCCCGTATCCCACGGCGGCGTCCATGGCATTTGCGGACGCCATTCCCGCCGCGGTGGCGGGGGATTCGGTCGAGTTCCTGAACGTGCGGGAATACACGCGGGGCGACAGCCCGCGCTTCATCCATTGGCCGCTGTCCGCCCATCGCGGCAGCTTGATGATCCGACAATTCGAGAAGGCGAGCCACGCGGACGTCTGCCTGTTGTTGAACCTGGATCGCCGCACAGTCCATGGGCGCGGGCGCGAATCCGCTTTCGAATATGCGGTCTCCATCGCCGCGTCCATCGCGCAACATGCGCTCGCCCGGGGCCACCGGGTGCGGATCCTGGGGTATGGACAGACTCCGTTCTTGGTGCCGCCCGGTCGCGGCCCCCAACAGGCGCGCCGCATCCTGGAAGCCCTGGCCTGGGTCCAACCGGGGGATAGCGTGAGCTACGGCACTGCCCTGGACCGGGCTCAGGCTGAGCTGGGAGCAGGCGCCCTCGTGGTGACTTTCGAGAACGCCGACCCACGAGGCCAAAGCCTGGAGCCGAACCTCCACTTCAATCCACGCCTGAGCGCCGTGCGCGTACTGCTCGATGCCCGTAGCTTCGATCGGCAGAGCCCGCCGGAGAAGCCGGCGACCGCCGCCTTCGGCAGGGACACCGTGTATCGGCTCGGCTTCGGCGACGACCTGGAGACGGTCTTCGGGATGCGGCCATGAAATTCCGTCACCCGCTGATCTATGTGAGCCTGTGGTGCATGTTGATGGCCGCGGCCACCGCGCGCGGTGCCGTGGCCGAAGGGATCCTGGGGTTCGTCTCCAGCCTGGTGCTGTGGGGCATCTTCTACACCGTGGGCCTGGCGTCCGGCTTCGCCAACGCTGGCAAGGAGAACCCCGGCAACACCAAGGTCACCAACGCAGTTGCTGTAGCCGGCATAGCGGTGTTCCTGCTGATGCTGCTGAGCCAGGGCCTGCTGCCGGCGCTCCTCACCTTCGTCCTGTGGATCCAGGGCGCCCAGAACTTCACCCTGAGCCGGCCGCGGGATCTCTTCTTCGCTCTGGCCATCTCCTTCGTGACCATCCTGTTCGCCGCATCGGAGAGCAAGAGCGGGCTCTTCCTCTTGTGCATGGGCCTGTACACCCTGAGCGCAGTCTGCACCCTCACGGCGCTGTATTTCGAGCAGCAGAGCCAGGAGGCACATGCGATCGCGCAGGTGGAGGGCAAGCTTCGCCTGCCTTCCGGCATGGGGCTGCTGACGGCGGTGATCCTCACGGCCAGTCTGCTCCTCTATCTGTGCATGCCGCAGCCGCCGGCGACGCATGTAGGCGGCTTCTTCGCGGGCGGCGGCCCGTATTACGGGCGTAGCGACTGGCAGACCGATGCCGGCAAAGGCTTCCAGAAGGACAAGGATCGAGGGAAGGCCACGGGCGCGGCGGCGGACCAGGGCTCCCATGAGCCGGACGCGGGCGGCCAGACGACGGAAGCTCCCGGCGGCTACCAGGGCTTCTCGCAGGACCTGCCGCTCGATTCCACTTCGGCGGGAACCAAGTTGGATCCCAATGCCCTTCTCATGTACGTGCGGGCCGATCGCCCGCTCTACCTGCGGGGCCGCACCTTCGACACCTTCCAGGACGATCACTGGGTGAATTCTGAGCCCCAGACCGAGAAGCTCGACGTGGAGACCCACCATGTGGATCTTCGCCCCAAGCCCGGCGTGGCCACATCGGTGGAGACCGTGGAGGTAGTGGCGCCGGTCACCGACCTGATATTCGCCGCTTCGCGCGCCGATGAACTGGAGTTTCCGGGGACCGTGATCGCGCGTGATCGGGATGGCGCGCTCTATGCTCCGCGGGTGCTGGAGAAGGGCACCCTCTATTCGGTGTCGTATGACCAGCAGTTGGCGGACGGTCATCCCCTGGGCGAGCCCGCTTCGCTGGCGTCGGACGACACGTACCTGCAACTGCCGGCCGACCTGGACCCGCGCATCGCAGCGTTGGCGAAGCAGGTGGTGGGGACACGGACTGACCTCGCCGCAGCCGAGGCCATAGAGTCCTACTTGCGCAGCCACTACCAATACACGCTGGATACCATCGGCCAGCCGGGCTACACGCCCCTCAGCAAGTTCCTGTTCGAGACCAAGCGCGGCCATTGCGA
>DATIVR010000019.1:0-9213 GCA_035465695.1 Gammaproteobacteria bacterium
CACCCCCAGCCTCGTCAAGGAAGTCGAAGCCCAGCTCCTGGCCCATGAGCTCATCAAGGTGAAGATCATGGTGGGGGACCGGGAGGAGCGTGACATCGTCATCGAGCGCCTGTGTGCCGCCACCAAGGCGACCTTGGTGCAGCGTATCGGGAACATGGCGATCTTGTATAAGAAGAACACCAAGAAGCCGAAGCTTGAGTTGCCGAAGTGACGTCCGTCACTCGTATTTGACTTTCACTATTTCGAACTGCTTCTCTCCGGCCGGCGTGCGGATGGTGACCACGTCACCCTCCTCCTTGCCGATGAGTCCCCGGGCGATCGGCGAGTTTATGGAGATCCGCCCCGCCTTGATGTCCGCCTCGTCCTCGCCGACGATCTGGTAGGTCACTTCGTTGCCGCTGTCCTCATCCGAGAGCAGCACCGTGGCGCCGAAGATCACCTTGCCGTTGGCGTTCATCTGGGTGACGTCGATGATCTCGGCATTGGAGAGCTTGCCTTCGATGTCCTGGATGCGGCCTTCGATGAATCCCTGCTGCTCACGGGCGGCGTGATACTCGGCGTTCTCCTTGAGATCGCCGTGGGCACGCGCCTCCGCGATGGCCTGGATGACCTTGGGCCGGTCCACACCCTTCAGGCGCTTCAGCTCCTCGCGCAGACGCTCCGCGCCGCGCACGGTCAATGGGACCTTGCTCATGCTACCCACTCTTTGTGCAGGTCCTGCAGCTTGTTCACATCCGCCTCATCCAGATGGTCCAGGGCGATCACCGTGGCCTTGGCAGCCGCGATGGTCGTGTAATACGTCACCTTGTGCGACACCGCCTCGCGGCGGATGGAGAACGACTCCGTGATCGCTTGCTTGCCTTCGGTGGTGTTCACGATCAGCGACAGTTCGTCGTTCTTGATCATGTCCACCACGTGAGGCCTGCCCTCACGCACCTTGTTCACGCCTTCGCACTCGACGCCCGCGGCGCGCAGCGCCGCTGCCGTGCCATGGGTCGCCACCAGGGTGAAGCCACGTTCCTGCAGCGCGCGCGCCAGGTTCACCGCCGCCGACTTGTCCTGCTCCCGCACCGAGATCAAGGCCTTGCCCCCCCTGGGTATGATGATACCCGCAGCGAACTGGGCTTTGGCATAGGCCTCGCCGAAGGTGAGGCCGGCGCCCATCACCTCGCCCGTGGATTTCATCTCGGGCCCCAGGATCGGGTCGGCGCCGCGGAACTTGATGAACGGGAACACCGGAGCCTTGACCGCGAAGTAGCGCGGCACCGGGATACCGCGGATACCCTGGGCCTTCAGACTCTTGCCGGCCATGCAGCGCGCGGCGACCTTGGCCAGCGGCACTCCCACCGCCTTGGATACGAAGGGCGCGGTACGTGAAGCCCGGGGATTCACTTCCAATATGTAGATCTTGTCCTTCTGGATGGCGAACTGGATGTTCATGAGGCCCACCACTTTGAGGGCCTTGGCCAGTTCCACCACCTGCTTGCGGATCTCCGCCTGGAGCTCTTCGCTCAGGCTGTTGGGCGGCAGCGAGCAGCTGGAATCGCCCGAATGCACGCCGGCCTGCTCTACGTGCTCCATGATGCCGGCGATCATCACCTGTTCGCCGTCCGAGAGCGCATCCACGTCCACCTCGATGGCGTCCTCCAGGAAGCGGTCCATCAGCACCGGCGAGTCGTTGGAGACCTTGACCGCGTTCTTGATATAGCCGCGCAGGTCATCCTCATTGAACACCACTTCCATGGCGCGGCCACCCAGCACGTAGCTGGGACGCACCATCAGCGGGAATCCCACCTCGCTGGAAAGCCTCACCGCCTCTTCCTCGTTGCGCGCGGTGCGGGCCGGCGGCTGGCGAAGCTTCAGCTTGTCCACCAGCTTGGAGAACCGCTCGCGGTCCTCAGCCAGGTCGATGGAGTCCGGGGTGGTGCCGATGATGGGCGCGCCGGCGGCTTCCAGGGCGCGGGCCAGTTTCAGGGGGGTCTGGCCGCCGAACTGCACAATCACGCCCTGAGGGCGTTCGAGATCGATGATCTCCATCACGTCCTCGAACGTGAGCGGCTCGAAGTACAGCCGGTCCGAGGTGTCGTAGTCGGTGGAGACGGTCTCCGGGTTGCAGTTGACCATGATGGTCTCGAAGCCGTCCTGTTTCAGGGCCAAGGCGGCGTGCACGCAGCAGTAATCGAACTCGATGCCTTGGCCGATGCGGTTGGGACCGCCGCCCAGCACCATGATCTTGTCGCGCTTGGAGGGTTCTGCCTCGCACTCGTCATCGTAGGTCGAATACATGTAAGCGGTGGTGGAGGCGAACTCCGCGGCGCAAGAATCCACGCGCTTGTAGACCGGCCGCACCTTGTGCTTCACCCGCAGGGCGCGCACCTCCGCTTCCTTGCCGTCGATGAGCTTGGCGATACGGCTGTCGGAGAAGCCCTTGCGCTTGAGTGCCCGTAGGCGCGCGGCATCCAGCGCCTTCAGGCCGCCGGCGGCGATGACCTTCTCTTCCTTGAGCAGATCCTCGATCTGGGCCAGGAACCAGGGGTCGATATGCGAGAGTGCGTTGATCTCCTGGAGCGTCATGCCGGCGCGGAACGCGTCGCCGACGTACCAGATGCGGTCGGGACCGGCGGCGCGCAGCTCGTGGCGCAGCATGTCCATGGCGCCAGGCGCCTTGAAGTCGTGGATCTTCTCGTTGAAGCCGTCGGTGCCGGTCTCCAGGCCACGCAGCGCCTTGTGCAGCGACTCCTGGAAGGTGCGGCCCATGGCCATCACCTCACCCACCGACTTCATCTGGGTGGAGAGGCGCGGCTCCGCCTGAGGGAACTTCTCGAAGGTGAAGCGCGGCACCTTGGTGACCACGTAATCGATGGCCGGCTCGAACGAGGCCGGGGTGGCGCCGCCCGTGATCTCGTTCTTGAGTTCATCCAGGGTGTAGCCGATCGCCAGTTTCGCGGCGACTTTGGCGATCGGAAAACCGGTGGCCTTGGAGGCCAGCGCCGAGGAGCGCGACACGCGGGGGTTCATCTCGATCACCACCATGCGCCCGTCCTTGGGGTTGATGGCGAATTGCACGTTGGAACCGCCCGTCTCCACGCCGATCTTGCGCAGCACCGCGATGGAGGCATCGCGCATGATCTGGTATTCCTTGTCGGTGAGCGTCTGGGCCGGCGCCACGGTGATGGAGTCGCCGGTATGCACTCCCATCGGGTCCAGGTTTTCGATGGAACAAACGATGATGCAGTTGTCCTTCTTGTCCCGCACCACTTCCATCTCGAATTCCTTCCAGCCCAGCACCGATTCCTCGATGAGCAGTTCGTTAGTGGGCGAGAGGTCCAGACCGAGCTCGCAGATCTCCATGAACTCGTCACGGTTGTAGGCGATGCCGCCGCCAGAGCCGCCGAGGGTGAAAGAAGGACGTATGATGGTGGGGAAGCCGATTTCCGCCTGCACCGCCAGGGCTTCGTCCATGTTGTGGGCCATGCCCGCCTTCGGGGTGGCAAGGCCGATGTCGCGCATGGCACGGCGGAAGCGGTCCCGGTCCTCGGCCATGTCGATGGCTTCGCGGGAGGCGCCGATCATCTCCACCTCGAACTTGGCGAGGATACCCTCGCGCACCAGGTCCAGGGCGCAATTGAGCGCGGTCTGGCCGCCCATGGTGGGCAGCAGCACGTCCGGCCGCTCCTTCTCGATGATGCGGGCGAGCGTGGTCCAGTGGATCGGTTCTATATAGATGGCGTCCGCCATCTCCGGGTCGGTCATGATGGTGGCCGGGTTGGAGTTCACCAGGATCACCCGGTAGCCTTCCTGCCGCAGCGCCTTGCAGGCCTGGGCCCCGGAGTAGTCGAACTCACAGGCCTGGCCGATGACGATCGGACCCGCACCGATGATCATCACGCTCTTTATGTCTGTGCGCTTGGGCATGTTCGCTCCAGGTCCTCGATCCAAATTCGGCGCGCAAAAACCGCGACGGCTGAATATCCATGCCGCCCCGGTCGCCATCCACAAAATGACCTTCAGCTCGCGGCAGCGGCCTTAGGTTGGCCCGCACGCGCCGCCATGGCGCGCACGAAGCGCTCGAACAGGGGCTTTACGTCATGGGGACCCGGACTCGCCTCCGGATGCCCCTGGAAACTGAAGGCTTCGCAGTCCGTGCGCTCCACGCCCTGCAAGGTGCTGTCGAACAGCGAGCGATGGGTGGGACGCAGGTTGGCGGGCAGCGTGGCCTCGTCCACCGCGAAACCATGGTTCTGGCTCGAGATCATCACCCGGCCGGTATCCAGGTCGATGACCGGATGGTTGGCGCCGTGGTGACCGAACTTCATCTTGATGGTCTTGGCACCGCTGGCGAGGCCGAGCAGTTGATGCCCCAAGCAGATGCCGAAAACCGGGATGCCGGTGGTCAGGAACTCGCGGATGGCGGCGATGGCATAGTCGCAGGGCTCCGGATCGCCGGGACCGTTGGCGAGGAAGATACCGTCCGGCTTCATGGCCAGCACATCCAGGGCGGGAGTCTGGGCCGGCACTACGGTCACGCGGCAGCCGTGGTCCACCAGGATGCGCAGGATGTTGAACTTGACGCCGTAGTCGTAGGCCACCACGTGGAAGCGGCCGCCCTTCACGGTGGGGCTCTTGTCCGTCTCCAGCTGCCAGCTGCCCTGGTTGAATTCGTAGGCCTTGGCGGTGCTCACCACCTTGGCCAGGTCCATGCCCTTGAGGCCGGGGAAAGCCTTGGCCTGTCTCAGCGCTTCCGCCTCATCCACCTTCTCGCCTGCAATGATGCAGCCGTTCTGGGCGCCCTTGGTGCGCAGGAGCCGCGTCAGTTTGCGGGTGTCGATGCCGGCGATGGCGGTGATCTTCTCGCGGCGCAGGTAAGCGTCGAGGGTTTCCCGCGAGCGCCAGCTGCTCATGGCCAATGGCAGGTCGCGGATGATGAGGCCCGCGGCCATCACCCGCAGGGATTCGCAGTCGGCATCGTTGACGCCGGTGTTGCCGATGTGGGGATAGGTGAGCGTGACGAGCTGGCGGGAATACGAGGGGTCGGTGAGGATCTCTTGGTAGCCGGTCATGGCGGTGTTGAACACCACCTCGCCGACCGTGGATCCCGCCGCACCAATGGAAATACCCCGGAATACCGTACCGTCCTCAAGGGCCAGGATGGCTGGATGTTCCAAGGACACCCCCGTGCGACAAAACTTGCTAATTTTAACGGATGACTGCGCCGAGCGTCTACGCCTGGAGAGATTTTTCTTCAGGCCTGCAGCGTGTCGGAGAGTCTATAGAGACCTGCGGGCTTGCCGACGATCCAGCGGGCGGCGCGCAGGGCGCCGTGGGCGAAAGTCGCGCGACTCTGGGCACGATGGCTGAGCTCCAGGCGTTCCCCGGTACCGGCGAACAGCACCGTATGTTCCCCGACGATGTCGCCGGCACGCACCACCGAGAAACCGATGCTGCCCGGCTCACGCGTGCCGCGCCGGTCGGTGCCGGGAACGGGCGCCGGCTGACCGCGGGCCTGGCTCATGACCTCCGCCAGCGCGAGCGCGGTGCCCGAGGGCGCATCCTTCTTATGGCGGTGGTGAGCTTCCGAGATCTCGATATCGAAATCGGGGCCCAGCACCTTGGCCGCCTGCTCCACCATGCGGGACAGCAAGGCCACGCCCAGGCTCATGTTGGGGGCGGCCAGCACCGGGATATGTTTGCCGGCATCCGCCAGCCGTCCCTTCAAGGCCGCATCTATACCGGTCACACCGGTCACCAGCGGCTTGCGGGCCGCGAGGCAGGCGTCCAGGGCGAGGCCTGTGGATTCGGGCAGGGAGAAATCCACCAGCACGTCCGCTCCGGTCAGGGCTGCGGTGAGATCGGTGCTGTAGGCGAGGCCGTGGCTCGTCTTATCAATAGAGGTGCTGCCCCGTCCCACCAATGCGGCCACCACGCGCAGGCCATCCATTCCCGACGCTGCTTCCAGCACCGCCTGTCCCATGCGGCCGGAGGCGCCTAAAAGAGCCACTCGTATTGGCTGCCTCTCACTCATCAAATAAGTACCCCTGAACGAGAGATTTTGTTCGCTGGCTAGGCGCGGACGACCGAGGAACCGGAGTGTACAACTAGTACATGAGGATTCCGAGGTCGGCCGCAACGCCGCCAGCGGGCAAAAGAACCGTTCAGGTCAGGCCTGTTCCTGGAAGAAGCGCTTGACGGTATCCAGCCAGGAGGACTCGCGGGGCGAATGCTTGGAACCGCCGGCCTTCACGGAGGCATCGAACTTCTTGAGCAGTTCCTTCTGTTCCTTGCTGAGATGCACCGGTACTTCCACTTCCACGCGGCACAGCAGGTCGCCGGTGGCGCCGCCGCGCACGGGCTTCACGCCCTTGCCGCGTAGCCGGAAGACCTTGCCGGTCTGGGTCTCGGCCGGGATCTTCAAGGTCACGCTGCCTTCCAGCGTCGGTACCTCGATCTCGCCGCCCAACGCCGCCGTGGCGAAACACACCGGCACTTCGCAGGATAGGTCCGCCCCATCGCGGCTGAAGATCTCGTGGGCCTCCACGTTGATCTCCACATAGAGGTCGCCGGCCGGCCCGCCGTTGGGGCCGGCTTCGCCTTCGCCGGACAGGCGGATGCGGTCGCCGTTATCGACGCCCGCCGGGATCTTCACGGAGAGCGTCTTCTCCTTCTCGACCCGGCCCTGGCCGTGGCAGTTGTTGCAGGGGTCCGAGATGATGCTGCCCTTGCCCCGGCAGCGCGGACAGGTCTGCTGCACGGTAAAGAAACCCTGCTGCATGCGCACTTGGCCGCGCCCGCCGCAGGTGCTGCAGGTCTGGGGCTGGCTGCCGGGCTTGGCGCCGCTGCCGTGGCAGACTTCGCAGCTGCTGAGCGTCGGAACCGTGATGTTCACGGTGTCGCCCGCCGCCGCTTGTTCCAACGTGAGGCTCAAGCCGTAACGCAGGTCGGCCCCGCGGTACACACGTTGACCGCCGCCGCGCCGCCCGCCGGAGAAGATGTCGCCGAAAGCCTCGCCGAAGATGTCACCGAAGATGTCGTTGGGGTCGAAGCCGGCACCGCCGCCGCCGCGTGCCCCCGCCGCGTGTGCGTCCACGCCCGCGTGGCCGAACTGGTCGTAGGCGGCCTTCTTGCGGGAATCCGTGAGCACTTCGTAGGCTTCCTTGGCTTCCTTGAAGTTCTCCTCGGCCTTCTTGTCGTCAGGATTACGGTCCGGATGGTGCTTCATGGCGAGCCGCCGGTAGGCCTTCTTGATGTCGGCCTCGGAGGCGTCACGCTTCACGCCCAGCACTTCGTAGTAGTCGCGCTTGCTCATGCCGCGGCCCTCTCGATGCGCCGGTCCGGCACGAACCAGATGGCAGCGACCGCCGCGTACAGCACGTCGGAGATGGCCTGATGCACGAAGGCCAGGGGGATGGCGAGCACGTAACACACGATGGAGAGTTTCCCCTTGAAATCATTGCCCACGGCATGGGCCAGCACGGCTTGACGGCCGTTGGACGCCACCAGGGTCGTCTGCAGCAGAGTGTAGGAGATCGCCGCCATCAATAGCACTACGCCGTACAGAGCGGTCGGCACCGCGGCGAAATGGTTCTCACCCATCCAGCCGGTGACGAACGGCACCAGCGACAACCAGAACAAGAGGTTGAGGTTGGCCCACATGGCGCGGCCATCGATCTTCTCCACGGCGTGCAGCATATGGTGGTGGTTGTTCCAGTAGATGCCGATATAGACGAAACTCATCACGTAGACCAGGAACAGCGGCAGGACCGAATACAGGGCGGCGAGGTCCGCGCCCTGCGGCACCTTCATCTCCAGCACCATGATGGTGATGATGACAGCCAGGACGCCGTCACTGAACGCTTCCAACCGCCCTTTGCCCACGCGGCACTCCTGTCTCTCTAACAGTACCGCGCCGGGATCCATGCGAGATGGATCCCGGCGCGTGTTCTACATCCGGATGCTATCCGGGTTACTTCTGGTCTTTCTTCACTTCCTCGAACTCGGCGTCCACCACGTCGTCCTTCTTGCCGCCGGCGTCAGCGCCGGGGGTCTGCTGGCCGCCCTGGGTCGCGCCCGCCTCGTTCTTGGCGGCGTAGAGACGCTCGGCCATCTTGCCGGAGACGTCCGCCAGCGCCTTGGCCTTGGCTTCGATGACCGCCTTGTCGTCCTTCTTGACCACGTCCTTCAGGTCGCGCACCGCGGATTCGATGGCGGCACGTTCCTCGCCGCTCACCTTGTCACCGAGCTCGGTCAGGCCCTTCTCGGTGGCGTGGATCAGGGCTTCCGCCTGGTTTCGGGCATCCACGATCTCGCGCTGCTTGCGGTCCTCCTCGGCATGGGCCTCGGCGTCCTTGATCATGCGCTTCACTTCCTCGTCCGAGAGGCCCGAAGAGGCCTTGATGACGATGGACTGCGCCTTGCCGGTGGCCTTGTCCTTGGCGGATACGTTGAGGATGCCGTTGGCATCGATGTCGAAGCTCACCTCGATCTGCGGCACACCGCGCGGCGCGGTGGGCAGGTCGGAGAGGTCGAAGCGGCCCAGCGACTTGTTGTCGCGCGCCATCTCGCGCTCACCCTGGAGCACATGCACCGTCACCGCGGTCTGGTTGTCCTCGGCCGTGGAGAAGGTCTGCGCGGCCTTGGTTGGAATCGTCGTATTTTTTTCAATCAGCTTGGTCATGACGCCGCCCAGGGTCTCGATGCCCAGCGAGAGCGGGGTCACGTCCAGGAGCAGCACGTCCTTGACGTCACCTTTCAGCACGCCCGCCTGGATGGCAGCACCCACGGCCACGGCCTCGTCCGGGTTCACGTCCTTGCGCGGCTCACGGCCGAAGAACTCCTTCACCGTGTCCTGCACCTTGGGCATGCGGGTCTGGCCGCCTACCAGGATCACGTCCTGCAGGTCGGAGGCACTGATGCCGGCGTCCTTGAGGGCGGTCTTGCAGGGCTCGATGGTCTTCTGGATCAGGTCACCCACCAGCGACTCGAGCTTGGCGCGGGTCAGCTTCACGTTGAGATGCTTCGGACCGGAGGCGTCGGCCGTGATGTACGGCAGGTTCACCTCGGTCTGTTGGCTGGACGAGAGCTCGATCTTGGCCTTCTCCGCGGCCTCCTTGAGGCGCTGCATGGCCAAGGGGTCGCTGCGCACGTCGATGCCCTGCTCCTTGCGGAACTCATCGGCGATGAAGTCGATGATGCGCTTGTCGAAGTCCTCGCCGCCCA
>DATIVR010000020.1:0-2535 GCA_035465695.1 Gammaproteobacteria bacterium
GCCGCATGGTGCTGGCGGCGCTGGTGGATGACCACATGCGCGAGCTCGACAAGATCTCCGGCGACCTGCGGCGGGTCATCTAACCGCGGCCACCAAGCCGGGCTGGCCGGCCTCCCGGTGGGAATCCCTCCCAGCAAATGACTGCACTTGACCCAGGTCAAGGCGTGTTCGCTGGGCTTGGTGCCAAATGGCTCCATGCAGACGAGATATCCGGACATGCCGACGGACCGTGCCATCAGCAGGGCCCACCGCGCGCTGGGGCACGTCGTGGGCTTCATCCGCCTGCAGGTAGACATGATGGCCGGGCCCCGGGACTTGGTCGGGCTTACCCGGCTACTTAACGGGGTCAACTACATGCGCTGGTATGGTGGGGTCGCCCACCATGCGGCTGAGCACGTGCTGTTCGAACGCCTGCTGGAGAAAGAGCCTTCCGCCCGTGACCTCTGCCAAGCCCTCGCCGACCAGCACGGCTCCTTCGAGGCGCGCGAGCGCGAGATCATGAACGACATCTGCTACGCCTGCGACGGCGATAGGGACGCCTTCGCCAGGCTGCGCGATGAGATAGTCGAATACTGCTACATCCACATCGCTCACATCGAGAGGGAAGAGGCCGAGTTGCTGCCGCTCGCCCGCAAGTCCCTCTCATCCCACGACTGGCAGGCGGTACAGGCCAGTTTCGAGGCCGCCGCGGCCAGGGTTCCGGCGCCGGATGACCGGATACTCGAGGATCCGGGCTTGGTAGTCGAGGTCAAGATGTTGCACTGAACGCCGCGTGCTATCTCTTGATGGAGTAGATGTATAGCACCATCAGGTCTTCGAAAGGCAGGAGGACCAAACCCAGCACCGCGACGTAGATGAACCAGATCTTGATGAAGCCGAGCGCATGCACCCAGCGCGCGGCGAACAGGCCGCCGAGATAACCGGCCAGCAATCCCGGCAGAGTCCATGCGTAACCGGACATGGGATCGTTCGTGGCTACGCCGCCGACGATGAGGCCGGCGGAGCCGCCGGCCAGCAGGCAGAAGAAGAACACCGAGGGCATGAAATCCGCATAGCCGTAACGGTGCCCTTCCGCGCGGCGCCAGCGCCATTCATTGACGATGGACCAGCCGATGAGAGCGGCCAGACCGCCGGCGCCGACGAACGTGCTGATCCAGCCGCCGACAGAACCAGTCTCGATAGCAGACGGCAAGCCGAACACCATGAGCAGGATGCAGGCCGCGATGACCAGCGGGCTCTCGAGCTGTGTGTCCGGCCCGAAACCCGTGCGTGGCTGACCGTGACGGCGGCGATAATCCTGGATGCGATACGCGATCACCCGCGGCAGGAAGCCCAGGTGATAGGCGAACGAGAAGAACGGCGGCGGCTTGCCGAGGAAATCAGCTTCCGCAGCTGGCTCTGCTTGCGTGGCTACGACCATGGCCCCCCTATGTCATCGCCCGTAGTGCACGACCCAGCGTGCGTTTGTCTACCCATTGTCGAAGAATCGCCCCCGATACCTATATATATTAGCGATAAGCCAGCCAAATCCCCAGCCCAACTCTCCCCCGTATGCCGCCGTACCGCGCCGGATGACAGGGATAGTGCCGTCGTTGTCGCCACGAAAAGAGACCTATTGCCGCGCGTAGATAGTCTCCGACGTTGCCGGCGGATTCCACGGTCTTATGCAGCTGCCGATACGGAAGCCTGGTCGCTGTTCTCACATTCCACGCCTGTAACGTCACTGCGGTGTTTTTCTGAGCTCTCGAAACTGACACATGTGACTCACATTGCCGAGGTCGGGACGTGAAGCCAGCAAAATGCGGGGCGGCGCACGGCATGCAGGGCGATCAGCCACTACGGTGCTAGGTAGCCCCCACCAAAGAGGAGGACATCATGAAATGTCTGTCGGTAACCCTTTCTGCGCTGCTACTGGGCGCTGCCGCGCTCTCTGCGACTGCTGCGCCCAACACCCCGAGTTCGCCTAACAGCCCCGCGACTCCCCCGGTTCCCGACGAACCGATGAAGAATCCCCCGATCTCTCATCCGCCAGGCCCCACCACCTATTGTCCGCCCATCGTGCCCAACAGCCACGCGCCGGGTGCCAGCACCCATCCCCGCACTCCACCGGTTGCGCCGGCTCCCGGAGCCTCGACCGGCACCGGGCCATGCGGTCCGTAGATTCGAAGGGCGAAGCACCGGATGGGTCCATAGGAACCTATCTGACCTTATGCTGCTATCGGATCTGACTTCCGAAAGGTCTTCAGTTACCCACACAGCCCCGTCTTGCGCCCGGTCAGGAAGTAAGTCTCGACGGCGCCCTTGCCCTTGACCTGGATTGCGCCGCGCGGCTCGAGGGAATAGCGGTCCTTCAGGTGCGCATAGGTGGACTCGCTCACCTGGATGGCGCCGGGGATGCCATGGGATTCCATGCGGCTCGCGGTATTCACCGTGTCGCCCCACAGGTCGTAGATGAACTTGCGCAGGCCGATGACGCCGGCCACCACCGGACCGCTGTTGATGCCGATGCGGATATCCACCTGCACCTTCTGTTCC
>DATIVR010000021.1:0-6575 GCA_035465695.1 Gammaproteobacteria bacterium
CTACCTACCGCCACGATGCGGCCACCCTTCACGGCGATGGCCTGTGCCGTGGGTTGCCTGGCTTCCAGGGTCGCGAGAGTGCCGTGTTCCAGCACCAGGTCGGCGGGCGGCGTGGCAGCGCAAGCCGCGCCGGTCGCCGCGAGAGACAGGAACAGGGCGAGAGACTTGCGCATGGACGACTCCTTAAGCCACGTCGTGTTCATAGTCGGCGGGGACGGTGGCGTCCGGCGCCTCGGCAAGCCTCGCGGCGCGGAACAGCCAGGTGAGCACGATGGCGAGACCCAAGTTGAGTATCGCCGAGTAGAAGGCGGCGTAGCCCGGCAACGTCCAGTCGCCGACATGCAGCGGGAAGGTGGGCTTGAACTGCTGGGACACCACCATCCAGGTGCTCAAGCCCATGCCCACGGCCCAGCCGGCGGCCAGCGCCCAGCGGTGCAGCCAGCGGGTATAGAGGCCGATCACCACGATGGGCAGGGTCTGGATGATCCAGGCGCCGCCGAGCAGTTGCAGGTTGATGGCGTACTGGGTGGGGACGAACAGGATGAAGGCCAGGGCCCCCACCTTCACGATCAGCGACAGCAGCTTCGCCATGCGGGCCTCGTCGGCGGGCGTGGCCTGGGGCGCCAGATACTCTTTATATATGTTGCGGGTGAACAGGTTGGCGGCGGCGATGGACATGATGGCCGCCGGCACCAGGGCGCCGATGGCGATGGCGGCGAAGGCCACGCCCACGAACCAGGCTGGGAAGTACTTGAGCATCAGGGCCGGCACGGCGAAGTTGTTGCCATACTGCTTGAAATAGGCGGCATAGGCCGGGTCGTCGTGCACGTGGGCCACCACCGCCACGTAGCCCAGGAAGGCCAGGAGCGCCAGCGCCAGGGAGTACGCCGGCAACAGCGCCATGTTGCGCTTGATCACGCCGCGGCTCTTGGAACTCAGGAGCGCGGTGATGCAGTGGGGATAGAGGAACAAGGCCAGCACGCTGCCCAGGGCGAGCGTGGCATAGGCGCTGTAGGCACCGGTGTTGTGGTACGTGGGGACTGCCAGCAACAACTTATCCGGCGCGATGCCGGCGAAGATGTGACCGTAACCCCCGAGCTCCGCCGGGATCACGGTGATGGCGGCGATCACGGTGATGTAGATGAGCATGTCCTTCACCACCGAGATGAGCGCCGGCGCGCGCAGGCCGCTGGTGTAGGTGTAGGCCGCGAGGATGGCGAAGGCCACGATCAGCGGCAAGTCGCCCATGAGGCCGCCGCCCGTGAATCCCAGGGCGGCGATCACCACCTGGATGCCCACCAGTTGCAGCGCTATATAAGGCATGGTGGCCAGGATGCCCGTGAGCGCCACCAGGAGCGCCAGGAGCGGGCTGCCGTAGCGGCCGCGCACGAAGTCCGAGGCCGTGACGTAACCATGCTTGCGGGCCACGGACCAGAGCCGCGGATACACCACGTAGACGAAGGGATAGAGCATCAGCGTGTAGGGCACGGCGAAGAAGCCGATGGCGCCGGCGCCGAACACCAGGGCCGGCACCGCGATGAAGGTGTAGGCGGTGTAGAGGTCTCCCCCTAACAGGAACCAGGTGACCAGCGTGCCGAAGCGGCGTCCGCCCAGGCCCCATTCGTTCAGATGGTTGAGGTCGGCGGCGCGCCAACGGGCGGCCACGAAGCCCAGCACCGTGACCAGGGCGAACAGCACCACGAATACCGCGATGGCGATCCAGTTCATGGTCAGATCTTCGCTTTGTAGGCAGCGCCGGTGACGGCGGCGGCCACGATGATCAGCACGAACTGGAACCAATAGAAGAACGGGATGCCGAACACCGAGGGTTCGATGCGGTTGAAGAGCGGCACCCAGATGGCCACGAAGAACGGGATGAAGAGGAGCACGTACCAGACGGTGCGCTTGAGCTTGCTGGGTCCCTCGGCCATGTCCGGACTCCGTTAAGTGAAGCCGACCCAAGGTACTGGCCCCTCCTCCATCGCGCAAGACCGCGGCCCGGGCTCATAGCGTCGCTGTGCTACGATTCGCAGCGCTCCTTCCGGGCCGACCATGGGTGCCGCCGTGCCAAGCAAGAAGCCAAGACGCGCTCCCAGGAAGAAACCCACCCCCACGCGAAAGAACCGGCGGCGGCCATCCCGCGCAGTCCCCGGCGGCTCCGTCCTGCCCTTCCCGGTGGTGGGCATCGGCACCTCGGCGGGCGGCCTCGCCGCGCTGGAGAAGTTCTTCCGCTCGGTGCCGTTCGGCTCCGGGATGGCCTACGTGGTGATCCAGCACCTGGACCCGAAGCGCAAGGGGCTGCTGCCGCCGATCCTGCAACGCGTCACCCACATGCAGGTGGTCACTGCGGAGAGCGGCCTGGCGGTGCGGCCGGACTGCGTGTACGTGATACCGCCGGCCCACGACATCACCCTCAAGGACGGCGCACTCCGGCTCAGGAAACCGGCCCGGAGCATCCGCGGCCTGCACCTGCCCATCGACCGCTTCTTCAGCTCGCTGGCGGAGGACCGCCGCCAGCTCGCCATCGGCGTGGTGCTCTCGGGCATGGGCTCGGACGGCAGCCGCGGCGCGCGCGACATCCGCGTGCAAGGCGGCTTCGTGGCGGTGCAGGACCCGCGCGATGCGGAGTTCGACAGCATGCCGCGCAGCGTGATCGAGGCCAAGCACGCGGACATCGTGGCAGCCGCCGAGGCGCTGCCGGAGAAGATCGCGGCGCGCCACCAGGACGACATGGGCCATCTCGGCGAAGGCTCGGACCTGGACCTGGCGGTGCGCGGCGACATGGGACGGCTCATCACCCTGCTGCGGGTACGCACCGGCCACGACTTCTCGCTGTACAAGAAGGCCACGCTGCAGCGACGCATCGAGCGGCGCATGCATGTGCACCAGATCGACACCCTGGACCGCTACCTGCAGTTCCTGCGGGAGAACCCCCAGGAGCTGGACCTCTTGTTCAAGGAGATGCTGATCGGGGTCACGAACTTCTTCCGAGACCCGGCCTCCTGGAACTACCTGCGTGACCACGCCATCCCACGGCTGCTGAAGCGCTATACCCACGGGCATACGCTGCGCGCCTGGGTGGCCGGCTGCTCCACCGGCGAGGAAGCATATTCGCTGGCCATCGCCTTCAAGCAGGCGGTGGCCAAGGAGAAGCTGCAAGGCGCCTACACGTTGCAGATCTTCGCCACGGACCTGGATAGCGACGCCATCGAGTTCGCCCGTGCCGGCGCCTATCCCACCAGTATCGCGCCGGACGTGGGGGTGGAACGTCTCGGCCGCTTCTTCATGGAAGAAGGCGGCCGTTACCGCATCAACACCGAGATCCGCGAGATGGTCACCTTCGCGGTGCAGGACGTGATCCACGACCCGGCCTTCACGCGCCTGGACATGCTGGTGTGCAGGAACCTCTTCATCTACTTCGAGAGCCAACTGCAGAAGAAGGTGCTCTCGCTGTTCCACTATAGCCTGAATCCGGCGGGCATATTGTTCCTCGGCCACGCCGAGACGGCGGGCCATTCCACCAACCTGTTCGCCCAGATGAAGGCCAAGCTGCCCATCTACGAGCGCCAGCAGGGTCGCGCCACCAGCCCCATGGAATTCCCGGCTTCCCATCTGCGCATGCTGAGTTCCCCCAGCGAACCGCCGCGGCCGGCGGTGCGCCTGCAGTCTTCCACCGAGCAGTTGCTGCTGCAGAAGTTCTGCCCCACCGCGGTGCTGGTGAACGGCGACGGCGACATCCTCTACATCAACGGCCGCACCGGCGAGTACCTGGAACCGGCGGCCGGCAAGGCCAACTGGAACGTGCACGCCATGGTACGGGACGACCTGCGCAGCGAGGTGACCAGCCTGCTCAACAATGCGCTGCGACAGAAGTCCGACTTCAGCACCCAGGTGCCGCGCACCCGCAAGGGCAAGCGCGCGGCGGTGCAGATCGGCATCCAGTACCTCAAGCAGCCGCAGGAGCTGCGCGGCATGCTGCTCATCACCTTCACGCCCACCGAGATGCCGACGGTGGAGAAGCGCAGCCTGCTCAGGGCCGCCGGCGGCGGCAAGCGCTCGCTGGAACTGGAGGAGGCGTTGCGGCAGGTCCAGGAGGAGAACCGCAGCATCCGTGAGAGCGTGAGCACCACCCAGGAGGAGCTGAAGTCGGCCAACGAGGAGCTGCAGTCCACCAACGAGGAACTGCAATCCACCAACGAGGAGCTGACCACCTCCAAGGAAGAGATGCAGTCCATGAACGAGGAGCTCGGCACCGTGAACGCCGAGCTGCAGGCACGGGTGGACGAGCTGACCCGTGCCAGCAGCGACATGAAGAACCTGCTGGACAGCACCGAGATCATCGCCATCTTCCTGGACAGCGGCTTCAGGGTGCGGCTGTTCACGGACAGCGCCACCCAGGTGTTCCGCCTCATCCCCAGCGACGTGGGCCGGCAGCTGGGGGACATCGTGACGGATTTGTCATATCCCGATTTACAGAAGGACGTGGCGCAGGTGCTGCGGACGCTTGTATTCTCAGACAAGCAGATCAGGAGCCGCGACGGCCGGCGGTTCCGGGTGAGGATCCTCCCCTACCGCACACTCGATAACGTGATCGATGGGGTGGTCATCACCTGCACCCAGACCGGAGGCGAAACAAATCCAGATGAACAAGAGGCTGCAGAAGCCCACTGATACCGGGATGCACGGGACCTAGACCGTGCGGGAGAGCAAGGACATGCCCACTGAGAAGAGACCGCCACGGCGGTCGCCGGCCAGGAAGGCCGGTGAAAGCAGGCGCGCCACCCGCGCGCGCCTCGACAACGACGCACGCAAGCAGATGCACTCGCTCCAGGTCCACCATGTGGAACTGGAGATGCAGAACAAGGAGCTGCGCCATGTCCGGGGTGACCTGGACGACGCCCTGACGCGCTACACATCCCTCTATGAGTCGGCGCCGGTGGGTTTCCTCACCCTGGACCGGCATGGCGCCATCCTGCAACTGAACCAGGCAGCGGCGGCGCTGCTGGGCGGCGGCCACCGGGAATGGCGCAAGACCCGCCTGGACACCTACCTCGCACCGGGCTCCTGGCCCGCGTTCAGCGAGCTCCTGGCCGGCGCGGCCAAGCAACAGGGCGTGCGTAGCGGCGAAGCCGAGATCCAGAGGCCCGACGGCAGCAGCTTCGCCGCGCAGATCTCCGCCACCTACCATGCCGAGAGCGAGAGCTACCTGCTGGCGTTGATGGACGGCACGGCGCAGCGCGACGGCTTTCGGCGGGTGCATGAGGCCGAGCAGCTGGCGCAGAAGCTCTTGTCCCAGAACCGTCACCTCACGCAGCGCATGTTCGAACTGCTGGAAGACGATCGCCGCCAGATCGTGCACGAGATGCACCAGGAGCTGGGCCGAGGCTTCGCCTCCATCTATCACGACATCGCCACCATGCTGCGCGCCGAGCACCGGCTGCAGCCGGATACCCGCGCCCAGATCCGCAACATCACCGCCAACCTGGCGGAGATGCAGAACGGCTTGCGCCGCATCATGCTGCGCCTGCGGCCCACGCTCTTGGACGTGGCGGGCATCGGAGAGTGCGTGCGGGAATACCTGTCGCAGTGGAAGGAGCAGAATCCGCGCATCGCCTGCGACCTCACGCTGGAAGGCGAGTTCAGGGGCATCCCCGATCCCATCAACGTGGCGCTGTTCCGCGTGGTGCAGGAAGCCATGGCCAACGTGGCCAAGCATTCCAAGGCCGGGCGCGTGTCGGTGCGCCTGAGCCGCGTCGCCGGCCAGGTGAACCTGGTGATCGACGACAACGGCGAGGGCTTCGATGTCGCCAGCGTGGCGCCCGGGGTGGGGCTGCTCAGCATGCGGGAGCGGGTGATGTCGCTGGACGGACAGTTCGAGCTGGTCAGCCAGCCGGGCCGCGGCCTGCGGGTCGAGACCTACCTGCCGACCGGTTTGACTGCCGAAGGCGACCGCGCGGAAGCGCGGCGCGATGACTAGGCGGCACCGCGACGTCGTCGTCATAGGGACTTCGGCAGGAAGGCTGGATGCCGGGGTGACCTTACGCATGCTCGAAGAGCGCCGCCGCCAGTTGTCGCAGATGTCGCGGCACGAACGAAGAAGCTGGGGCAAGCATCATCATTCCACCCGAGCGAAGGAGACCGAGACCAACATCAAGCGCATCACGAGATGCTGCTGGCACCGGACAGCGGCCGCGCTTGACAAGCCCCGGGGCTTCGGAGATATTCGCCACATGACGCAATACGTGTCGATCGCCGCCCTCGCTTCCTGCATGACCATGTGCATGTGCTGCTGCATGCGCACCTCCGTGCGGGCCGGCGTTGTTCACAGCTGACGATCTGACCGAACACCGAATCCAGGACCCGCACGGCCAAGGCCGTAGCGGGTTTTTTATTACCTAGAACTCCCCCTCCGGCTCCCTCAAAGGTCCTGATATCCGCTGCACGCGCGCGTGCGGCACAGGCCCGCTCGTCCCTCTGAAAAGGGATAAGCACACACCGCCCATCTTGGGCATAGCGAAAACGAGGGATTTTGGCTTCTGGCTAGGCGCGGACGCTCGAGCAACCGGAGCGTGCTC
>DATIVR010000022.1:0-17460 GCA_035465695.1 Gammaproteobacteria bacterium
GACGGCCTCCCTGCCGAAATCCCTTTTCGCTCCCTCCCGGGAGCGAGCCACTTTCTTGTCGCGACAAGAAAGTGGCCAAAGAAACGCTCCCCCTGGATGCCGGCCCGAAGCGGGCTAAAGCTGCGCGCTTCGCTCGCTGCGCAGCTTCACACACGAGGCCTCCTGCCTCGGGTGTGAAGGCGCCGCCGTCCCTGGCGGCGCCCTTCGGCTTGGCTTGCTCGCTCCAGTGCTCACCGGCATCCAAGGGGGTTTGAAGAACTCGCGTCTCTTCTTCTTACCCCCGTAGCGCGAGCCGAGCATCGCAGCGAGCAAGGCCGGCCCGAAGGGGCGCGGTCAGGAGACCGCGCCCACGCGAAGGGACAAGGATGTCCCGTGAGCATGGCCCCGCAGCGAGCGAGAAGCGCAGGGAAGGCGCGTTTCGCGGCCCGCGCTCCGGGCGAGCGCTTTTGGTTACTTTTGGCGCCGCCAAAAGTAACCCGGCCCCTGGGAGGGGCCGGAACAAGACAGGGAAGTCAGTTTACGATTCAATTATCAGACGGTGTGAGATACGCCACGCAAAAATAGCGCCGATCATCGGTCCATTGTTGTTCTATCTTGAGGCCTGCGCGTGCTGCCAGGGCCGAGAAACCTTCCAGGGTGTACTTGTAAGACCGCTCGCTGAGGATATGTTCCCCAGGCCGGAAGTCGACGTCTTCGCCGGCCACCTGCACCCGCTGTGCACGGGTGCTCACCAGGTGCATCTCGATGCAGCCCTCCGAAGCGTTGTACACGGCCCGATGCACGAAGCGTCTGAGATCGAAGTCTGCATCCAATTCCCGGTTGATGCGGGCGAGGATGTTTAGATTGAATTCCGCAGTGACGCCCGCCGCATCGTCATAGGCCCGTTCCAGCACCGCTGCGTCTTTCCGCAAGTCGAACCCGATCAGCAGCGCGCCGCCACGGCCTGCGAGCTTGCGCATGTGGCGCAATAGCGGGACCGCTTCCCTGGGAGCGAAGTTCCCCAGTGTCGAGCCCGGGAAATACACGGCAGTGCGCCGGGCCGCCTGACGCGGTACCGGCACCTCGAAGGGCTGGTTGAAGTCCGCACAGACCGGTAGCACCTCCAGTTCCGGGTAGAGCCGATTCAACTTGTCGGCCGCCGCGAGCAGGTGTTCCCGCGAGATATCCACCGGCACATAGGCCACCGGCTCCGTCAGCCGCTCCAGGAGCAGACGCGTCTTCAGGCTGCTGCCGCTGCCGGGTTCCACCAGCATCACCCGCTCGCCCAAGGCTGCCGCCATGGCCGGCAGATGGGTCTCCAGGATGCCGAGCTCGGTGCGGGTGAGGTAATACTCCGGCAGCTCGCAGATGGCATCGAACAGCTTCGAGCCGCGCTCGTCGTAAAAATACTTGCACGGCAAGGTCTTCTGCTGGCGGCTCAGGCCTTCCAGCACCTCGCTGGACATCTGGTCCAACTGCGGGTGGTAGTCATGCAAGGTGACGGAGAGAGCTTCGGAAGTGCGCATCAGGCGTCCTTTGCCAGGCGCAGCCCGGCGAACTGCCAGCGCTGCTGCGGGTAGAAGAAGTTACGGTAGCTTGCCCGCACGTGGTTTGCCGGCGTCACGCAGGCACCCCCCTTGAGCACCATCTGGTTGATCATGAACTTGCCGTTGTATTCGCCCAAGGCTCCGCCCAATGGCTTGTAGCCGGGGTAAGGCAGGTAGGCGCTGCCGGTCCATTCCCATACATCACCGAAGACCTGGCTGTCCGTGGACGGCGCCGGCTGCAGCAATCCCCTGTCCAGGAAGTTGCCCGCGAAGGGCTGGCCGGCGGCGAAGCTCTCCCATTCCGCTTCCGTGGGCAGTCGCGCGCCGGCCCACCGTGCGAAGGCGTCGGCTTCATACCAGCTGAGATGGCACACTGGCGCCGCGTCCACGATCTCGCGCATGCCACCCAATGTGAATTCGCTCGCCATGTCTTCCTGCCAGTACAGAGGCCGTTGCCATCCCTCGCGCTGCACCGCGGCCCAGCCGTCGGACATCCACAGCGCGGCATCGCGGTAGCCGCCTTGCCGGATGAACTCGCGATAGTCGCCGTTGCTCACCGGCCGTTCGGCCAAGCAGTGCGCGGGCACCAGTTCGGGATGGCGTGGGGTCTCATTGTCGAAGGCGAAGGCCCCGCCGCCATGGCCGATGGAAACCTGACCCGCCGGGCGCGGGATGTATTTCAAGGTACGCGCTCGCGCCGCGGGCAGCGTCGGCAACGCACGCCACATGGGCTTCAGGGGATTGAGTGACAATAGGTGCTTGAGATCCATGAGCAGCAGTTCCTGGTGCTGCTGTTCGTGGTTCAACCCCAGTTCCAGCACCGGCGCCAAGGCCGGATCCGCTCCGCGCGCGTCCAGGAGCATCTGCACGTTCTCATCCACGTATTCCCGGTAGGCCATGACCTCCGGCACCGTGGGGCGCGAGATCAGGCCACGTGCCGGGCGCGGGTGTCGGGGACCCAGGCTCTCGTAATAAGAATTGAAGAGATAGGCGTATTCGGGATGAGTGGGCTCATAGCCCAACAGGTGTGGCCGAAGCAGGAAGGTCTCGAAGAACCAGGTGGTATGGGCCAGATGCCATTTCGCGGGGCTCGCGTCCGGCATGCTCTGGAGCACCATGTCCTCTGCGCCCAGGCCCCGGCACAACTCGACGGTCAGCGCTCGCACCGCGGCGTAGCGCGCTTCCGGTGCCATATCCGCGGGCGACACGGCCGAGGGGCGAAGCTGGGTGTTCATGGACCTCCATTGCAGGGTAGAGGGGGCCTCACCCTAAGTCAAAAGCGACCGAAGCCCCTTGACCCAGCCCTTCCGGACCGGTCTAATAGCCGCCCTTCGACGCCTATTTCCCGCGAAAAGCAGAAATAACGGCCAGGTAGCTCAGTTGGTAGAGCAGCGGACTGAAAATCCGCGTGTCGATGGTTCGATTCCGTCCCTGGCCACCATTTTCCTGATATCCACGGCCTGATACGTTCCACTCGCCACGGCAGATGCACTGCAGGCACGCGAATCTCGGGGCGTCATTCGGCTCCACGCGCGCACATCGCGCTTGGGGTCAGCGTTGCCGGAACTGCGTCCGCTCATCCCGCACTGCCGACGGCAGGCGTCCCAGCACCCGCCGGAACGTCCGGATCATGTGGCTTTGGTCGCAGAAGCCGGTTTCGGCGGCGACTTGCGGGAATGGCAGCGCCGTCTCGCGCAGCAGGCACGCCGCACGCTCGACCCGGAATCGCGCCGCGCTTTCCATGAGCCCTTCGCCGGCGACGCGCCGATAAGCGGTGCCGAGCCAGGAAGGATGCAGGCCGGCACGGCGCGCCAGCTCGGAGACCTTCCGCGCCGGATCTTCCTTGAGGCTCCGGATGACGGCATCAAGCCAAGGTGGGGGCTCTGGCGCCGCTATCGGCGCCGCCTGCAGGAACTGACGTAACGCGGCCCGCAGCAGTCCCTCCGGTGTCCCCGCGCTGCAAAGTCCGGCCAAACGCCGCGCTTGCGTACTGTCCGGTCCGCCCATCCAGCGCGACACGGGGCCGCAGGGAAGTTGCGCCGCGCACAGCCACTCGGGATCGAACTCGATCTCGATCTGCTCGAAGCCGTCGATGCCTGCGACGTTGTGATGCGCGGAGCCCGAAGCATAGAACACCGCGGAAGGTCCGGCGATGAAGCGCTCGTCCCGCTCGGTCCGGTTTGAATAGGAGCCCATGACGAACAGCGACAACAGCGGCCAGTCATGGGCATGCGCCGGCACCTCGGCACCGCTGCGGTCGAGGGTCCGGCGGATCGTGACACCGCTGGATTGCAGCAACATCTGACTTCCCATGCTTCTCGGACCATACCATCCACGGCGGGTTCCCGGCAAAAAGCGGCCGCGCACCTTGAAACCGTCCAATACGGCACCTGGCATCCGGGTCCAGGCTTGTCGACATGTCGGACGTACTGCAGCTCAGGATCGGGACCGCCAGCTTCAGGGCAAGGTTGCGACACGATCTCGCGCCTCGCTCCTGTGAGTGTCTGTTGGCGATGCTTCCCTATGCGGGCAAGCTGATCCACGCCCGCTGGAGCGGCGAAGCCCTGTGGGCACCGCTGGCTCAGGCATTTCCCGCGGGGCTCAGGTTACCGCCCGAACTTCCCGTGGGTGATCCGCGGCCCGGCGAGATCCTGTTGTATGCCGGACCCCTCAGCGAGCCGGAGCTCTATTTTCCTTATGGCACCAACCGGTTCGCCTGCAACGCCGGCAAGCTCGCAGGCAATCCCGTGCTTGTCATCGCCGATGGGCTCGATCGTCTCGCCGAACTCGGCCATGAGGCGCAGTGGAAAGGCGCGTTCGAGCTCCACATCGAGGTATCGCCATGAATCTCAGCAGACTCTCCTGCGGCCTGTTATTGCTTGCGCTCGCGGCTCCTTGTCTCGGCGCCGAGACCGTGGACTGTCACATCGGCAGTTATCGCCTGGCGGATGGCAGCTTCGTGGACGTGGCGCCGCTGGACGACGGCATGCTGCGCTGGCGCCGTTTCGATGGCAGCACCGGCGCCCTGCACCCCGGCGCCGGCGGGAAGTGGACCAGCACCCTGGGGTGGACCAAGCAGCCGGACGGCATCTCCGTGAGTTTCTCCGATTGCGGGACCGGCGCCATCGAATTCAACGGCATGGCCGGCAAACGCATCGCCTTCGACGTGCAGGACGCCACCTTCATGAGCCACGGCACGCGGCTCGAGGGACGGCTGGTGATGCCGGCGGGTTCCGGCAAGGTACCGGTGGTGGTGCTGGTGCACGGCTCGGAGCCGGATTCCGCGCTGACCGGTTATTCCTTGCAGCGCATGCTGCCGGCCGTGGGCATCGGCGCCTTCGTCTATGACAAGCGCGGCACCGGCAAGTCCGGAGGGAAGTACACCCAGGATTTCGCGCTGCTGGCGGATGACGTGGTGCAGGCGGTGGTGGAGGCGAAGCGCTTGGCGGGACCGCGGCTGGGCCGCATCGGCCTGCAAGGCGGCAGCGAAGGGGGCTGGGTGGCGCCCATCGCAGCCAACCAGACCCACGTGGATTTCGTCATCGTGTGCTTCGGTCTCGCCGTCAATGTGCTGCAGGAAGACCAGGAAGGTGTGGAACTGCAGATGCGCGAGAAAGGTTATCCGCCGGACGTCATCGCAAAGGCACTGGAGGTGGCCCGCGCCGCCGAACAGGTGATGGTCAGCGACATGCAGGCCGGTTATCCGGCATTGGACGCAGTGCGGGCCAAGTATGGCAAGCAAGCCTGGTACAAGGACGTGCGCGGCGACTTCAGCTGGATGATCCTCAGCCACACGGATGGCGAGCTGCGCGCCATGGCCAAGGATCTCGACTGGCATACGCCGTTCTACTACGACCCCATGCCGACACTGCGCGCCGACAGGACCCCACAACTCTGGATTCAGGGTGGCGAGGATTACGAGGCGCCCAGTGCAGAGACCCGACGCCGCATCCAGTCACTGATCGACACCGGCCTGCCGTTCACCGATGCGTACTACCCCAAGGCCGAGCATGGCATGACCCTGTTCGAGACCGGACCCGACGGCGAGCGGCTGTCGACCCGCTACGCGCCGGGTTATTTCCAGATGTTGCGCGACTTCGCACGGGACGGGAGGTTGTCCGGAGCCTACGGGGACGCGCAGCTATCCCCCTCCCGCTGATTCAGTCCGGCACCACGCCCAGGCTCTTCAGCCAGGTATCCACCAGGTCCGGCCAGGCGGTGATGGGCTCATGGGTACGGCGCAGGCCGAAGGCATGGCCGCCGTGGGCGTAGACGTGCAATTCGGCCGGCACACCGGCTTGCTGCAGCGCCGCGTAGTACACCGGCGACTGGATGCCATCCACGTGGTCGTCCTCCGCCTGCAACAGGAAGGTCGGGGGTGTGTCTTTCGAGACGGGGACATTCGGGTTGAGCGTGCCCTGATCGGTAGCGAGGTGCCCAGGATAGATGCCGATGGCGAAGTCCGGACGGCAGCTCTCGCGGTCGGCGGCATCCACCGGCGCATACAGGCGCCGGTCGAAATGCGTGCTGATCTCCGCCACCAGGTAGCCGCCGGCAGAGAAGCCGATCACGCCGACGCGATGCGGATCCACGTGCCAGGCTTCGGCATTGAGGCGTATCAGCCCCATGGCCCGCTGCACGTCCTCGAGGCTACGGGTCGGCACCTCGCGGTTCCGGGGCCGGCAATCGCAGTGCCAATCGTAGGGTTCACTGGGCACGCGGTATTTCAAGAGCACGCAGGTCACGCCGCGCCTATTCAGCCAGTCGCACACCTCGGTGCCCTCCAGATCCATGGCCAGGATCTGGAATCCGCCGCCCGGGATCACCAGCACCGCCGCGCCGGTGTTCCTCCCCGTGGGCGCATACACCGTGAGCGTCGGCTCCCTGACGTTGCTCACGTAAATGTACGGCTTCCCCGCCACCAGACTCTTGGTCTCCGTCGCCAGGTATTCGGCTCCGGGCATGGGCAGATCGTCGGGCGGCGTCCCCGGCCACAGCGGCAACTGGCTGTGCCCGGCGCCGGGTTGCCAGACGCCGGCTCTGGCCTGCGGACTGAGACAGGCGAGCAGGGCGCAGAGTGCGACGCTCCAGCATTTCATGGCGCGATTCCGATGTGGGTCTCCAGGGCGGGATAGGGTAACGTAACGGCGTCACAGCGGAGAGACAGCATGGCGGCATTGGCGGATTGGGACAGCTTCTACGTGATCGTGGGTTCGGCGGCGGGCGCCCTGATCGGCCTGCAGTTCGTGGTGATGACACTCATCGCCGTGGACCCTCCCAAGGGCGTGGCCGAGGCGGGGGCGGCGTTCAGCACGCCCACCGTGGTGCATTTCACCGCGGTCCTGATGCTCGCGGCACTGGTGCGAATCCCCTGGGCCAGCATCGAACCCGCCTCGGTACTGTTCGGTCTGATCGGGATATTCGGCACCGTGTATGCGCTCTCCGTGGCGCGCCGCATGCACACCCAGACCGCCTACACGCCGGTGCTGGAAGACTGGATGTTCCATGCGCTGCTGCCGGTGGTGGCCTATGTCACCGTGGCGGTCTCGGCTTTCGCGGCGCCCTCTGACACCCATGGCGCCCTGTTCGGTGTGGGCGCTGCGGTGCTGGTGCTGTTGTTCACCGGCATCCACAACGCCTGGGATGCCGTCGCTTATCACGTGGTGGTGAACCTGGGCGGCAAGAAGGGCAAGCGTCGCTAGCGAGGGAAGCGCTCGAACCGGTAGGCCAATCCGGCTCCGCCTTTGCCCTCATAGGCCAGCTGCGCTATCAGCAGCGTGAAAGGTTCGGCGTACCTGGCTATCTTCAGCGGTCCCGCATCCACCGGCTCGAATCCGATGTCGCCGATCAGCTTCGCTGCCGTCTGCTTGGCGCGTCGGTCGTCGCCGTAATACACGAGGCTTGGCCGGCGCTTGCGGCGGCGTGCCGCATAGACCCCGAACAACACCTCGCTCGGCACCGTGCCGAACGCGCCCACCACCCGGGCTTTCGGGATCATCTTCGCCAGCGCTTCGGCTCCTGACGAGGTATCCGCCACCACCAGTCGGCTGTCGTCGCCGCTCATGGGCAGCGAGCAGCTGATCACCGTCTTGCCGGCCAAACCCCCCGCCTGCTTCAGCACATCCCGCACCCGCGACCAGTGCACGGCCAGCAATACCGCATCGGCCTCCAGCACCGCCTCGCGCACGCTGCCGGCACGTGCCTTGCCGCCGGCTTGCCGCGCCAGCCGTTGCAGCTTGCGCTCGCTGCGCGAGTAACTGAAGACCACCTCATGGCCGGCGCGCGCGAACAGCGTGCCGAGCTTGGCTCCCATCAATCCGGAACCCAGGATACCTACGCGCATAGGCGCTCCTACCTGTAAAGAGAGAAGGGGCCTGCGGCCCCTTCTCATTATCGTCCCATCGGCAGGCGTCTCAAGGTTTCTGCGGCGCGGTCCACTTCTTGAGCCACGCATTCACCGTCTCATGCCACTGCAGGCTGTTCTGCGGCTTCACCACGAAGTGGAACTCATCCGGGAAGGTGAGCAGCTCGCTGGGGATGCCGCGACGCTGCAGGGCCGTGAAGGCGCTGAAGCCCTCGGATTGCGGGATGCGGAAGTCGTTGGCGCTGTGTATCACCAGCATCGGCACCCGCCAGTCCTTCACGTAGTTGAGCGGATTGAACTTCTCGAAGTTGGCGGGGTGCTGGTATTGGGTGCCGCCATTCTCATGCTCGGTGAACCACAGTTCCTCGGTGGCGTAGTACATGATGCGGTTGTCGAACACGCCGTCGTGGTCCACCAGGCACTTCCAGGGCTTGTTCCACTTGCCGGCCATCCAATAGATCATGTAACCGCCGTAGCTCGCGCCCAGCGCGCAGGCACGCCCCGCGTCCAGGAACGGATACCGGTTTAGCGCCGCGGCGTAGCCCTTCTGCAGGTCCTCCAGCGGCCGATCGCCCCAGTGCTGTGATATCGCGTTCGTGAACGCCTGCCCGTAACCGGTGGACCCATGGAAGTTGATCGCCACCACGGCGAATCCCTGGCCCGCGTAGGTCTCGGGGTTCCAACGGTAGTGGAAGTCGTCGGTCCAGGCGCCCTGTGGGCCGCCGTGCACCAGGAAGGCGATGGGGTATTTCTTTCCCTGCACGTAGCCTACCGGCTTCATCACGTAGCCCTGCACGGTATCGCCGTGCCAGCCCTTGAAGGTGAAGAACTGGAAGTCGCCGAACCGGATGTCCTTCAGCCGTTCTGCGTTGAAGTGCGTCACCTGTTGCGGACCCTTGCCCGAAGCATCGGCCAGGTACAGGTCTGTGGGATGCTTGAAGTCCTCCAGGCCGTACAGCAGGTGGCTGCCCACCAGGTCGAAGCCCATGAGAGTGCCATGGCCACTGATGCGTACCACCTTGCCGGTCGCGGCATCCACGGTGAACAGGGCATGGTCGCCCCAGTCATCGGTGGTGGTATAGAGCGTGGCGCCATCGGCGGAGATCTTCAGCGCGCCCGCGCTGCGGTCCCATTTCGGGTCCACCTCATGAGTCTTACCCGTCGTGAGGTCCCGCGCCATGATCCCGAAGCGGTCCGCCTCGAAGCCCGGTGTCTTCATGGCCAGGTAGTAGAGGGTCTTGCCGTCCGGCGACGCCAGCGGGAAGCCGTCCCAGGCCTTGTTGGCGGCCGTCAGGTCCTGAGGCTTGCCGGAGCCGTCCGCAGGGACCGAATACACGTCGAAGTTGGTGGACCAGGCCTCGCTCGGTCCCACGTCGCGCGCGTCGAAATACACGGTGCCGCCATCAGGCGACCAGTTGAACTCGCTGTCGTCGCCGTCGGGTTTGGAGGGCACGTCCGCGTCCATGCCGCGGGTCAGCCACACGGGCTCGCCCGCGAGCTTGCCATCGGCACCGAAGCTGGCGGCGAACAGCTGCGAGCGGCGGCCGTCCATCCACACGTTCCAGTGGCGGATGAAGAGGTGGTCATAGATGCGGCCGCTGGCCTTGTTCGCGGCGCGCGCATCGAGCCTCGCCTTGGTGCAGGCGAGATCGGCGCAGTCCATGAACACATCCATCGAGACCAGCACCCGCTTGCCGTCCGGCGAGAGCTTGTAGCCGTTCACATCCACCGGATAGTTGCTGAGCTGCTCCGGGGTGGCTCCAGCCGCGGTGCTCACGCGCCAGAGCTGGCTTGGGCCTGACTTGCTGTAGAGGAAATAGACGTACTTGCCGTCCGGTGACCAGCGCGGGCTGTTGCCTTCCGCGAGTTTCCGCGGTTGCGCATCCGCGGAGCCGAGGTCCTGTATCCAGACGCTGGTGATGCCCTTGTTGGCGGCGAAGTCGGTCTCCCGCACCGAGAAGGCGGCGCTCGAGCCCTCCGGCGAGAGCTGCGGGTCGCTGACCCGGTCCATCATCACCAGGTCATGGGCATCGAAGGGATGGGTCGTATCGGCGGCGGAGGCATCCCAGGCGAGCAAGGACAGCGCCAGGGCGAGGGACAGGAGACGCATGGCAGACCTCTCATGGATGGACCCATCGGGGTGCATGACATTAGCCTGAAACGGGCCTGGAGATAAGGGGATTAGGACCCCATGTCAGGAGCAGAGCATAATGTGAGCGGATATATCCAGGAGCAGACATGGCGACGGGTTGGGCAAAAGACGGCGCAGTGCAGGACCAGATCGATGCCAGCATCGACGATGCGGTGAAGGCCGCGCGTCGGCGCCTGCCCGCGGGTCCCAGCCTCACGCATTGCGAGGAATGCGGCACCGAGATCCCGCCGGCGCGGCGTACCGCCATGCCCGGCGTGCGCCTGTGCATCGCCTGCCAGACCGAGGCCGACAAGCAGGTGCAGCAACACAGCCTCTATAACAGGCGCGGCAGCAAGGACAGCCAGTTGCGCTGATTGTCCCTGCCGCCGCGGCCGCATCAGTTCACGTTCAGTCCTTCATCGTCCAGGCTCGTCTCCTGGGTGTTGATCCAGTTGGTCTCCCAGGTCTTGCCGCCGTCCGCCGAGAAGGACTGCTCGTCGCGGGTGCGGCTGCCGGGTTTCAGCACCTCGAACACGAAGCGTTCCAATATGCCCTTTCCGTCGAGCGTGCTCTGGTTGTAGAACTCGCCTTTGCCGTCGTGGAACCGGCCGTGCATGGGACTGCCCACGAGGTCGCTGCCGGCGTGAGCGAAGTTCAAGGTCCATTGGTGGCTCTTGGGCTCGTAGAGGCGTAGCGAAAGGAACTGCAGATGCCCGGTGGGGCCTTTGGTGTCGATGACCGCCAGATTGGCGCGACCGCCCCACACCTTGCTCACTTCCACGGTGCCGTCATAGGTGGTCCAAGTCTCGGTTGCGGAGAGGGGATGCAGCATCCGCTTCATGTGGATGTCCCAACTGCCGAGCTGCCAGTCGAAGTCGTGCTGGGCAGGATCGACGAAGGCCGTGGGCACCTTGGGTTGTTCCGTGGTGGCGGTCAGGTCGCCCACGAAATTGACCTCCCAGGTCTTGCCGCCGTCGGCGGAGAAGGACTGCTCCACGCGGTGGCGGGTCGGCGTGAAGTCCTTCCAGATCATGCGTACCAGCACGGTCTTGCCGTCCACCGTATCCTGGCCGTAGAACTCGCCGTGGCCGTCTTTGAAAGCGCCGAGGGTGGGAGCATCCAACTGGCCGCCGTTGCTGTTGGCGAAGTATTGGGACCACTGCTGGGCCTGCTTGTCGTAGAGCGACAAGGTCAGTCCCTCGAAGTGGCCTGTCGGTCCGTCCGCCTCGATCTCCTCGAAGTTGGCCTGCCCGTCCCAGAGCTTGCGCCCCACCACCGTACCGTCGAAGGTGGTCCAGCTCTCGTGATCTGAGAGCGGATGCTGCAGGTAGCGGATATGGGTATGCCAGGTGCCCACATTGAAATCGAAATCGTGCTGACCGTCCCGGCTGCTCGGCAGCGTGGGTGTGACGTCCGCGAGCGCCGGACCGGCCAAGAGCACGAGGCAGAGCAGGGTGGTCTTTGCGAGGGTATGCATGATGTTCTCCATGGCGGGGTCGGCGCTTACTGGTTCGATCTGGTTAGCTCAGCGGTGAACGACAGCACCCAGGTGGTCCCGCCGTCTTCCGAATACCATTCCTGGTACCGGTGCGAATCCGGCTTGATGTCGGACCATACGGCCTTCACCAGGATGGTCCTGTCATAGGTGGTGCTGTCCTGGCCCACCAGCACGCCGCGGCCATCCTTGAATCCGCCGACGGTCGTCGCCGATGGCGACAGGGTGCCGACCTTGCTGTTCGCATAGGATTGGCTCCACTGGCGCGCAATCGGGTTGTAGAGCAG
Organism: Gammaproteobacteria bacterium; assembly: GCA_035465695.1. Taxonomy (GTDB): domain Bacteria; phylum Pseudomonadota; class Gammaproteobacteria; order Natronospirales; family REEB76; genus DASUBN01. The sequence goes on from DATIVR010000022.1 coordinate 11,804, forward strand.
CAACGACAGGCCTTCCCAGTGCCCTTTCGGCCCGTCCACTTCGATCTCCTCCAGCTGCGCCTTGCCGCCCCAGACCTTGCGCACGTTCACGGTGCCGTCCAGTTCCATGGACTGCGGGTCGGCCGCGAAGGGATCGAGGATGCGCGTGATGTGGGTGTGCCACGCGCCGATGTCGAAATCGAAGTCATGCTGCCCGTCGTGCACCGCGGCGGGCATCGGCGCGTCCGCCGCCAGGGCAGGGAGCGGCAGCAGCGATAGCGAGGCAAGGCAAAGCCAGGTTCCTAGGCGTAGCGTCATGGTCGTCTCCAGTGGCATCTGTCGGAGGCTGCCGGGCATGTCACTGCACCCGCGTCAGAGTCGCCTTGAAGTTCGGCTCCCAGGTCTTGCCGCCGTCATCGGAGAACGACTGCTCGAAATGATGTGACGTGGGAGTGATGTCGGACCAGACCTGCCGCACCAGGATGTTCCTGCCCTGGTAGGTCTCCTGGTCGTAGAACTCGCCGCGGCCATCCTTGAATCGCCCGAACATGGGCCGGTCCATCACGCCGTCCCCGGCCGCCGCCGCATTCAAGCTCCATTCGCCGGATTTCGGGTTGTAGAGGAACAAGAGCAGGTCTTCGATGTGCTGGCCCGGGCAATCGGCTTCCAGTTCCTCGATCTGGGCGCGGCCGTCCCAGACTTTTCGCGCCACCAGCGAGCCTTGGCATTTCACCCAGGTGGTGGAACCGGTGAGCGGATGCTGCAGATGGGATATCTCGCTCTTCCATGCGCCGAGATGGAAGTCGAAATCGTGCTGCCCGTCGTGGGCAGCGGCGGGTGCGGTCGCCCCCCGGGCCGGGCCGGCCAGTAACGAGAGAAAGGCGAGGGCGATGATCCCGAGACTGCGCATGTGGAGTCCTCCGGCGGCGACATGCCGCACACGAGGCAGAATCTAGGCGCGCAAGTGGTACTATTGAATACCCACTTTGCTAATATTCAGCATGACCACTTTAGGGGTGCGTATGCCGCGACTCGCCGCCAGCCTGCTGCCTCCCCTCGCCCTGGAACCGGGGGCACCGCTGTATCGCCAGCTCACGGACTGGTTCCGCCAGGCGATCCTGGACGGACGCCTGCGGGCCGGGCAGCGCATACCCTCCACCCGCGGCCTCGCCAAGGAACTCGGCATCTCCCGCATCCCGGTGCTGAGCGCCTACGAACAGCTCCTGGCCGAGGGGTATCTGGAGAGCACGGTGGGGGCGGGCACCCAGGTCGCGCGTTCACTGCCGGACGAGACGCCGAAGCCGGTGGGGCCGCGCGGGCGGGACGGGGTGGCTTCGCCGCGCCGCCCGGTGGCCGAGCGCATCAGCGCCACGCGCTTGCCGGACCCCACCTGGCTGAAGAACGACGGCGCGTTCCGCGTCGGCCTGCCGGCGCTCGAGCATTTCCCCATCAAGACCTGGACCCGGCTCATCACCCGCCACGCGCGCAGCACGCACCACGACACCATGGTGTATGGCGATGCCATGGGCCAAGCACCGCTGCGTGAAGCCATCGCGGCGTATCTCGGCACCTTCCGCGGCGTGCGCTGCGATGCCTCGCAGATCATGGTGACCACCGGCTCCCAACAGGGCCTGCAATGCATCGCCCAGGCGCTGGTGGATCCCGGCGCCAAGGTGTGGCTGGAAGAGCCGGGGTATCCCGGCGCCCGCCAGGCTTTCGCTCTGGTAGGCGCCAAGCTCGTGCCGGTGCGGGTGGACCGTGAAGGGCTGGACGTGGCGCAGGGCATCCGCCGCGCCCGCGATGCGCGGCTGGCTTACATCACGCCGTCGCATCAGTTCCCGCTGGGTTCAACCCTGAGCGCCACCCGCCGCATGGCGTTGCTGGACTGGGCCGAGCGTAGCGGCGCCTGGATCGTGGAGGATGACTACGACAGCGAATACCGTTTCGGCGGCCGGCCGCTCGCGGCCCTGCAGGGCTCCGATACCAGCGGTCGCGTGCTCTACGTGGGCAGCTTCAGCAAGGTCATGTTCCCGGCGCTGCGCGTGGGCTATGTGGTGGTGCCTCGCGATCTCATACCGGCGTTCACGCTGATCCGCGAAGCCACCGATACCTTCACCGCCACCCTGCAGCAGGCCGCCATGGCCGATTTCATCCGCGAAGGCCATTTCGCGCGACACCTGCGCCGCATGCGCCAGGTGTATCGCGAGCGACACACCGCGTTGGTGCAAGCCGTCCAGGAGGGACTTCCCGGCAAGCTGGAACTGATGGGCGCGGATACCGGCATGCACCTCAGCGCGTTCCTGCCAGGAGACATGGACGACGTGGAGCTCACGCGCCGCGCCGCGTCCGCCGGCCTCTCAGTGCGGCCCCTGTCCATCTGCTATCTCCAGCCGCCGGTCCGCAGCGGCCTGATCCTGGGCTACGGTGGCGCGAGCCCGGCACAGATTCGGCACGGAGTCAGCCTGCTCAAAGACCTGCTGCCCTGACCCTTGACTGAAACGAGTGTTACATGTAACACTCGTTTCATGCCCTCCCTAAGACCATCGCGCAAACACGAGCTGCTGGATGCGCTGATCGCCTACCTCGGCAAGCATGGCATCGCCGACCTGTCACTGCGGCCCATGGCCAAGGCCACCGGCACCAGCGCGCGCCTGCTCATCTTCCACTTCGGTTCCAAGGAAGAGCTCATCCAGCAGGTGCTGGAGGAGATGCAGGCGCGTCTGCAGCGCTCCTTCACCGCCATGGCGCAGGCCGGGCGCAAAGCGCCCTTGCTGCGGGCGTTCTGGGACTGGGCCCTCACCGAACCCAACTACGCCACACTGCGGCTGCTCTATCAGCTGCACATGCTGGCGGCGCAGACTCCCAAGATCTACGGGCGCTATCTCAAGCGCAACGCCATGAACTGGCTGGAACTCATCCAGGCCTCGGTGCCGGAACCGCAGCGGGATCCTGCCTTCGTGACCTTGCTAGGCGCGGTCTTCGACGGCCTGTTCATGGAGTTCATGAGCACCGGCGACAGGCGCCGCACCACCGAGTCCCTCGACACCTTCATCAAGATGGCCCAGGCCTACCTGGGCTCATCGTCGGCATCCCCTTCGCGGCGCTGAGCGCCGCCTCACACTCACTTCAGGAGTCTTCCATGCGTGCCTTCTGGTTCGTCCTGTCCCTGTCGCTGTTCACTGCTCCCGTGAAGGCTGATTCTCCACCAGCGCTGGATGCCCACTGGGACCCGGGCGCCGTGGACTGCAGCCAGGGAAAGCATCCACCGCTCGAGACCTACCGCTTCGGCCCGCGTACCTGGATCCTCCGTGAGGACCTCTGCTCCACCTGGGAAGCGCCGTTCATTTACCTTTTGGCGGGTGATCGCGCGGCGCTGCTCATCGACACCGGCGACGTGGCCGACCCCAAGCTCATGCCCCTCGCTGCCACGGTGCTCGGCCTGCTGCCGCAGAGAGACGGCAAGCATCTGCCGCTGATCGTGGCGCACAGCCACACCCATCTCGATCACCGTGCCGGCGACCCGCAGTTCCAGGCGCTTCCGGACGTGACATTGGTGCCGGCGCAGTTGCCGTCGGTGCGGAAGTTCTTCGGATTTCCGGATTGGCCGCGAGGTGTCGCGCGATTGGATCTCGGTGGGCGCGTGGTGGAGATACTGCCGGCGCCCGGACATAACGCGGCCCACGTGGTGTTCTACGACCGGGAAACTTCGTCACTATTTTCAGGGGATTTCCTACTCCCGGCGCGACTCATCGTGGACGATATTTCAGCCTACCGGGCGAGCGCCCGGCGGGTGATGGAATTCTTGAGCGACCGGCCTGTGAGCTACGTCTTGGGTGGCCACATCGAGGAAGACCGGACCGGCCGCCTCTACGACTGGATGTCGAGCTATCACCCGGATGAGCATGCACTGCAACTCGGCAAGGACGCCGTGTTGGACCTGCCGGCGGCCCTGGATGGCTTCAACGGATTCCAGAGCGAACGAGACGGTTTCGTCATCATCGACTCCATGCATCAGCTGGAGGCGTTGGGGGCGGCGGTGCTGACGGTCCTGGCGGCCCTGGGCTACGGGGTCTATCGCTGGGTCCGCCGGATCAAGCGCCGGCGTATCTCGACATGACATGTCAGACAAACCGTTTCGGAGGCGCCGGATTGTGCCTCCCCCCGGGTACGGAGATGGGTCGTGAAGAAACAGCATTGGATGCTGGCTGCCGCGGGACTGGCAGCCTTGATGGTCGCGTCGCAGGCATGGGCGGGTGATGGGCTCACCCGCCAGCAGAACTGGGCGGTGTTGTACGCCTCGGTGGTGGGCAGCAGCTATTACGCGGATCCGCTGCCGGAAGGTTACGACTTCCCACGCACGCTGACTGCGGTGCTCACCCAGGAGTCCAGCCTCTGCAACCACAAGAAGGGCATGGACAAGGAGTCCTACGGCTGCGGCCAGCTGCGTGAGCACACCGCCACGCTGATGTATGGCAAGCCGGTCACCGCCAAGAAGCTGCAGAAAGACGATGGTTTCAACATCCGCATCGCGGCACGCTACCTCGCTTACTGCATGCAGCACATGCCGGACTGGGACCGCAGCGTGATCTGCTACAACAAGGGTCCCTACCGGGCCCGGAAGATGACCGAGAAGCAGGTGCAGATGGATAGCTATCTGCGATCCATCCGCCGCCGCATGCACGAAGCCCAGACCCTGCTGGCCGCCGTGAACTGAGCCGCTGTTGGCTAAAGCTTGTCCGACGGGTCGCTGACCCGTAAAATATGTCAACTGGGGGCGGCCGAGCGCGCTTCTACTGCATATGGGACGGGACTTGACCATCAAGACGCCAGCCTGGGTCGCCTTGGGACTCACTCTCTGCATCGCAGCCATGCCCGCCTTCGCGGGAGACGGGCTCACGCGCACGCAGAGCTGGGCGCTCTTATATGCCTCGGTGGTCGGCTCCAGCTATTACGCCGAGGATGTCCCCGCGAGCTATGACTTCCCGCTCACCCTCACGGCGGTGCTGACCCAGGAATCCAGCCTGTGCCATCACAAGAAGGGCATGGACAAGCATTCCTACGGCTGCGGCCAGGTGCGCCAACAGACCGCGCTCCTGGTGAACGGCAAGCCGGTGACTGCCCACTCGCTGCAGCACAACGACAGCCTCAACATCCGCATCGCGGCGCGCTACCTCGCGTACTGCATGCAGGAGATGCCGAGCTGGGATCGCAGTGTGATCTGCTACAACCGCGGGCCGTACCACGCGCGGACCATGTCCGACAGGGAAGTCGCGAAGGACGCGTACCTGAAGCACATCCGGCGGAACATGCGCGAAGCGCAGAACCTGCTCGCCGATCTCGACTGATCGGCGCGCGCTGCCTTGATGGAAGGCAGCGACCGGAAGACGAAATCCCTGTCGAAATCTGTTCCGCCGCCTTCGGGCAGCGGAGTTGTTTAGACGGGCAAGTTCGGTTACTTCCATCATTCACGGCGTCATAGATGACCTCCCTGTCTTGTTCCGCGCCCCTCCCGGGGCGCGGGCGACTTTTGTCTTGGCAAAAGTCGCCAAAACCGCCCTGCCGGAGCGCGGGCCGCGAAGCGCGGCTTCTCTGCGCTTCTCGCTCGCTGCGCAGCTTCACACCCGAGGCTCCTGCCTCGGGTGTGAAGGCGCCGCCGTCCCTGGCGGCGCCCTTCGGCT